>NZ_JBFTJE010000004.1:0-410539 GCF_056395265.1 Cupriavidus sp. 10L43_2
TCTTCGGCGTACTCGGGGTAGTCGGCAGCCATCTTGAGCATCATCTCGGCCAGTTCGCGCACCGAGTGGATGTTGGCCGGGTTGCCGATGTTGAAGATCTTGCCGCTGGCCACGCCGTTCTTGTTCTCGATGATCTGCATCAGGGCCGAGATGCCGTCCGAAATATCGGCGAACGCGCGCTTCTGGGCGCCGCCATCGACCAGCTTGATCGGCTCGCCCCGGACGATATGGCCCAGGAACTGCGTCACCACGCGCGAGGAGCCTTCCTTCGACTCGAAGATCGAATCCAGCCCGGCGCCGATCCAGTTGAACGGGCGGAACAGCGTGTAGTTCAGCCCTTCCTCCATGCCATAGGCGTGGATCACGCGGTCCATCAGCTGCTTGGAGCAGGCGTAGATCCAGCGCGGCTTGTTGATCGGGCCGTAGACCAGCGGGGACGCTTCCGGGTCGAACTCATCGTCGGCGCACATGCCGTAGACCTCGGAGGTCGACGGGAACACCAGGTGCTTCTTGTACTTCACGGCCGCGCGGACCATCGGCAGGTTGGCTTCGAAATCGAGCTCGAACACGCGCAGCGGGTGACGCACGTAGGTGGCCGGGGTGGCGATGGCCACCAGCGGCAGCACCACGTCGCACTTGCGGATGTTGTACTCGATCCACTCCTTGTTGATGGTGATGTCACCTTCGGAGAAGTGCAGGCGCGGATGGTTCACGAGATCGCCGAGGCGGTCGGAGGCCATGTCCATGCCGTAGACCTCCCAGTTGGTGGTCTCGAGGATGCGGCGCGTGAGGTGATGGCCGATAAAGCCGTTGACGCCAAGAATCAGGACTCGCTTGGGATGCATGGTTTCAGACAGGAACAGAAAGGTAAGCAGGAAAGCCGGTCAGCGCGACGTCGGGCTCGGGGTGGGCACGTTGGTCACCACCACCCGGCGCCAGTCGCGCGCCACCACGTACAGCGGCAGCGTGGGCGACAGCGCCAGATAGTTCTCCGGCGACATCACGGCCATGGCGGGCTGGCCGTTGCGCCAGACCTTGGCGAACGCGGCCATATCGGGCAGCCAGCGCTCCGGCTCCACCTCGGTGCCGAAGGACAGTTCGTCCGCCTCCGCCACCATGGTCAGCGGGTGCTGGACGTAGAACGGCAGGGTGTGATCGAGCATCTTCACGCCATAGAACGGCATGCCCGGGGTGAGCTCCTGCTGGACCAGCGGGGCGATGTCCGCGCCGGACGCCGGGCCGCCCACGGTTTCATGGCCGACCAGCGCCACCGTGAAGCCCAGGTACATGCCGAGCGCATACACGGCCACGCTGGGCAGCACGCCGCGCCGCAGCAGCCAGCGCGCGGCGGCAATGCCCAGCAGCATCACCACGAACGCCGCCGCTGCCCAGATCGCATAGGCGCGATAGAAGGCGTTCGGCGTATGGTTGGCGTTGAGCGTGGCCACCACCGGGCTGGCCAGCAGGCCGCACGCGGCCACGATGGCCATGCCGCCGAGCTGGCGCCGCCAGGCGCGCACGTCGAGGCGGTCCAGCGCCACGCCGGCCAGGATGCCCATCGCCGGGATCACGGGCACGATGTAGCCCGGCAGCTTCGAACGCGACAGGCTGAAGAACACGAAAATGGCGATGGCCCAGATGCCGGCCAGCAGCGCCGGGCGGAAGCGCTCCGCCGCATCATCCGGCTCATCGACCGGCGGCGTACCGATGGCACGCCACAGGCGCGGGAACAGTCCCACCCACGGCAGGAAGCCGCCCACCACCAGTGGCAGGAAGTACCAGATCGGCCCCGGCCGCGAGTGGACGCCCGAGGTATAGCGCTGCCAGTGTTCGTGGATAAAGAAGAAATGCAGGAATTCCGGGTTCCGCACCGATACGAGCCAGAACCACGGCACGGCCACGGCCAGCAGCACCAGCATGCCGGTGAATACGTGCAGCCAACGCCACAAGCGCCAGTCGCGCGTGATGCCTATATAGATAACGAGGACCAGCCCCGGCAGCGCTACGCCCACCAGCCCCTTGGTCAGCACGGCGGCGCCCATCGCCGCCCAGCAGGCGAGCATCCAGCCGCGCCGCGCGCTGGCCGAAGCGGCGGGATGCTGCGCCAGCATCATGCAGGCGAGCACGCAGGCCATTACGCCGGCCAGCGTCATGTCGAGGGTGTTGAAATGCGCGGCCACGCTCCACATCGGCGCCGCCAGCAGGGCCAGTCCCGTGAACGCCGCCGCGCGGATGCCGAACCAGCGCCACGTCGCCAGCATCGACATGACGATGCCAGCCAGCCCGGCCAGCGCCACGCAAAGCCGCGCCTGCCATTCGCCCACGCCCCACAGCGCGTACGTCAGCGCCGTGACCCACATGTGGAACGGCGGCTTCTCGAAGTACTTCAGCGCGTCGTAGCGGATGGTGACCCAGTCGCCGGTGGCGAGCATCTCGCGCGAGATTTCGCCGTAGCGGCCCTCGTCCGGCCCCAGCAGGTGCCGCATGCCGAGCGTGCCGAACCAGACCAGCAGCGCCACGGCGATGAACGCAGCGGCCCAGGCCATGGCTGGCGACCAGGCGCCCAGGCGCCAGCCCTCCAGCGGACGGGCCGGGGTGACGGCGGGCTGCTGAGTGGACAGGGAGGGGGACTGCGGATGAGACTGCGATTGCGGCATGCGCGCGGGGGGACTGGGTGAGACGAGCGCGCAGGTTAGGAGAGCAACCTTAATCCCACATTAAGCGTGCGACGCCGCCCGCGCGGTGCTACGCTTCACGCCGTTCCCCGTGCCGTATGCGTCCTTTTTCGCACCCAAGATGAGAATCCTTATCGTTGAAGACGACCCCATGCTCGGCGACGGCCTGCAACGCGGGCTGAAGCTCAAGGGGCATGCCGTGGACTGGTTCACCACCGGCGCGGAGGCGGAGCGCGCCATCGCCAACATGCAATACGACGCCGTGGTGCTCGACCTCGGCCTGCCCGACGACGACGGCGTGGCCCTGCTCGCCCGCTGGCGCCAGCAGGGCTGCCAGACGCCGGTGCTGATGCTGACCGCGCGGGATGCGGTGTCCAGCCGCATCGGCGGCCTCGATGCCGGCGCCGACGACTACCTGATCAAGCCCGTCGATCTCGACGAACTCGCCGCCCGGCTGCGCGCCGTCACGCGACGCAGCGCGGGCATGCCCGAGCCGGTCTGGCACCACGGCGCGCTGGCCTACCAGCCGGCTGCCCGACAAGCTACGTGGCAGGGCCAGCCCGTGGACCTGACTGCCCGCGAGGCCATGCTGCTCGAGGTGCTCCTGGCGCACCCGAGCCGCGTGCTGACGCGCGAATTCCTGCGCGAAAAGCTCTACGCCTGGGAACAGGGTTCGGAGAGCAACACGCTCGAGGTCCACATCCATCATTTGCGCCGGAAGATCCACCCCGGCATCGTCCGCACCCTGCGCGGCGCCGGCTACACGCTCGGCACGCCGGAAGCCATCGCCAGCCCCGGAGACGACGCATGACCCTGCAGCGGCGCCTGATCCTGGCCGTGCTGGTGGGGGTGGCCCTCGCCTGGAGCCTCACCAGCGTGCTGATCTACCTCAGCACACAGGAGGAGATCAACGAGCTGTACGACACCGCCATGGTGCGCATGGCCCAGCAGATGCAGGCCGTGCTGCCGCTGATCAATGTGGGCGCGGTGCCGCAGCCGCCGCCCCAGAACGGTCCCCTGCCCGGCGATGCCGATCTGGGCGACATGGGTGACGCGGGCCTGGGCGACCTCGCCATCGCCGCGTGGCGGCCCGGCGGCGAGCCGCTGCATATCGATCCGGACGGCGACCGCCTGCCCCGCGCGCCGCGTGTGAAGGGCTTCACCAACGTCTCCATCGACGGTGTGCCGTGGCGGCTCTACTACCTCGACGATCCGGTGGAAGGCTGGCGCGTCTGCGTCGGACAGATCCAGGCCGAGCGCGAGGAACTGGTGGTGTCCTACCTCCAGGCCCAGGTGCTGCCGTGGGTGCTGGGCGTGCCGCTGCTGATGGCGCTGGTGGTGTGGGCCGTGCGCGCCACGCTGCGGCCGCTGCGCGCGCTCTCCACTGCCATCGCCGCGCGCGCCCCCGGCGACCCCGCGCCGTTGGAATTGGCCGATGTGCCGCCGGAACTGGCGCCGTTGGTCGGCGCGATGAACACCCTGCTCCACCGCGTCTCGGCGCTGATCGAGCACGAACGCCAGCTCACCGCCGATGCCGCACACGAGATGCGCACCCCGCTGGCCGCGCTCAAGGCGCAGTGGGACGTGGCGCGCCAGTCGAACGATCCCGAGGAACGCGCGCAGGCCGCTGCGAACGTGGAGGCCGGCATCGACCGGCTGAGCCATCTGGTGTCCCAACTGCTGACCATGAGCCGGCTCGAGGACGAGGACACGCAGCCGGTGCGCGCGGCGGTGGACTGGCGCGAGATCGTCCAGCAGGTGCTGTCCGATTGCCTGACGCTGTCCGAGCGTCGCCAGGTGGACATGGAGGTCACGTGGCCGGCGGCCATCCACCCGCCCCTGCCGGTGTGTGGCGATCCGGCACTGCTCGGCATCATGCTCCGCAACCTGATGGACAACGCCATCCGCTACAGCCCCGCCGGCACGCTGGTGACGCTGGCCTTCGCCCCAGACGCGATCACGGTGTCCGACCACGGCCCCGGCGTGGCGCCCGGCCTGCTGCCGCGCCTGGGCGACCGCTTCTTCCGGGGCGTCGGGCAGCGTGAACAGGGCAACGGGCTGGGCATCTCCATCGCCCGGCGCGTGGCCACGCTGCACGGCCTGTCATTAACTTTCGATAACCTCACCAGCAGCGGCCGCACCGGGCTGCTCGCCACCATCCGCCCCGCCGAGGGCCAGACGCCGCCCCCCCAATCGCCATGAGTGCCGTGCCAGACCTCGAACACACAGACGCCCGCGGCAACGCCTGGGCGGTCTTCCTGATCTTCCTGCGGCTGGGGCTGACGTCGTTCGGCGGCCCGGTGGCGCATCTCGGCTATTTCCGGGAGGCCTTCGTCACGCGGCGGCGCTGGTTCAGCGAGCAAGCCTATTCCGATATCGTCGCGCTCTGCCAGTTCCTGCCCGGGCCGGCCAGCAGCCAGGTCGGCATGGTGATCGGGCTGTCCCGGGCCGGCTACCGGGGCGCGCTGGCGGCATGGCTGGGCTTCACCATGCCATCGGCCATCGCGCTGATCGTGCTGGCGATGGGGCTGTCGGCCACCGGCAACCATGTGCCGGAAGGCCTGCTGCACGGCCTGAAGGTGGCGGCGGTGGCCGTGGTGGCGCAGGCCGTATGGGGCATGGCGCGTTCGCTCTGCCCGGACGCGCCGCGCCTGAGCGTGATGGCGCTGGCGGCGACGGCGGTCATCGTCGTGCCGTCGCCGTGGTGCCAGGTGGCCGTGATGCTGGCGGCGGGGCTGGCCGGCGCGCGCTGGTTCCGGCCCGCGCAGGCGCAGCCGCACGCGGCGCTGCCGGTGCCCATCGGCCAGCGTGCCGGCGCGGCCTTCCTGCTGGCGTTCGTCGTATTGCTGGTGGCGCTGCCGCTGGCCCATCGGCTGTTTCCGAGCCAGCCGTTGGCAATGTTCGATGCCTTCTACCGGGCCGGCGCGCTGGTGTTCGGCGGCGGCCACGTGGTGCTGCCGCTGCTCCAGGCGGCCGTGGTGCCTACGGGCTGGGTCGACAACGACACCTTCCTGGCCGGCTATGGCGCCGCGCAGGCCGTGCCGGGCCCGCTGTTCACGTTCGCCGCCTTCCTCGGCGGCGCGATGCAAACGGCCCCCTCAGGATGGGCGGGCGCCATGCTCTGCCTCGTGGCGATCTTCGCGCCATCGTTCCTGCTGGTCTTTGGCGCGCTGCCGTTCTGGGAGCGGCTGCGCCGCAACGCCGGCACGCAGGCGGCGCTGGCCGGGGTGAACGCCGCCGTGGTCGGCCTGCTGGTGGCGGCGCTGTACTCGCCGGTCTGGACCAGCGCGATCCACGTCCCGGCGGACTTCGCGCTCGCGCTGCTGGCACTGGTGGCCTTGGCCGCGTGGCGGCTGCCGCCGTGGGCCGTGGTGCTGGCCTGCGCGGCGGCAGGCTGGGCGCTCGGGGGCTGAAGTGTCGAGGTATTAGCCCGGCAATGCGCTGGCGTCGTACATCGCCGCGAACTCGGGGCTCGGCGGAATGGGCTGGATGATGTCCAGCATCACGCCGCTGGGGTCCACGGTAATGAAATGGCGCTGGCCGAACGCTTCGTCGCGCAACGACAGCAGGATCGGCAACCCCGCCGCCTGCATGCGGGCGTGCACCGCGTCCACATCCTCCACTTCGAAGTTGAGCAGCAGCCCCGCCGCCCGCTGGCCGCGCGCCGGGGTGGGAATCGTCTCATGCGTGCAATCGAGAATGGCGAGGTTCGTGCGCGCGTCGGCGTTGGACTGCAGGTGCACGTACCAGTCGCTCTCGAACAGCGGGCGGAAATCCACGTGCTGCGTGTAGAACGCCACCGTCTCCGCCACGTTCGTGGTCATGATCACCGGGTAGTAACTCGTTGTTTTCATCGCAAATCTCCGTTGTGGCGCGCCGGCCGGGCGCGGATCGCATAACATACAGCCTGTATCTTTCCGTAATTTATAACATACAGGCTGTATGTATGCAAAGTAAAAAGACCCGTTCGAACCAGGAACGGACAGAAGCGACGCGCGCTGCCCTGCTATCCGCCGCGCGCAAGCTGTTTGTCGAAAAGGGCTATGCGGCCACTTCCACGCCCGAGATTGTGGCGGCGGCAGACATCACGCGCGGCGCGCTCTATCACCATTTCGCGGACAAGCAGGACCTGTTCCGCGCCATCCTGGAGGAGGAGGCGCGCGCCGTGGCCGGGGAGATCGAGCTGGCCGCGCCGGACGCGCTGCCGGTGCGCGCGGCCTTGATCGCCGGCAGCGAGGCCTATCTGGCCGCCATGACGGTGCCGGGCCGCACCCGGCTGTTGCTGATCGACGGACCGGCCGTGCTCGGCACCGAAGCGATGTTCGCGCTCGATGCCGCCCACGCGGGCCGCACGCTGCGCGAGGGTCTGGCGATGGCGGTCGGCCACGGGCTGCCCGGCGGCACGCCGATCGATGCGCTGGCCGCCCTGCTCTCGGCCGCCTTCGACCGCACCGCGCTGGCCATCGCATCCGGCGCGGACGCCGACGCATTCCGCGCGGCGATGATCGGCATGATCGAACGGACAGTGGCGCCATCGTGATGCGCGCGTGCCGGTGGCTCGTCGGCAGCGCAATGGCCGCCACGCTGGCAGGCTGCAACGCCACGCCTGCTGCCGCCCCGGTCACGCCGGTCACCACCATCGACGTCGTGGAAGGCGACTGGCACACCGAACTCTGCATCCGCACCGAGGACGCCGATGCGCGTCTGCTGCGGCTGACCGTGGGCTACGCCGGCTCGCGTTTTCTGTGTTTTGGATTTGGGGATCGTCAATACCTGCTGAGCCGCGAGCGCGGCCCGATGACGCTGATCTCGGCGCTGTTCCCCGGAGAAGGCGCCATCCTGCTGACGATCCTGCGGGATACCCCAGCGGCGGCCTACGGCGCCGGTAACGTGGTGCGGCTCGCGCTCGACGAAGCCGGCATCTCGCAATTGCGCGAGTTTCTTGGCGATGCGGTGCAGACGGACGCGTCGGACAAGCCCATCGGCCTCGGGGATGGTCCCTACGAAGGCGGCCTGTATTTCGCGGCCACGGCCACCTACGCGGGCTTCTACACCTGCAATACGTGGACCGCGCACGCCCTGCGCACGGCCGGCGTGCCGGTGCGCGGGCCGGTGCTGTTTGCCGAAGGGGTAATGCGGCAGGTGCGCGAGATTGCGGCGGCGGCCCCGGAGGCGCCCTGAGACAGCTAGCGGGGCCGCCGCCCGCCGTTCTCCTAACGGCGTGGCGTCACGCCATCAGTCCTTCAGCAGCGCGGCGCGTCGTTGCACATCGGCAAGATCGCCGCTGACCGCCTTGGTCAGCCGCTGGCCATAGTCGGCATCGGCCTTGTAGAAGTGGCTCAGCATGATCTGCTTCACTTCCGCATGCTTCACCACGCCGAGGTCGGCCGCCAGGTTGCCGATCAGGTTCTCCTGCCCCGATTTGGACAACTTGCGATAGTAGTCGCCGGCTTGCGTGAAGTTGTCCGTGCGAGCGATCGGCGCCTGCTGGGTCATGCCCGCCAGCGGCGTGCGTGCAAAGCGATAGTGCGGATTGTCGGAATACGCCCCGGCCATCCGCGACGGCTGGTAGTTGATATCGCCCGTCGTGCCGCCGATATCGCCATGCCCGTCGCTGTTGTAGTTGCGGACCGCGACGCGCGGACGGTTGACCGGCAGCTTCTGCTTGTTGGCGCCGAGCCGGTACGTCTGCGCGTCGTAGTACGAGAACAGCCGGCCCTGCAGCATGCGGTCTTCGGACGGCTCAATGCCCGGCACAAGGTTCGACGGCGCGAAGGCCGACATCTCCGAGGTCTCGAAGAAATTCTCCGGCACGGTATTCAGCGTCATGGTGCCGAGCTTGCGGAACGGCACGTCGGGCCAGACCTTGGTCGAATCGAGTGGATCGAATCGATATTTGCCGAGATCCTCGGGCTTCATCAGCTGCACGTAGAAGTCCCATTTCGGGAAATCGCCCCGCTGGATGGCGCCGAACAGATCGCTGGTGAGGTTGTTGAAGTCGGCGCCCTGGATCTTCGCGGCCTCTGCCCGGGTGAGATATTTCTCGCCCTGGCGCGGACGCCACTGGAACTTGGCGTAGTGCACCTCGCCCTTGGCGTTGATCAGCTTGTACGCGTGCACGCTGTTGCCCTGCATCATCCGGTACGACGCCGGGATGCCGAGGTCCGAATAGAGCTGCGTCAGCATATGGGTGCTCTCCGGCACGCTGCTGAAGAAGTCGAAGAAACGGTTCGGGTCCTGCAGGTTGGTCACGGGCGACGGCTTCAGCGAGTGAACCATGTCCGGGAACTTGATCGCGTCACGGATAAAGAAGATGGGCGTGTGGTTGCCCACCAGGTCCCAGTTGCCCTCGTCCGTGTAGAACTTGGTGGCGAAGCCGCGCGGATCGCGCACGGTCTCGGGCGATCCCTTGCCGTGGATCACCGTCGAGAACCGCACCGTGACCGGCGTGCGCTTGCCAGCCCCGGCGAACACCTTGGCGGTAGTCAGGTCCGAAAAATCGCCTTCGGACACAAATTCTCCCTGTGCTGCAGTGCCGCGTGCGTGCACCACGCGCTCGGGAATCCGCTCCCGATGGAAGCGCTGGAGCTTCTCGATCAGGTGGACGTCCTGCAGCAGCGTGGGACCGTTCGGGCCGGCGGTCTGGGAGTTCTGGTTGTCGCCGATGGGCGCGCCGTTGTCGCGCGTCATGGTCTGGGCACCGGCGGAGAGGGAAAACAGGGCAGCAAGGCCGTAAGCGACGGGTCTGAGTGCGAATCGTCTGAATCGAGCCATTTTGTGGGTCCTCGGAAATGCCTGAAAACAGGCAAGTGAGGGGGCGCCGCGCCATCTTATTTGGCCCGCCTGCCACGGCGCCAATTGTGATGTTCAATGACCCTGATGCATTGCATCAATCGATGCGCTGCACCAATTCTTACACCCGTTTGAGATGTTGGATGCCGCGTGCGCCAGCGCTACAGTGACGCGGCTTCACTTATCGAATAAAAACGAATTCCAAGGAGACATCATGCATCGAGCTGTTTCGCAGGCAGCCCTGTTCGTCGTGGCCGGCCTCCTCTTGTCGGGATGCGGCGGTAGTGACGATCCACCACCCGCTCCGCCTGTCGCCGAAACCCCGCCGCCCACCGTGCAGCCCGAGGACGCGCGGCCGCAGGACACCCGCACGTTCACCATCGACACCGCCGCCGTGACGCAGAAATTCACGCCGATGGCGGGCGCACCCGCCGCCGACCGCTGGTCCGGCGTGCTCGGCAAGGCCGGCTACATGGTCGAGGTACCTGCGGCCTGGAACGGCAAGCTCGTGATGTATGCGCATGGCTACGCCGGCACCGGCAACGCGCTCGACGTCAATCCGCCAAGCATCCGCCGTCACCTGCTGGAAGCCGGCTATGCCTGGGCCGCGTCCAGTTATTCAACGAATTACTATGACGTGCGGGCCGGTGTGGAAGACACGAACGCGCTCGCGCTGGCCTTCGTCAACATCGCCAAACAGAACGGCCGCACGCTGGCCGCGCCGACGCGCGTGTACATCATCGGCCATTCGATGGGCGGCCATGTCAGCGCGGCAGCCGTGGAAGCCGAGACGATCGCCACGGCCAACCACAAGGTCACGTACCACGGCGCGGTGCCGATGTGCGGCGTGGTGGGCGACACCGAGCTGTTCAACTACTTCGGCGGCTACCAGACCGCCGCCCAACTGCTGGCCAACGTGCCGGCCACGTCCTGGCCCGTGAGCAACTGGGCGCAGATCGTGACCTCGGTGCAGGCGGCGCTGTTCACCACCTACCCGGTCACCAACACGGGCCAGGGCGAGAAACTCCGCCAGATCGTCAAGAACCTGACCGGCGGCGAGCGGCCGATGTTCGCCATCGGCTTCAGCGGCAGCCCCGCCTCCAAGAGCCTGCAGGACGCGGTCTGGAGCACCTTCGGCCAGGATGGCACGGTCAACGGCGTGCTGACGCAGAACGTGGTGGACACCACCGGCCTGACCTTCCAGATGGATGACGACGCGGCGCTGACGCCCGAGGAGCAGGCGATCAACACCTCGATCTTCCGCGTGAAGCCGGTGGCCGACGCCAACCGCCTGCGCCGCGACGGCCTGCGCTGGATTCCGAAAACGGCCGCGCAGATCAGCGTGCCGGTGCTGACGCTGCACACGCTGGGCGACATGTACGTGCCCTTCAGCATGGAGCAGATCTACAAGCGCCGCGCGGACGCCAACGGCACGGCGAAATGGCTGGTCCAGCGCGCGATCCGGGGCATCAGCCACTGCGATTTCACCGTGGCCGAGCAGGTGCGCGCGTTCGACGACATGGTGGCCTGGGAGCAAACCGGCACCCCACCCGCCGGCGACGACGTGCTGACGCCATCGGTAGTGGCCAACGCCAACTACGGCTGCAAGTTCACCGACAACACGCTGGGGGCGGACGACTCAGACACCAACAAGGCCCTGCGGCAGGGGGCGGCGATGGCGGCGCCTTGTTTGCCGTAGGTTTGGGAGAACGAAGGATTAACAGAGCCGTCTTTGAGGCGGCTCTGTTTTTGGCGGCGAGGATCCCCGCTATCAATGCCGTTCGCCGCAATATCCAGGTGATATTGCGGCGAACTGGGGGCGAACCGGGGTCTACCTGGCAGCCTCCTCCGCAGCCCGCCACGCAGGGCAGCATTTCTCGTCGCGGCAGCAATAGTTCGGACAACGCGCATCCACATCGATCCGCACCAGGTCCGGACCGTAATGCACGGACGCCGCATAAATGGGCCGGAATTCCGTGTCCTTCACATTATTGGCACTGAGGCCGAATTTCAGCAGCAGATTGCGAACCTGTTCGACCCTGGCCGTTGCCAGTTCACGAGATCCATCCTCGCTTTCCCAAGCCGTCAGGTACACGTCGAAACCTGAGAAGAAATACTTCCGGGTTGCGATTCGCCATTCGGCGAATCGCTTGATCTCCTTCGCGGTTACCGTTGCGGATCCCGGTTCGAAGTGAACGCGATATTGCCTCTCATAGACGATGCAGGCAGCGACATTCAAGCTTGTTAGAGCGAAGATGAAAGCTGCCATTAGTTTTTTCATATTTACCATGATTACGATGCCGTTAATCGGAGACATTCGATATATATGCAGCAATGCTGTCGGAATTATTAAATAGAAATTTATTTCGATACTTTGATAGTAGGCGGGAAATCTTGATACTCGAATAGGTATCCGCGCTATCCATCGCGGCGGGAAAATGAGAAACTTCATGAACAAAGACCGTGACCATGCTGTCGTCAGGCTCCACCACACCTCTATGGCGGATGGCTTCGATCGGTAAGTAGCAATATGTGACACCGATAAAAATCGTAAACGTCTTGTCGGCCTTGCATACGCTTGCCCACGCCGGCTCGTCCCCTTCTCTCGCCGCCGGGATACAACCTACTTTACGCATGACTTCTTCGCTGAAGCGGCAGAAATTCCGTTCTGTCAACCCGAGGGAGAGTTGCCGAATTCGCTGAATCCCCTCGCGCAGGCGCTTTCGAATATCCGGGGTAGCGTCCACAAACCACATGCGAACCCGTTCCTGATCCGCCTCGTTCCAGCGTTGCAACTCAATCAACCGCTGGTCCATATGCGCAACGGCGATGTCACGAACCCGCAATACCGTGGCATGGAATTCGGCATTGGTCATATTGGGGCAGATCATCGTCGGGTCGGCCGCGTAGGCGGCGCGACTCGAAGCATCGGGGCGGGCTTCACCGCTAGGCTCACTCGCCAGCTTGTTGTGGGCTTGCGGTTTTTCCGATGTTCCCCCCACATGCTCACCGGCGCGCCCGCCGCTCGTGACCTCCGTGGACATCGTGAACTGCGATGCAAACACCCGCGGCTTTTCCTTGCATTGGCAATACACGCGCGCGCCTTCCACCAGCACGGATTTCCCCATGTCGGTCCAGCGCGGATCGCAATCGTTGTAGACGGGACCGCCGACCTTGCAGGCGGGGCACGTGGCGTGATCCCCTTCCAGACCAAGACGTTTGCCCATGTTTGTAGAATCGCTGGTGGCGATCAGCCAGCCACCAGTGCCGGTGCGGCTCGCCCCATCCAGCATGTGCCGCTTGTCGTTTCGCATCATGTCCTCTTCCATTCATGGTAAGAGCACACAGCATCACGTGACGCGATTGAGGCGGTCTATAGCAGTTCTCTGAATTCGCGCGGCGTGCGGGGAGTTTCCCGCCGCGGCTTCCGAATCGTCGTGGGACTGCAATGGAAATGTGCCGGCGCACAAACAAATAGAGCCGTCCTTAGGACGGCTCCGATTCCCCGCTTGCTTGGCAATCCACCCGACCCATCCCGGTAGCTCTATGGCTTGCCGTGGATATCGGTCAGGCGGTGTTTTGTCGGGCCCGTGGCAACCCCTCCGGTCGCATTATTCAGTGCGATATATACAGCGGACGCGACAAGATGACATTCTGCGCACGCAATATTTCCGTAATAAGTCGCCAGCGGGCAGCATCACGCACATCCAGCCTCTGCTGACACAAATTTCGAAAACTATGCGACCTGATCCATCGTTAGAATGAAACGGCCCTTAACTCGGAGTTGCCATGAAACGCCATCCCATTGCCGTGACGGAAACGACACCAGAGGGCCTAGCTGCCCTCGTCTATCACCTTGCCCATGGTGCCAGCCAGGGGCAGCTCGACCCGGAATTCGTGCGTAAGCTTGCCAAGCGCGTTGGCAAGGAGCTGGAGGCCATGGAAGCCGCCGACATGCTGTCGCCGCACGACAAGACGCAGTTGCATCAGGCCATCAACACGCTGTGCCACACCGCTGAAGCCGAAGAGGGTGCGATGTTGACCAAGGCGCTGGAGCGCCTGCGCGCCGAGGACGCGAGCCACGCCCGTCCCATCTGATCCATTTCCGCGCCGCCCCCAATACCGAACACAAAAAGCAGAACGCCCCTTCCCGCCAAGCCGGGTAAGGGGCGTTGTGCTTTCCGGCAGGACGAGGGGAAAGGCCTCGCCTGCCGGCTCTCGCTCAAGCGTGGTGCTTAGAAGCGATGACGCACGCCGACGACTGCGCCGGTCTGGTTCTGGCCGGCCACAGCCGTGCCAACACCGCTCAGGCCCAGGTTGGACGTGCCCTTGTTGCGCACGTAGCCAACGTTCAGGTAAGCGTCCGTACGCTTCGAGAACGAGTAGTCGGCCGACAGGACAAACATCCACGGATCGTTGCCGCTGTCGTTGGCATCGGTGTAGTACGCGGCGCCGGTCAGCGACAGGGCCGGCGTCACGCGGTACAGGCCGCCGAGCCAGTAGACGTTGCTGCGGGTCGCTGCCGTGGCTGCGGTAGCGATGCCGTCATCGCGCATCCAGCGGTAGCCGGCAAACACCTTGGCCACGCCGAAGTCGTACGACGAGCCCACGGCCAGGCGCTTGGCAGCGCGGTCGGACGTAGCCGACGTGGCGCCCTGGTACTGGTCATACGCCGTGCCGATCGAGAAGCCGCCGGCGGTGTAGGCCACGCCTGCGCCCACGTTGCGGCCAGCCTTGTAGTCGCCCGGCAGTTCGCCCGGCGAGCCAGCCACGGCGTCACGGCCCGTGCTGTAGAAGGCCGTGGCGGTCAGGCCGCCGAACTTGCCGGTGTACTTCAGGGCGTTGTCGGCGCGGCCGTTGAAGCCCGAATCGACGCTGTTCAGCGAGTAGCGCGGGCCCACGCCCATCGGGTCATAGGCACCGAACAGGTCGTACAGCGAGTTCTGCTGGCGACCCAGGGTCACGGCGCCGAAGCTGCCTTGCAGGCCGACGAAAGCCTGGCGACCGAACAGGCGGTTGCCCTGGCCGGACACGCCGGTGTCGATATCGAAGCCCGATTCCAGGGTGAAGATGCCCTTCAGGCCGCCACCGAGGTCTTCCACGCCACGCAGGCCCCAGCGCGAGCCGGACAGGTTGCCCGAGTTCATGCGCACGGCCGTCTGACCATTGCCGCCCGGCACGTGGGTCGCCACTTCTACGCCGGCGTCGACGATGCCATACAGCGTGACGTTGGATGCGGACTGGGCGAGGGCTGCGCCGGACGTTGCGCAGGTAGCGGCTGCCGCCAGGGCAAATAGAGCTTTCTTCACTGTGGTTTCTCGTTTTGTTAAGACATTGAGATGCTTCCCCGTTCCGGTCGCGGCGCGCGCGCGGCGGCGCCTTGCTGGACCAGATGCCCGTGCGGGTCTTTGGGGGGCGAGGCGGATTGTTACAACCCAATATGAAATGAATGTGTCGTAGGCATTACTGCAACACCCTACTACCGGGGGATACGCGCACGCAAAACATGCAAAATCCGGGTTTTCCCGACCCGGGTTTTGGTAGGATTCACACCTTTCGAGATTGGCGTGTGAGCGGACCGGATGTGATGCGGACGCAACATGCCTGCGTCATGCCCCTGGACCCCATCAGAAGACCTGTCAAGCCAAGGCTTGCCGCCCCGCTGGCTCGACTGCGCACCCACCTGCAATCGCGGTGGCTGCCCGTCCTGCAACCGGCAATCCAGCGGCTGCGCCGTCCCACCCGGCGCGAAGTCCTGCTGGGCCTCGCGGCCATCCCGGCGCTGTTCCTGCTTTATCTGCTGGTCCTGATTCCGTTCACGCCGGGCATCAGCGACATCCGCAAGGCCAAGTCCGAACAGCCAGCGCAGGTACTCTCCGCCGATGGCAAGGAACTGGCCGTCTACCGCTGGGCCAACCGCGACTGGGTCGGGCTCAAGGACATCTCCCCCAATGTCATCGATGCGCTGATCGCCACCGAGGACCACCGCTTCTACCAGCACCACGGGCTGGACTGGCGCCGCACCGCCTCCGCCGCGTTCCACACCTTCTCGGGCGACCGCCAGGGCGGCTCCACCATCACGCAGCAGCTGGCCCGCAACCGCTATCCCGAAGACATCGGCCGTGCGCCGACGATGACGCGCAAGCTCAAGGAAGCGATCACCGCGTTCAAGATCGAGGCGCTGTACTCCAAGGACGAGATCCTTGAGACGTATCTCAATACGGTGCCCTTCCTGTACAACGCGTTCGGCATCGAGATGGCCGCGCGCACCTATTTCGACAAATCCGCCGACAAGCTCGACGTGCTGGAAGCCGCCACGCTGATCGGCATGCTCAAGGGCAACAGCTACTACAACCCGGTGCTGAACCCCGAGCGCGCGCTGGAGCGGCGCAACATCGTGCTGGCGCAGATGGTCAAGCGCGGCAAGCTCGACGCCGGCCGCTTCGAGACGCTCAGGAAACGGCCATTGCGGATCGACTTCGAGCGCCAGACCGAGGCCCCCGGCCCGGCCGCCCACTTCGCCCAGCAGCTACGCAAATGGCTGATCGGCTGGGCCGATCGCAACGACTACAACCTCTATACCGATGGGCTGGTCGTCCGTACGACCATCGATTCGCGCCTCCAGGCCATGGCCAACCAGGCGGTCACGCGCCAGGGCAACCAGCTTCAGTCGATTGCCAACGCGGCCTGGGCGCCGCGCGCGGGCTGGGCGGAAAGCCGGGCGCTGGTGCAGGCCTTCGTGCGGGAGACGCCCGAGTTCCGCAACGCCGTCGCCAGCGGCCAGAGCGAGGAGGACGCGCTCAAGCGTCTCTTCGCCGACCGCGCGTTCATGCAGGCGCTGCGCCAGCAGAAAACGCGCGTACAGGCCGGCTTCATGGCGCTGGACCCGTCCACGGGCGCCATCCGCGCCTGGGTCGGCAGCCGGGACTTCACGGTCGATGCCTTTGACCACGTGGCCCAGGCGCGCCGCCAGCCGGGCTCCACGTTCAAGCCCTTCGTCTATGGCGAAGCCTTCGCGCACGGCCACGCCCCCGAGGAAACGCTGTTCGACAACCCGGTGGAAATGCAACTGGCCGGCGGCGAGATCTGGCGCCCGACCGACGAGTCCCCCGCCACGGGCCGCGCCCTGAGCCTGCGCGACGGGCTGGTCTATTCGAAGAACACCATCACCGCGCAGCTCGTGCAGGCCGTGGGGCCAGACCGCGTGGCGCGGCTGGCGCGGGCCATGGGTGTGCGCGAGAGCAAGCTCGATGCCGTACCGTCGCTGGCGCTGGGCACCAGCCCGGTCACGCTCAAGGAGATGGTGTCGGCCTACGGCACCATCGCCAACGGCGGCCTGTACATCGCGCCGACCATGGTCACGCGCATCGAGGACCGCGAAGGCAATGTGCTGGCGCAGTTCCGCGAGCCGTCACCCGAGCGTGCGCTGTCGGCCACGGCCACCGAGACGCTGGTCGATGTGATGCGCGATGTGATCGACCGCGGCACCGGCACCGCCATCCGCAGCCGCTACGGCATCCGCGCCGACGTGGCCGGCAAGACCGGCACCACGCAGGACAACGCCGACGGCTGGTTCATCCTGATGCACCCGCAATTGGTGGCGGGCGCCTGGGTGGGCTTCAACGACAGCCGCGTGACGCTGCGTAGCGACTACTGGGGCCAGGGCGCCCATAGCGCGCTGCCCATCGTCGGCGATTTCTACCAGCGCGCGCTACGCTTGCGGGTCATCGACGGCCGCGCGCGGTTTGCGGAGGCGGACGAGAAGACCTGGTACACGTCGATCACGGGGCAGGTGCGTGGCTGGTTCCAGCGGCTGTTCGCTTCGAACAAGTCTGATCAGGCGCCGGCCACCCCGCGCCCGTCGCCGCGCCGGCCGGTACTGCCGGCCACGGAGGCGGAGGCCATGCCATCCGGAGGTTCGGGAGGTTCGGGGGGAACTGGTGCCTCTGCGGCGATGGCTGGGAACAGTCAGGCAGGCGGGGCAAATACCGAGCACGGGGAAGCCGCCGAGCCCGGCATGGCGCTCGATGCCAATGAAGTCGTCGAGGTCATCCCGGCATCGGAGCCGGAACCGGTGATGGCTTCTGCGCCAGGCGCGCCGATCGGACCCAGCGCACCCTCCCCGCTCCCTGCGGGCCCGTCGATGGCGCCGGCGCCCGTCCGCTAAGGACGGCCGGGTTTACTCGCCGGACCGCAGGCGCATGGCTGGGTCGGTGCCCGGCTCGGACACCTTGTCGCCCGGCAACACCTCCACCGGGCCGGAACGGATCACGCGCAAGGCGTCTTCCGAAATCGTCAGCGGCGGCTCGGCCGTGGGCCGTGCCAGCAGGTAGCCCTGCGCGTAGTCGATGCCAAGGTCGCGGCAGATGCGCAGATCCGCTTCCTGCTCGATACCCTCTGCCACCAGCGCCGTGCCGCTGCTATCGGCCAGCCGGCGTATGGCGCGCAGCGCTTCCAGCTGGAACGGCGACGTCGCCACGCCATCCACCACCACGCGGGCGATCTTCACGTAATCAGGTTTCAGGGCGATCCACTGCCCCAGGCTGGCGTGGCCGGTGCCGTAGTCGTCCAACGCGAACTGGGCGCCGCGCCCACGGATGGACTCCACCGCCCGCGACAGGCTATCCAGCGAGCCCAGCGGGGCCTGCTCGGTCAGTTCGATGACGATGCGGTCCGAAGTAATGCCGTGGGTTTTCAGGAAGGCGCGCACTTCGTCGCGATGGCTGTCCACCTCGCGAATCGAATCCGCGCTGTAGTTGATGAAGAGCTTGCCGGGGAGCCCGGCGCGCATGAACGCGGCAATACAGATGCGTGACGCCAGCCGCTCGAGCCGCACCAGACAACCCAGACGCGCCGCTTCAGCGAACAGCGCAACAGGGCTCTCCAGCGGCGTCCCGGCGGGACCGCGGATCAGGGCCTCGTAGCCAATGATCTCGCCATTGGCGAGCGACCCGATCGGCTGGAAGACAGGCCGCAGGCGTTGGTGTTCGAGGCAATCGGCAATAGTAGGCGTCAGAGGTCGCGACAAGGGCTTGCACTCAAACTGGCTGTGGATCGTGCTGTGGGCAAAAGCCACTCCCACTGTTGGCTAACGGCGCGCCCAAGACGCAACTTGATCCCCCACTTGCAGGGGGGATGCCATGCAGCGTGCACTTTGCGTCACACCGGTGCCGTACCCGCGACAAGGCGGCGGTCCATGCGCCCGGTCCGGCATATTCCCGATCTTGTGTGGCAATTTTGTGACGAAAGGCGCATGGGTGCTGTCATGGCGGCGTCATGAAACGGCCGGAGAATCCACCCCGAATCAACCCGAATCGACCCCGAATCATCAGGCGCAAGCCCGCCGGGCCTGCCGCAAATGCGGCACTGCAGCGACGGAATACCTTGACGCCTGATTTTTTGGCGCTTCAATGAAAACGTTTTCATTGCTCGCCGACCATCCGCCGAACCTGCCCATGCCCAACGCCCGCCGTTCCGTTTTGCTGTCTGCCGATACCGAAGGCGAACGCGGCAATGGCGTGACGCTGGCGGACGTGGCGCTGGCCGCCGAAGTCTCGTTGGCCACGGCCTCGCGCGTGTTCAGCCATCCGCAGCTGGTGCGGGAGACCACCGCCCAGCGCGTGCACGAGGCCGCGCGCCGGCTGGCCTTCCGGCCCAACCTGCTCGGCGCCAAACTGCGCTCGCAGCAGACGCGCATCCTGGGCGTGATGCTGCCCACGCTGGAGAACGCGGTGTTCGCCGAATGCTGGGCCGGGATCGAGGAAGTCTCGCTGGCCACCGGCTATTCGCTGATGCTGGTGACCAGCGGCTACGACTCCGCCCGCGAGCGCGAACGTGTGGAATATTTGCTGCGCCACCGCGTGGACGGCATGGTGCTGACCGTCTCGGACGCCGCGCAGAGCGCCGTGCTCGACCAGCTTGACAGTGAAGGCGTGCCCTACGTGCTGGCCTACAACCAGGCCAGCCCGGCCGGCCAGCGGCACTCGGTCTCCGTGGACAACCGCACCAGCGCCTGCGAGGGCGTGAACGCGCTGATCGCTGCGGGCCATCGGCGTATCGCGGTGGTGTCGGGCGCGTTCATGGCGTCCGACCGCGCCCGCCAACGGTTTGCCGGCTATGAGGATGCGATGCGCGCCCATGGCCTGCCGCCGCTGCCGCCCGTGAACCTGCCCTCCCATACCGCCAGCCATAGCGAGCGGATTGGCACGCTGATGGGCGGCGCCACCGCGCCCACCGCGTTCTTCTGCACCAACGACCTGCTGGCGATCGGCGTGATTTCGGATCTCAAGCGCCTGGGCCTGCGCGTGCCGCGCGACGTCTCCGTGCTCGGCTACGACGGCATCGCGCTCGGCGCACTGGTGGAGCCGCCGCTGGCCACCGTGGTGCAGCCCAATACCGACATCGGCGCCACCGCCGTGCGCCTGCTGCTCAAGCGCCTGCACGCCGGCACGCGTCCGGAGGCGCTGTCCGCCTCCGCCCCGAGCGTGACCCTGCTGCCCCACGCGCTGCGCGTGGCCGGCACCGTGGCCGCGCCGCCTGCATCTGACCGATCGCCTGACTGACCGTTTTCGCCTGCCGCCCTGCTGTCCTTATCCAATCGATCTCAAACCCGGGAGCCTGACATGACAACGCAATTTTCCTGGCGCCGCCCGCTGCGCTGGCTGGCCACTGCCGTGGCGGCCACCGCCTTCGGCGTCGCCTTCAGCCAGGGCGCGGCCGCGCAGACCGCCATCTGCTACAACTGCCCGCCCGAATGGGCCGACTGGGCCGCGCAGATCCGCGCCATCAAGGAAAAGACCGGCGTGACGGTGCCGCTCGACAACAAGAACTCGGGCCAGGCGCTCGCGCAGCTGGTGGCAGAGCGCGCCAGCCCGGTGGCGGACGTGACCTACCTCGGCGTGACCTTCGGCATCCAGGCCAAGGCCGACGGCGTGACCCAGCCGTACAAGCCGGCCCACTGGGCCGACATCCCCGAGGGCCTGAAAGACCCGCAGGGCAACTGGTTCGCCATCCACTCGGGCACGCTGGGCTTCATGGTCAACGTCGATGCGCTGCGCGGCAAGCCCGTGCCGCAGTCGTGGGCCGACCTGCTCAAGCCGGAGTACAAGGGGCTGATCGGCTACCTGGACCCGTCCAGCGCCTTCGTCGGCTATGTGGGTGCCGTGGCCGTGAACCAGGCCCTCGGCGGCTCGCTGGACAACTTCGCGCCGGCCTACAAGTTCTTCAAGGATCTGCAGAAGAACCAGCCGATCGTGCCGAAGCAGACCGCCTACGCCCGCGTGCTGTCCGGCGAAATCCCGATCCTGCTCGACTACGACTTCAACGCCTACCGCGCCCGCTACAAGGACCGCGCCAACGTGGCCTTCGTGATTCCGAAGGAAGGCTCGCTGGTGGTGCCGTACGTGATGAGCCTGGTCAACAACGCGCCCCACCCGGCCGAGGGCCGCAAGGTGCTGGACTTCGTGCTGTCGGACGCCGGCCAGGCGCTGTGGGCCAACGCCTACCTGCGCCCGGTGCGTAACGTGCCGATGCCGAAGGACGTGGAAGCGCGCTTCCTGCCGGCCGCCGACTACGCCCGCGCCAAGCCGGTCGATTTCGGCAAGATGGCCGCCGCGCAGAAGGCGTTCAGCGAGCAGTACATGAAGGAAGTACGGTAAGCATTTGCAGCTTGCCGCGTGTGTTCTCCCCTCTCCCGCTCGCGGGAGAGGGGCCGGGGGAGAGGGCTGGAGCATCTCGGTGCGATACCGCATGTCGAACCGCCTGCCCTCTCCCCCGCCCCTCTCCCAAAGGGAGAGGGGAGAACACCAATCTTGGACCAAACCGCCCCCGTCACTGCCATGACCAAGCGATCTCTCCCGCTGTTCCTGTTCGCCCTGCCCGCGCTGGTGGTCTTCCTGGCGTTCTTCTGCCTGCCGATGGCGCGCCTGATCGAGGTCAGCGTCACCGGCAAGCAGGGCGCGGGCGTCTACTGGACCGTGCTGACCAGCGCGTGCTACCTGCATAGCCTGCTGGTGACGGTGGCGCTCTCCGCCGCCGTCACGCTGGCCACGCTGGTGATTGCCGGCATCGCCGGCACCTTCCTCCAGCGCCACCCCGTACCCGGCAAACCCGTGCTGGTGGCCATCCTCACCTTTCCGCTGGCCTTTCCCGGCGTGGTGATCGGCTTCATGGTCATCATGCTCGGCGGGCGCAACGGCCTGCTGGCGATGGTGGGCGACGCGCTGGCCGGCGAGCGCTGGACCTTCGCCTACGGACTGGCCGGGCTGTTCGTCGGCTACCTGTATTTCTCGATTCCGCGCGTGATCCTGACCGTGATGGCCGCCGTGGAGAAGCTCGACCCCTCGCTCGAGGAAGCCGCACGGTCGCTCGGCGCCAGCCCGTGGCGCGTGGTGCGGGACGTCATGCTGCCCGCGCTGATGCCGGCCATGCTGTCCAGCGGGGCGATCTGCTTCGCCACCAGCATGGGCGCCTTCGGCACGGCCTTCACGCTCGCCACGCAGCTCGACGTCTTGCCGCTGACCATCTACAACGAGTTCACCAACTACGCCAACTTCGGCATGGCCGCTGCACTCTCGCTGCTGCTCGGCGCGGTCACCTGGGCCCTGCTGGCTGTGGCGCGCTGGATCTCGGGCGACGCCGTCGCCGCCACCGCATGAGTACCGCGAAAAAAGCCATGAAGAAACCGCCGATGACCGCACCGCGCCGCCGCGCCGGCTACTGGCTGCAACTGGCGCTCACGCTGGCCGTCTGCCTGTTCATGACCGTGCCGGTGGTGCTGTCCGTGCTGGCCGGGCTGACCAACAACATCTTCGTGGGCCTCTCCAGCGGGCTCACCACGCGCTGGCTGCTGGAGGTCTGGGCGCTCTATCGCAACACCATCTTCCTCTCGCTCGGCATTGCGCTCGCCTGCCTCGCCTGCACGCTGGTGATTGGCGTGCCTGCCGCCTACTACATGGCGCTGCGCCGCAACCGCGTGACGCGGCTGATCGAGGAACTGCTGATGCTGCCCGTGGCCGTGCCGGGGCTGGCCACCGCGCTGGGGCTGATCCTGCTCTATGGCGGCTGGCAGGCGCTGCGCACGAGCTGGGTGTTCATCCTGATCGGCCACGTGCTGTTCACGCTGCCGTTCATGGTGCGGGCAGTGCTGGCCATCCTGTCCGCCATCGACATCCGCACACTGGAAGACGCCGCCGCCAGCCTGGGCGCCACGCGGCTGCAGCGCTTCTTCACCGTGGTGCTGCCGAACTGCCGGCAGGGCATCCTGGCCGGGGCGCTGATGGTGGTCACGCTGTCCGTGGGCGAGTTCAACCTGACCTGGATGCTGCACACCCCGACCACGCAAACCCTGCCGGTGGGGCTGGCGGACAGCTACGCGTCGATGCGGCTGGAGATCGGCTCCGCCTACACCATCGTCTTCTTTGTCATGATCATTCCGCTGCTGGTGGCAATGCAGGCGTTCAGCGCCATGGGCGCCCGCGCGCGGCGCCATGTATCAGAACCTGCCGAGCCGGCCACCGCCCCACTCCCCGCCGCCACGCCCGTAACCGCCTCCGTCGAGACCCGCCATGCATGAGCCCACCCCGATTCGCCTGCGCCAGTGCGCCAAGACCTTCGCGGATGGCACGCTGGCCCTGCAACCACTCGACCTCGACATCGGGGCCGCCGAGACCGTGGTGCTGTTGGGGCCGTCCGGCTGCGGCAAGACCACCACGCTGCGCATCATCGCCGGGCTGGAGCAGCCGGACGCGGGTGGCGAGGTCTGGTTTGGCGAGACCCGCGTGACCGACCAGCCGATCGAGCAGCGCGGCGTGGGCATGGTGTTCCAGAACTACGCGCTGTTCCCCAACATGACGGTGGCCGAGAACATCGGCTATGGCCTGCGCGTGCGGCGCGTGGATGGTGCCACGCAGCGCCGGCGCGTCGGCGATATGTTATCGATGATGCACCTGGAGCCGTTCGCCGACCGTCGCGTGGACCAGCTCTCCGGCGGCCAGCGCCAGCGCGTGGCCCTGGCGCGCGCCATCGCCGTGCAGCCGCGCGTGCTGCTGCTCGATGAACCGCTGACCGCGCTGGACGCCAAGCTGCGCGACGCCCTGCGCGCGGACATCAACCAGCTGCTGCGCAGCCTCCATATCACCGCGGTCTACGTCACCCACGACCAGGCCGAGGCGATGGCGCTGGGCGACCGCATCATCGTCATGGACCGCGGCCGCATCGCCCAGTCCGGCACGCCGCAGGAGATCTACCGCGCGCCGGCCAACGCCTTCGTGGCGGACTTCATCGGCACCATGAACCACCTGCCAGCGCAGGCCGAAGCCGGCCTGTGGCGCGTGCCAGGCGGCAGCGTGCCGATGGGGCCGCCCAGCGACGCCCCCGCGACGCCAGCCGCGCGGCTGATGTTCCGGCCCGAGGACGTGGCGCTGGTGCACGCTGATAGCGCCGATCGCGCCCATGTGGAAGGCACCGTGGTCACCGCGCTGTTCCTCGGCAACCACACCCGGCTGCTGGTGGACGTGGGCGCCGCCACGCCGTTGATTGTCGATACCGCGCGCCGCGACGGCTGGCCGGCTGGCGCGCGCGTCGGCCTGCGCATCGACACCGCCCACCTGATCACCCTTCCCGACGCTGCATGACCGCTCCTTCCCCCTATCTCGTCGCGCAACTGAGCGACCTCCATATCAAGGCCGGCGGCAAGCTGTCCTACCGGCGGGTCGATACGGCCGGCGCGCTCCATCAGGCCATCGACACCCTGCTGGCGGCCCCGCAAATCCCCGATACGGTCATCATTACCGGCGATCTGGTCGACTTCGGCAGCGAAGACGAATACCGCTTCCTGCGCGACATCCTGCAACGGCTGCCGATGCCGGTGCGGCTGCTGCCCGGCAACCACGACCACCGCACCACGCTGCGAAAGGTGTTCCCCGACCACGCCTACCTGTTCGACCACGGCGACGGCGAGGCGCCCATCCACTATGCGATGGCGGCGGGCCCGCTGCGGCTGGTCGGCTTCGACTGCACCGTCCCCGGCCAGCCCGGCGGCCGGGTGACACCCGAAGGACTGGCCTGGCTCGATGCCACGCTGGCCGCCCCGCCGGCCCAGCCGACGCTGCTGATGCTGCACCACCCGCCCTTTGTCACCGGCATCGGCCATATGGACCAGCAGGGGCTCGACAACGCCGCCGCGCTGGAGGCCCTGATCGCCCGGCACCCGCAGGTGGAGCGCGTGGTCTGCGGCCACCTGCACCGCCAGATCACGCGGCGCTTTGGCGGCACCATCGCCATCACCGCGCCGGGGCCGGCCCACCAGGTGGCGCTGGACCTCGATCCGCAGGCCGCCTCCCGCTTCCGCATGGAGCCGCCCGGCTACCTGCTGCACTGGTGGCACCCGGCCCACGGGCTGGTGACCCACCTCGCCGCCAGCGGGGACTACGGCCCGGCGCACCCGTTCTTCGACGCCAGCGGGCGGCTGATCGACTGATCCGGCCCGGAAACCGCAAGACACACTAATAGATATAGGGAGATGAACAGGAGATGAGCGGGGCGCGGTTGTCATGCGCCCGCCACCTTGGGTACCATCGTCGGCTTACCCAACTTCCGGATCGCGGTTCCGCATAACGGAACACGACGACCTGCTTCGACATGGATCTCCTGCTGCTGAGCAATTCCACCTCCGACGACGGCTACCTCGTGCACGCGCACGCAGCCATCACGGAACTGGCCGATGGCCGTACCGACGCGCTGTTCGTCCCCTACGCCGGGGTCACGCGTGACTGGGACGCCTACACCGAACAGGTCCGCGAGGCGCTGGCGCCCATCGGCATCACCGTGCGCGGCCTGCACGCCGAGGCGGACCCGCTGGCGGCAGTCAACGCGGCCACGCTGATCGTGGTGGGCGGCGGCAATACCTTCCGGCTGCTCCAGGTACTGCGCCAGCAGGCGCTGCTGGCCCCGATGGCCGCCCGCGTGCGCGCCGGCGCCGCGCGCTATATCGGCTGGAGTGCCGGCTCCAACCTCGCCACGCCCAGCATCCGCACAACCAACGACATGCCCGTGGTAGACCCGGGCGGCCTCGACGCCCTCGGCCTGATCCCGTTCCAGCTCAACCCGCACTACTACAACCTCGTGATCCCCGGCTTCCGTGGCGAAACCCGCGACCAGCGCCTGGCCGAGTTCACCACCCTCTCACCCGACACCCCCGTCCTCGGCCTGCCCGAAGGCAACTGGGTCCGCGTGTCGGGTAATCGCCACACCTTGCACGGCCCGCATGCGGCGCGATGGTTTTTGGGGGATCGGACTTGGGATGTGGCGGCGGGGCCATTGGCAGCGCCTTGACTTCATAAGCGGCGACCATTGGGCTGTAGAGATCTCTACAGCATTGAAGCAGGGCCTACGACCCATTAAGCTGGGCGCATGACTGCTCTTCAATTCGCTTCCCCCTGGGTGGTGCTGGTTGTCAGCCTGCCCACCTCGGCCGCCACCGCTCGCATGCGATTCTGGCGCGGCATCAAGGCGTTGGGCGCGGCGGCATTACGCGATGGCGTCTATGTCGTGCCCGACGTCGCAGGCTTGCGAGACCCGTTGCAAGCCCTGGCCACAGACGCGACCAGCGAGGATGGCAAGGTCTGGACGCTTTCCGTGCAGGCCAGCGACACACAGCAAGATGCCGAGTACCGCGCGTTGTTCGATCGGACTCCCGAATACGCCGACTGGATGGCCGAACTCTCCCGCGCCCGTGCGACGTTGGCGGAAACGGACGAAGCAAGCCTCCTACGCATGGCTCGCCGGTACGGCCGTGGATTCGAAGCGATCCGCAAGATCGACTTCTTCCCGAATGAGGCCTCGGCCCGCGCCGAAGCACAGTGGCGCGATTTCAATGCGGCCATCGACATCATGCTGTCGCCGGGCGAACCACAGGGCATGGCGGGCAGCATTCCGAGACGCGACCCAAGCCAATACCAAGGCCGACGCTGGGCAACGCGCCGGCACCTCTGGGTGGACCGCGTTGCCTGTGCCTGGCTGATCCGGCGCTTTATCGATCCCCACGCCAACTTCCTCTGGCTGGAGGACGTTCGCCAATGCCCAAAGGAGGCGCTGGGGTTCGACTTCGATGGTGCGACATTCACCCATGTCGGCGACCGGGTCTCCTTCGAGGTGCTGCTCGCCAGCTTCGGGCTCGACGAGAACAAGGGACTGGCGCGCGTGGGCCAGATGGTTCACGTACTGGACATCGGCGGGACACCCGTTGCGGAGGCCAGTGGTTTTGAAGCGGTACTGGCAGGCGCACGCGAGCGCCTGCCCGATGACGATGCGCTACTGGAGGAGGTAGGGAATGTCCTCGACTCGCTCTATGCGCACTTTTCCAGCGCGCGCAAACGCTAGGTCGTTGCCTGCTGCCAGACTGCCGGACCGCTCTCCACGCAAGCCAAGATGAACTCACCCCAGCCGCCTGCTTCCGCCCCTTCCGGCCCTTCTGCGCACGAACGCCCCGGTTACACGCTGCGGCAACTGGTGATGTACTTCCTGCGGCTTGGCACCTTGGGCTTCGGGGGACCGGTGGCGCTTGCGGGCTATATGCACCGGGATCTGGTCGATGCGCGGCAGTGGATTACCGATGCCGACTACAAGGAAGGCCTTGCCCTCGCGCAACTGGCGCCGGGCCCGCTTGCCGCCCAACTCGCGATCTACCTCGGATACGTGCACTACCGCATCCTCGGGGCCACACTCGTCGGCGTCGCCTTCGTGCTGCCTTCATTCCTGATGGTGCTGGCGCTCGGCTGGGCCTATGTACGCTTCGGCGGTCTCACCTGGATGCAGTCGGTGTTCTACGGCGTGGGCGCGGCGGTGATCGGCATCATCGCGATCAGCGCCTACAAGCTGACCAGGAAGAGCGTAGGCAAAGACAAGCTGCTGTGGTTCATCTATCTGGTGCTCGTGGCGGTCACGGTCATCACCGAATCGGAGGTCGCGTGGCTGTTCCTCGCGGCCGGGGTGCTGGTCTGGTTCTGGCGCGCACCGCCAAAGTGGCTGCGGCAAGGCAGGCTGAATGCGATCGCGGCAGCCCCATTACCGGCCGCAAGCGGCATGCTGAGTACCGTGGATTGGCCGCTGCTCTCGCAGATCGGTGTGTTCTTTGCCAAGGCCGGTGCATTCGTCTTCGGCTCCGGGCTTGCCATCGTGCCCTTCCTCTATGGCGGCGTGGTGACCGAACATCACTGGCTGAACGACAAGCAATTTGTCGACGCCGTGGCGGTCGCCATGATTACGCCCGGCCCGGTTGTCATCACCGTCGGCTTCATTGGCTACCTTGTTGCGGGCCTGCCTGGTGCCTGCGTGGCGGCCGCGGCGACGTTCCTGCCTTGCTACCTGTTCACCGTCCTGCCGGCGCCTTACTTCAAGAAGTACGGGAAGCTGCCGGCCATCCTGGCGTTCGTCGACGGCGTCACCGCGGCGGCCATCGGCGCCATCACCGGGGCGGTGATCGTCCTGGCCAAGCGCTCGATTGTCGATATCCCGACCGCGCTCCTGGCGCTCCTTACCGTCGCCTTGCTGATCAGGTTCAAGAAGCTGTCCGAACCCATGATCGTCGCGGCTGCGGCCTTGATTGGCCTGGTGGCCTATCCGTTGCTCCATCACTGACGTGTTGCGGCACAGCAAATGATTCGCGCATTGCTTTCCGACCTTGCCTTTCCACCCGGCACCGACGCAGGCGTGATGCCGCTGCTCGCCGGGCGGGCGTTGCGCGGTTTCTGCGATGGATTCGTGGCTGTACTGCTGCCCGCGTACCTGCTGGCCCTGGGCTTCGACCCACTCGCCGTGGGACTGATCAGCAGCGTCACGCTGATTGGCTCCGCGATGACGACCATTCTGGTCGGACTCGTCGGGAACCGCTTTCCGCAGCGCCGTCTGCTGATACTGGCGGCCGCCCTGATGGCCGGCACCGGGGCGGCCTTTGCGGGTCTGTCATCGCTCTGGCCGCTCTTGATCGTTGCCTTTATCGGCACGCTGAACCCGAGCTCGGGGGATGTCAGCGTGTTCCTGCCGCTGGAGCAGGCGCGGCTGGCCGAGGCCGCGACACCTGACGCGCGCACGGCATTGTTCGCGCGCTACGGACTTGCGGGTTCCCTCTCCGCGGCGTTCGGAGCGTTGGCCGCAGCGATACCTGGTTGGCTTGGCAGGCATACCGGCCTGTCCTTCCTGGACGGCATGCGCCTGATGTTCCTCGTCTACGCCTTGGCGGGCATGGCGCTCTGGGTGCTCTACGCGAGGTTGCCCGAACCCCATCCGCAGTCGATGTCGACGGCCGCGCCGTTGGGGCCATCGCGCCAGATCGTCATCCGGCTCGCGATGCTGTTCAGTGTCGATGCGTTTGCGGGCGGCCTGGTCGTCAATGCCTTGCTGTCGCTTTGGCTGATGCAGCGTTTCGGGATGTCCCCGGGTGCGGCGGGCCAGTTCTTCTTCTGGGCCGGGCTGCTTACCACGGCTTCCCAGCTCGCCGCTGTGCCACTGGCCCGAAGGATCGGGCTACTGAACACCATGGTGTTCACGCATATCCCTTCCAGCGCGTTCCTGATTGCCGCCGCGTTCGCACCGTCGTTGAGCTTGACGTTACTGTTGCTGCTGGCGCGCAGCGCGCTGTCTCAAATGGATGTACCAACACGGACGGCATTCGTGATGGCGGTGGTCACCCCCGCCGAGCGGACGGCGGCAGCAAGCCTGACGGCGGTGCCGCGCAGCCTGGCTGCCGCGATCGGCCCAGTGCTGGCCGGTGGGCTCATGGCAATGGGGTGGGCTGGAGCGCCATTGCTGGCTTGTGGTGTGTTGAAAATCGGCTATGACCTTGCCATGCTGGTCGCCTTCCGGCGTGTTGGCACCCTGAATTGATGGGAACACGGCGTTGAATATCGCCATGAGCGCACCACGTCACGGCAGGGTGCCGGGCGGCAATACGCTCCATCCTGAAACGCTACTGGATGTCGTCCTCCCGTGACTCCGGAGGACGCCGTTTTGGTCGAATTCGAAAAGGACCATCACCGACCGAATCTCGCCGCCTGAGAACAGCGGGCCAATGAACGGCAGAAAGCTCTCGGGATGTGGCCTGGAGCTGGCAAACGAATAGATCAGGACCGTCGAGCCGCTACTTAGGGATGCCCGCCAGGTCGGATTTCCGAGCTGCCCGGTAACGTCGTCGAGCGTGGAGAAGCCGATCATGAAGTACGACAACTGTTCCTGCTTCACATCGACGCCAGTCGACACGCAGGCAGCCAACCCGAACGTCGCCAAAAGAATGTGAACACCCGTCATGGCGAACCGGGCTCGTCCATGGAAGACCAGTGTGAGGAAGGACATGGCGCTTCTGGCGACTGACCGTTGACGGCAACCACCGGCCAGATGGATTCCGTGAATCGTTCACAAACACGTGGCCGTCTCCTACATTTATAGGCGCCTGAAGAGCACAACCCCATGCCGTGGGGGCTCATGCCACGCGTCCCGGAGCACATCATGGATACAAAAAGCGAATTGCAAAGCACCATGGATGCGCTGGTTCAGGCCGGCAAAGGCCTTCTGGCCGCCGACGAGAGCGGGCCAACGATTGCCAAGCGGTTCGAGCACATCGGTGTCCCATCAAGCGAGGAGACGCGCCGCGCGTGGCGCAGCCTGCTCTTGTCCACGCCGGGGCTCGGCGAATTCATCAGTGGCGTGATCCTGTACGAGGAAACGCTGGGCCAGCGCGCCGACGATGGCACACCGTTACCGGAGATGGCGGCGCGCCAGGGCATCGTGCCGGGCGTCAAGGTGGACAAGGGCAAGCTGGCGCTCGCCCACGCACCCGGGGACGAGATCACCGAGGGCCTCGATGGGCTGGCGAAGCGGCTCGCGGGCTATCGCCAGCAGGGCGCGCGCTTCGCTAAGTGGCGCGCGGTGTACAACATCTCGGACACACTCCCGGGCCGGCTCGCCATCACAGCGAACGCGGAAGCGCTGGCGCGCTATGCCGCGACCTGCCAGGAAGCGGGCGTGGTGCCGATCGTCGAGCCCGAGGTGCTGATGGACGGCGCGCACACCATGGCGCGTTGCGCCGAGGTGTCCGAGGCCGTGCTGCACGAAGTCTTCCACGCCTTGCACCGGCACAGGGTGGTGCTCGAGCACATGCTGCTGAAGCCGAGCATGGTGCTGCCCGGCAAGGCGTGCGGGCTTGCTGCAGCGGCCGACGTGGCCATGCATACCGTGCAGATACTCAGGCGCACGGTGCCGGCGGCGGTGCCGGGCGTTTTCTTCCTGTCCGGCGGCCAGACACCCTCTGAAGCCACCGCCAATCTCGATGCGATGAACCGACTCGCCCCGCTGCCCTGGCGGCTGTCGTTTTCGTACGGGCGCGCCTTGCAGGAACCGGCGCTGCTGGCGTGGAGAGGCGAGGCAGGCAACGCGGCGCTCGCACAACGGGCCCTTTTGCAACGCTCCCGCCTGAACGGCATGGCCTGCCTGGGCCAATACCAGGCGGCGCTCGAGGATGCCACAGGCTGAGCCTGCCACACGCTCAGTGCGCCACGTGGGACGTCGGCATCCGAGCGGCGTCTCGTTCGTTCAGAGGGATGGGCGAAGACCGTGGAATTGGCTCGCCCTTTCCAGCAGGCCGGCGAGATGAAGAATCGTCGACTCGGCCTGCCAACTGGATACCAATTGAACGTTGATCGGCATGCCGTCGTGGCTTGAACCGAACCGAATCGACAATCCCGGAAGGCCGGTCAGGTTCAGGGGCACGGTTGCTCCCTGCAGATAGGTAGCGTCCACGGTTTGGCCATTGATGAGGAATGTCGAGACGCCTGCTTGTGTGCCGGAATCGGTAACACAGGCGTACGGCGGGACTGCTGCCGGCGTAAGCCCGGCCCCGCACACCGTCGACAAGCAAAAGCCCAAAAAAATACCCACTGCCGGGAGGGAGTGGGTATCCAAAGTGGTATGGACAAGTCGCGGAATTCGTCCACGTGGCGATCCTCGCACCCCGGCACGCGAGTGCCAATAATCTTTCCGGACTAGCCGGGCGTCTGCGCAACGCCCCGCATGGACAAGCTGGCCGGAATCGAGTCCAATCGTCTCCTCCCCCGCCCCCCGCCGTTCCATGCCCCGTGCCCGCCTCCTGCTGATCGATGACCACACCCTGTTTCGCACGGGGCTCAAGCTGTTGCTGGCGGACAGTCCGAGCGTGGATACGATCATCGAGGCCGGTTCGGTGATGGAGGCCGTGGCGCAGCATGGCGAGAAGCCGGTGGACATCGTCCTGCTCGACATCCAGATGCCGGGCCTGAACGGGATCGAGGGCGTAAAGGTACTTAAGCGTCACTTTCAGACGGCGAAATTCCTGATCGTCTCGGGCACCTCCGGGCTGGACGCCATATCAGCCGAGGCGCGCAAGGACATTGCCGGATTCCTCCCGAAGTCCGCCGATGCGCGCGAGATCGAGGAAGCGATTGCCTGCTGCCTGAGCGGCGGCACGCATTTCGCCACGGATGGCAACGGCGGCTGCCTTGATGGCCTGAATGGGCTGAATGGCGCCCCGCAGGCGGCGCACTATGCGCCGAGCCAGCTCACGCCGCGCCAGTTGGAGGTGCTGGGGCAGCTCAACCTGGGGCGGTCGAACAAGGTCATCGCCTATCACCTGGGGCTGTCCGAGAACACCGTGCGCGTGCACGTGGCGGCCATTCTCGGCCACCTTGGCGTGGTCAGCCGCGTGGAAGCCATCCTCGAGGCCCAGCGCCGCGGGCTGGTGCAGGCGCAACGCTGACTGCCCGCCGCCATCCGCATGACATCGACTCCATTCGGCCTGCTCCCGCGCTACGACGAGCCGCGCCTGCTGACGGCGCAGATGGAGTTGATCGACCAGAGTTTTGGCATCGCCATGCTCGGCTGCGCGCTGGCCGCGCTGATATTGGCCAGCGGGCTGACCATCACCGGCGGGCACCCGGGCGCGCTGCCCTGGGCGGCGGCAATGGCCATCGCCTGCGCGGCGGCCTATTTCGGCCGGCTGGCGGTACCGAACCGGCTCACCGAATCCGGCTCGGGCCGCTACGCGCGGCTCATGACCGTGATGCTGGTGCTGATCGGCAGCCTGTGGGGGCTGGTGGCCTGGCTCTATCTCGATATCCGCTCCCCGGCCGTGGTGATCTGCGTGCTGTCGCTGATCGCCGGCATGAGTGCAGCGGCGCTCGCGGTGTTCTCGGCCTGCCTGCCGGTGGCGGTGGGCTTCTTCATCCCGTCGATCGTGCCGGTCTGGATGGTCTTCCTGGCCACGGGCGATATCGCCTACCTGCCGATGTTCCTCGGCACGCCGCTCTATCTGGTCGTGCTGATGATTTTCGCGCGCAACTACGCGCGCGTGGCGCGGCATGCCATCGCCCTGCGCTTCGAAAACGTCGAACTCATTTCGCAGTTGCGCGACCAGACCGCGCGCGCCGGCCACGCCCAGCGCGGGGCCGAGGAAGCCAACCGGGCGAAGTCGGTGTTCCTGGCCTCCGCCAGCCACGACCTGCGCCAGCCTTTGCACGCGCTGGGGCTGTTCGTGGTCTCGCTGGGCCGCACGCGGCTCGATGACCACCAGCGCCAGCTGCTGGCCCATATCGAGGCTTCCTCCGGCGCGGCCCGCGAGATGCTGAACACGCTGCTCGATTTCTCGAAGCTCGAAGCGGGCGTGATCACGCCCCGGCCGCGGCCGTTCCGTCTGCAGCCGCTGCTGTACAAGCTCGAGAACGAGTTCGCGCCGCAAGCCAACGCGCGCGGGCTGGTCTACCGCACGCGCGACACCACCGCCACGCTGTTCGGCGACCCGACGCTGGTGGAACTGATCCTGCGCAACCTGATTGCGAACGCCATCCGCTACACGCGCACGGGCGGCGTGCTGGTGGCCTGCCGCACGCGCCGCTTCCATGTGTCGGTGGAGGTCTGGGACACCGGCATCGGCATTCCGGCCGCGCAGCACCAGGACATCTTCCGCGAGTTCCACCAGCTCGGGAATCCTGAGCGCGACCAGCGCAAGGGGCTGGGCCTCGGGCTGGCCATCGTTGAAGGACTAGCGCGCACGATGCAGACGCGCGTGACGCTGGCCTCCGCGCCCGAGCGTGGCTCGGTGTTCCGGCTACGGCTGCCGCTGGCCTGGACCGCGCCCGAGGAAGTCGCCCATCCGCGCGCCGCGATGCGGTTGGACGGGCTGCGCGTGCTGGTGATCGACGACGACCCGGCCATCCGCGAGGCCATGGCCGGGCTGCTGGCGGTCTGGCACTGCCAGTGCCGCACCGCCGAGAGCGAGGAAGAGGCGCTGGCCACGCTGGACGCCTTCACCCCGGACCTGATCCTGGCCGATTACCGCCTGCGCGGCCATCGCACCGGGCAGGAAGCCATGGCGGCCATCCGCGAGCGCGTGGGCCGTGCGCTGCCGGCCATCATCATCACCGGCGACACCGCCGCTGACCGCCTGCGGCATGCCCATGCCGGCGGCACCGCCCTGCTCCACAAACCCGTGGTGCCGGGCGAACTCCACGCGGCCATCAGCACCCTGCTGCGCGAGTCCCACTGGGTGGAAATCGACCAGGGTGAATGCTCGCGGGCGGAACAATAAGCCCCACCCCCATTCATGCATTAAAAGCATGAATGAATCAGTCCTATTAATTGGACTTAGATCAGCACGCCCACCACACTGCAAGGCAGAAGCGGGCCCGGCACCGCAGCTCGTCCGGCCAATGCGCACGTCATCCCCAACAATGACCCAGCAGCGAGGAGCCTTCCATGCCTTTGTCCCCATCCGGCGACCTGCCGACCCATGATCTGCTGATCGACGGCCAGCGCGCGCCGCCCGGAAGTAGCGAATACTCCACTGACATCAATCCGGCCAACGAAACGCCCATCGCCCGCGTGGCGCAGGGCAATGCCGCCGACGTGGACCGCGCCGTGCAGGCCGCGCGCGCCGCGCTGAAGGTCTGGAACCGCATGCGCGCCGCCGAGCGCGGGCGCATTCTCTACCGCTTCGCCGACCTGCTGGAAGCCCACGCCGAGGAACTGGTGCAGCTGGAAAGCCAGGACTGCGGCAAGCCGCTGGCCGGCGTGCGGCGCCAGGACGTGCCGGCCGCCATCGACACCGTGCGCTACTACGCCGGCTGGTGCGACAAGATCAACGGCCAGGTGATTCCCGCCCGCAACGACGCGCTGACCTACACCGTGCGCGAGCCGGTGGGCGTGGTGGCCGCCATCGTGCCGTGGAATTTCCCGCTGATGATCGGCATGTGGAAGATTGCCCCGGCGCTGGCATGCGGCTGCACGCTGGTGGTGAAGCCGGCCGAAATCACCCCGCTCTCCGCGCTGCGCGTGGCCGAGCTGGCGCTGGAGGCTGGCGTGCCGCCGGGCGTGTTCAATATCGTCACGGGCAAGGGCAGCGTGGTCGGCAACGCGCTGGTGGCGCACCCGGGCGTCGACAAGGTGACCTTCACGGGCTCGCCGGGCGTGGGGCGCGGCATCATGCAGGGCGCGGCGGCCAACTTCAAGCGCGTGACGCTGGAGCTGGGCGGCAAGTCCGCCAATGTGATTTTTGCCGATGCCGACCTGGACGCCGCCACGCGCGCGGCGGCCTCCGGCATCTTCTTCAACGCGGGCCAGGTCTGCTCGGCGGGCTCGCGCATCCTGGCGCAGCGGCAGGTCTACGACGAAGTGGTCGAGCGGATGGCCGCGCGCGCCCGCGCGATCCGCGTGGGCGACCCGGCCGAGCCCGGCACGACCATGGGCCCGGTGGTCTCGGCGGCGCAGATGAAGACCGTGCTGGACTACGTGGAGATCGGCAAGAAGGAAGGCGCGAGCGCGGTCACCGGCGGCGCGCGCATCGGCGAGCGCGGCTTCTACGTGGCGCCCACCGTGTTCGCCAACGTCGAGCACGAGATGCGCATCTCGCAGGAGGAAATCTTCGGCCCGGTGGCCAGCGTGATCCCGTTCGACGATGAGGCGGACGCGGTGCGCATCGCCAACGGCACCGCCTTCAGCCTCGCGGCCGGGGTGTGGAGCGCGGACATCGCGCGCGTGCACAAGGTGGCCGGCGAGCTGCGCGCGGGCACCGTGTGGATCAACACCTATGGCTATACGGACGTGAGGCTGCCGTGGGGCGGGTCGGGCGACTCGGGCCTGGGGCGCGAGCACGGCGATGCCGCCATCGAGAACTTCACGGAACCAAAGGCGATCTGGCTGTCGCTACGCTAGCGTCAGCCAGAACGGAGGAGGATGGGATGCGGAGGTTCGGTCAGCCGACCATCCGCATCGGCAGCAGCGCGTAGGCGATCGTCAGCACGCCGACGATGGCCGGGGAGCCGTACTTGAGCGCCAGGCTCTGCGACTGCACGCCCAGATACGTGTACGCGCAGATCAGCATCATGGCGCAGGCAAAAACAAGGCCGTCATAGACTTGCATGGATGTCTCCCAGAGTTCGTTCTTCGACTACTTCTGTGATGGCGGGCTGGCTCGAATCGGGGCGCCCGCGGTACTGCCCAACGCAATCTATTGAGGCCCATGGTCGTCACTTCACCGGGTCGTGACAATCATGGAAATCCCTGCTCCTGCCGCGCCTGGCTCATCGCCTATGGCGCGTGCCTTATTTGCCGCATCGCACCAATCCGCGCCGCCGCAGCCGGCGCTGCGGACGGGGCGTGCCCAGCGACGCGGCGTCGTTGCCGAACGGGATCGGATGGTCCATGTACGCGTTGAGCTTGTCACGCACGAAGGAGGTGTCATCGCCCACCGTCGAGATGATGCCCGTGGTGGCGCCGCCGCCCAGCAGCAGCGTGAAGATGCCGCGATACGGGAAGTCGCCATAGGCCGGGGCGCTGACGTCGAACGGTATCGAGCGCTCGAACATGTCCTCGGCGCTCGTGCCCATCGCCCAGTGGAAGGCATCCGGGAACTGCAGGGCGATGATCTTCGGATTGATGTTGTGGTAATCGCTGCCGATGGCCGGATCGCCGAGGATGTACGTGCCGCCCGTGCCCCAGTTCTGCGTGTCGAAGTTGTCGTTGACCGGGTCCGTGACCAGCGGCGCATGGCTGGCCGGCACCTGCCACGGCATGATCGGCACCTTGAGATCGCGGCTCAGTTCGGCGCAGAAGTCGAAGAAGCGCTTCCACTCGTGCACCCAGTAGCAATAGCCGTTGGCGTAGGCGCGGATGGTGAAGTCGTCGGCCTCGTAGCGGTCCACGGCGAGGAAGTCCGGCGCGTACGGCCCCTCGTGGACCTTCAGCGCCCGCACATACGCGGCGGTGACCCGACCGTTGCGGACCGGTGAGTCGTCGGATGCGTAGATCCACTCGGACGCCCCCACCCCCCACAGGTTGACCTGCCAGCCGAAGGTGACCGCCGGCGCCACGGTGCGGATCAGCCAGTTCACGGCCGCCACATAGCCCCGGATGTTCTCTTCGATGTTCTGCGGAATCGTGGCGACCACCTTCCAGTGGGCCAGGGCCTGCCGCAGCGGCTCGCGCACCGGCATGGCGTAGTCCGGCGCGAATCCGCCCTGCTGGCAGGCGCCGAGGAAGTCCGGGTTGACCACGAAGCCGCACGGCACCGGATGGTCGACATCGGTGTGGGCCTTCGCCAGGTTCAGCGACAGGATGAGGTTGCCGAAGCTGTGAGCCAGCCCCTGCGTGTTGGCGAGCTGCGTGGGCGTGTCGCCGAGCGACAGGTTGCAGGTATAGGACACCATCACCGGCAGCACCTTGTGGCCGCCGCCAATCTGCTGCTCCACATCGCGCGCGAGCAGGATGGTGCGCGTGGTCTGGGCGTCGTCGGTCAGGTATTGGCCGGGATCGCCGGCCCCATCGAAGCCCGCGTACTTGAACACCGATGACGCGCGCGCCGCGACGAAGTCCACCGCATTGCCCGGCGTCAGGTCGGCGCAGCCGCCGAAGCTCAGGAAATCCGGGAAGCCGCGCACCTTGAGGTTCGCGCCCTGCGAGACGTCGATATGCAGCTGCGCCTTGCCCGTGGACAGCACGACGAGGTAGTCCGCGGTCTGCGTGTTGTACACCACGCCGTCGTAGATGAAGTCCGACACCTCCACGGCGTACGTCTGCGGCTGCACCGGCACGGCGAGGTTGTAGCTATGCGTGCCCGCCACGAGGTGGAAGGTCTGGTGATAGCTCATGTTCGGCGCCACCAGGCGCACGTCCAGCGGCGCATTGACGGTCACGTCCGAGGTGATGACGACCGGCAGCGTCACGAAGCCGGCGGTGCTGACCGCCGTGGAATGCATGTCGGCGGCCGTGAACGCAACGAACTGGAGCTTGGTATCGAGCGAACGGTGCTGGGACGGGAACGTGTGGCGAACGTTGTTCACCGCGATGCTCGCCACGCTGATGTCGACCACGCCGACCAGCGGCAGCCCGTGCAGTTGCGTGAGATGCCCGGGCGGGCTCGAGAACGCGGCGAGCGGGTCCTGGCTGTTGCGGGACACCACCGTGACGTCGAGCAGTTCGTCCGCCAGCACGGGAATATCGCCAATCGACACATCGAGCGCCGCGGTGTACTTCGCCGGGTCGTAGACGACCATGATGACTGCATTGCTGCCGGGCGTGACCGTGACGGTCGACGGCTGCACATGGGCAGTGGACACGACCGTGCCGGCATGGTTCGACAGCGGGCTGGCGGTAATCGAATACGTGCCGGCCGGCAGCGCCAGCGGCGTGGTCGTGCCCGGCGCCACTGTCTCCACATGGACTTGGGTGCCCTGCGTGAAGTACAGGGTCTGGGCGGACGAGTACAGCCGCTCATCGGGCGCCGAGTTGACCTGCACGCTGACGATGCCGTTGGTATCCGGCAGCGTATCCGCAGCCAGCGCGAACGACGACAGGTAGTCGGCCGCGTCGGGGCCGGTCAGGTCGCCATTGATGCCGATATTGATCTTGTCCTGGGCGGCAAACGTGTGCCCCAGTTCGAAAATGAGCTTGGCGGTGACGTCCCAGGTCTGGCTGTCGATCTGGTCATTCGTGGTCTCCGCCGTGGTCGGCGTCCACATCCAGAACTGCGGATTGAAGTCGGTGGGCTGCACCGATGCCGGGGAATGGAACCCCATGCCGAGGAAGTCGTTGACCCGGACCGCGCTGCCATCGGCGTAGCGGATATTCGTGACCGAGATCACGCCATACCACTGCGACGCCCCGCTCTCCACCTTGATGTCGTAAAGCACTGCCATGATCCCTGCCTCCGCATGTTCGTCAGCGCGGCGCCCCGTGCGCCAGCGTCAGCGCAGGTTAGGCGGCAAGGCAGGATCGGAGAATGGATTGGCGATGCGCGCCGGATGCATCAGATGGATCAGGCGCGCCGGGAAAGGCCGGACAAGGGGAAGTCAGGGACTCAGCGCTGGCCGAAATGCGCGTCGCGGAACAGCTTCTCGAGCCCGCGCGGCTGGGAGCGCCAGTACTGCTTCGGGGCGTCCACGCTGGCGCCGAGCTTGGCGGCGGCATGCCACGGCCAGCGCGGGTCGTAGAGCATGGCGCGCGCAATCGAGATGACATCGGCCTCGTGGTTGGCGACGATGGATTCGGCCTGCTCGGGTTCCGTGATCAGGCCCACGGCCAGTGTCGGCAGGCCCACCTCGGCCTTCACGCGCTGCGCGTACGGCACCTGGTAGCCCGGTCCGAGCTTGATGGCCTGCTGCGGGGACACGCCGCCCGTGCTCACATGCACCGCCGCGCACCCGCGCGCCTTGAGCGCGTGGGACAGCGCCAGCGTGCCGTCGATGTCCCAGCCGTTCGGCACCCAGTCCGTGGCGGAGACGCGCATCCACACGGGCCGCTCGGCCGGAAACGCCTCGCGCACGGCATCGAACACTTCCAGCGGGAAGCGCATGCGGTTCTCCAGGCTGCCGCCGTACTCGTCGGTGCGATGGTTGGCCAGCGGAGACAGGAACTGGTGCAGCAGGTAGCCGTGCGCGCCGTGCACCTCGATACCGTCGATGCCAAGCCGCGCAGCGCGCTTGGCCGCCGCGACGAAGTCGTCACGAATCTTGCGCATGCCGGCCTTGTCCAGCGCCACGGGCGGCACTTCGTCCGCGCCATGCGGCACTGCCGAGGGCGCCAGGGTCTGCCAGCCGCGCGGCTGGTCCGGGCGGATCTGCGCGCCGCCCTCCCAAGGTGCCTGGCTCGACGCCTTGCGGCCCGCATGCGCGAGCTGCACGCTCACGGCGATGGGCGAGTACTTGCGCACCGCGTCCAGCACGCGGCCCAGCGCGGCCTCGTTGGCATCGCCGTACAGGCCGAGGTCGTCCGGCGAGATGCGGCCCTCGGGCGACACCGCCGTGGCCTCGACGATCAGCAGCCCGGCGCCGGACAGCGCCATGTGGCCCAGGTGAATCATGTGCCAGTCGGTGGCCGAGCCCTCGTCGGCCGAGTACTGGCACATCGGCGCAATCGCGATGCGGTTGGCAAGTTCGAGATTGCCGATCTTGTAGGGCGTGAAAAGTTGGGACATGAACAGGTTCCTTCGGAGGCCTTCAGGCGTAGGCGGGTGTCACGATGTTTGGCGATTGTAGTGGCGCGCGGAAAACCTTGCTCGCAACGCCCCTACAGCGCCGCCGACCCTTATCGCACCCGTCCCCGCAGCGCCAGATCCGCCCCCAGCGCAATCACGAAGGCCACCGCGCCGCAGGCAAAGATCAGCGCGTAGTTCTCGTGCGTGTGCGCGAACAGGTAGGAGTAGCCGTAGCCGGCCAGCACCTGGAACAGCGCGAAGGCGCTGGTCACGCGGCTCCAGGCGGCGCGCTGCGCGCTGGGGTCGTGCGGCAGCGCGTCGTGCACGCGGCCGAGCATCAACGGCACCACGCCGGGCGTGAACGCGCCGAGCACGATGGTGGCCGCCACGATCGCCACGGGGCCGTCCCACAGCGCCAGCGCCGCCACAGCCAGGGCCTGGAGCGCCAGCGCCAGCCGGTAGGCATTGCGGAAGCCCATGCGGTCACCCATGAAGCCGGAGACCAGCGGCCCGGCGATGGCTGCCACGCCGTAGAGCACCCAGTAGCCGGCGCCCACGTTGGCGCCCTGCCCCAGCCCGCGCGCCACGTAGTCCACCAGCAACACCATCGCCGGCACCAGCCCCAGCGCATTGGCCGCGTATTGCAGGCTCAGCAGCCGCAGCGTGGGCCGCTCGGCGCGGAGCGCTGCACCAATTTCGGGGTGCCCGGCGGGCGAGGCCGGCGTGCCGGCCGGCGCATCGGTGGTCGGCCAGCCGAACCAGCTCAGCGCCGTCAGCACCAGCGACAGCGCGCCAAGGCCGAGCCACGTCTCGCGCAGGCCCAGCGTCAGCAGCGCCGGCACCAGTGTGCCGGATGCCGCGATGCCCAGCCCCAGGCCGAGAAAGATCATGCCGCTGACGAAACCGCGCCGCGCCGGGGCGATATGGGGCAGGATGGCCGTCGCCACGAGCACCATGATGGCGCCGCCGGACAGCCCGGACAGGAAGCGCCAGAAGAAGAACCAACTCACCGAGAGCGGGAACGCGCAGGCAAAGAACGCCGCCGTGGCCGCCACCATCAGCCAGCGCAGCGCATGGCGGTTGGACAGCCGCGCGGCGATCGGCCGGCCAAACAGCGCGCCGGCGAAGTAGCCCGCGAAATTGGCGGCGCTGAGCGTGACCGTATCGGCGGCCGTGAACCAGTGCGCGTGGATCAGCGGGGGAATCAGCGGCGTGTAGGCAAAGCGTGCGAGGCCGATGGCGACGAGGCTCGCGCAGAGGCCGGCCAGCGCGGCATAGAGGGCCCGGGCATCGAGCGCCCCGTCCGCGGAGGGCCGGATCGCGGTGGGTGTTGGTGCCGTAGCGGCATCTTGAGACATGACGGAACTCCTTGGGGACGAACGCCGCCCCCGCGCTGCGCCGGCAGCACGTTGGCGAATGGATCAGGGGGAATGCGAGGCGGGCCGGGGGCCCTCAGCGGATCAGCGGATCGGCATCAACACGATGGCGGGGACGTGGACGGCAGACCCAGCATGGACAGCGCCTGCCGCACCATCGCCTCGAGCAGCGGGCGCTCGGGCATCACGCGCGACAGCACGCGCAGGCCCACCTGCACGGCCAGCAGGTTGGCGGCCACGTCCTCGGGGACGAAGTCGGCATCCAGCGTGCCGGCGGTCTGCGCGGCGCGCACGGAACGTTCGAAGAACGCGCGGAGATCGTCCAGTTCCTCGGCTACCACCTCGCGCAGCGCGGGGTCGTCGGACGAGGCATCCAGGGAAGCATTGATCAGCATGCAGCCGCGATGCTGCGGGTCCGCCAGTGCGCGCTCCACGCTCTCGGCGAAGAACGCCGAAATGGCCTCCGCCGGCGGATGGTTCGCTTCCGCGCGCGCGATGCGGGCACGCAGCGACTTGTTCAGGTAGTCGTCCAGCGCCAGCAGGAACAGCGAGCGCTTGTCGCCAAACGCGTTGTAGAGGCTGGGCTGGGTCAGGCCCATGGCCTGCGTCAGCTCGCGCGTGGACGTGGCCTGGTAGCCCTTGTCCAGGAAGGTGTTCTGGGCGGCGGCCAGCGCAGCCGCTGCGTCGAATTGCCGGGGTCTTGCCATGACGATTCCGTTTTGTATCGATCGATATGAAACGGATTATAGAGCGATCGATACAAAACGCAAGGTCGGATGCTGCGTCGCCACAAAAAACAAACCGCCCGGCGGGGAACCGGGCGGTGTCTTTGGGAATCGGGGTGACGCAGAGCCCTCTTATTGACTCAGTTTCACCACGGTGAGTTGCGGGTCCGCCGCAATCGCCTGTTCCGTGAACGGCAGCGAAATCCAGCGTTTGGCCGAGAACTGCCGCATCTGGTCCCAGGCGTGCGGCGAGTTGGGATCGACCGACTGGCCGTAGACGAGCAGCGCCTGCGCCACCGGCCCTTGGTCATCGAACCCCACCGTCTGGACATAGCTGGTGCCGAAATAGACGTGCAGGCCCTGCGCCGACACCGGCTGGCTGGTCAGCTTGTTCAGCACGCCCTCGTACTCCTCGCCGCCGTGGAGCGCGATGCGGCCCGCCGGGGAAATCGCCGCCTGGACGTCCCCAAGTGGCGCATCGAGCGCAAATCCAGCCGTGCGCATGGCCCCGACCGCGTCCTTGAGCGCCTTGAACACCGCCGGGCCCACCGTGCCGTCCTGCATGCGCAGGCCGCGCGGCGTGTTGACCGGGTCCGCCGCATTGAACGCCACGGCGTAGACGTTGGGGATGGTGTGCGCGCGCATCCAGAACTCGCGGAACAGCGGCGCCGCGCGGCTCTCCACGTTGCTGCGGCGGTCCCACTGGCCCAGCGCCGCGCACCCATCGCGCAGATCCGCATCGGCCTGCGCCGCCTTGCCGGCACAGGCGCGCAACAGGTCGTCCAGTACGATTTCGGCCGCCAGGTTGCGGTCACGGAACAGCACGGCTTGCAGGCTCGGCACATCGAAACGATTGCCGGGCAGGCCATCCACGCCCGACAGCCGCTTGCCGATCTCCATCAGGCCCACGCGTGTGCGCAGCCGCTGTGGCACGCCCTGCGGGCCGAGCACCGGCGAGAAGCCCTCCAGCTTCTGCGCCGGGTTGGTCAGCCAGGAGCTGTCGTTGCTATTGGCCACGAAGTCGTCGCGCTCCAGCACCGGCATGGCCGATGGCGGCACAAGGCCCGGCACCGGCGAGGCGGCGTCCACGGTCCAGTTGCACGCGGCGCGTGAGCCGTCCAGCAACACCATGCCGGTGCCCACGAGCAGCTTCTTCGCCAGCGCGGCGCCCTCGCCGGCCGGCGCACACTGGCCGAGCATCGCCGTCGAGACGTTCGGCGTGACCGAGACATCGGCGAACAGCGCACGGCCATGGCGGTCCGTGGCGATCGTGTTGACCCAAGGGATGCCGAGGTTGCCGATGGCCTGGCGCACATCGCCCACATTGCCGGCGCGGGCGATATCCAGCCAGGTGTCGATGGCGCGCATGTTATTGCGGTTGGCGTCGCGCAGCGTGTAGGCGCGCTGGGCGGTCCACGGCAGGCCGGCAGCCGGCATCGCCACCACGGGGCCGTACTCGGTCAGGTAGATCGTGTGCGTACGCGCCGCCAGCGTGCCGTCAGGCTGGCGCACGTCGTAGCGCACCGTCTTCGTGGTCATCTTGTGCGGCTTGCCGTCGATCAGGTAGGTCGTCGGGTCGCCCTCGGCCAGCTTCAGTTCGAACAGCGTGAAACGGCGCGCGGTGGACACCGTGTGGGTCCACGCCACGTCCTTGTTGAAGCCGATGCTGATGATGGGGAACGAGGCGATGGACGCGCCCATCACGTCCAGCTTGCCCGGGACGGTCAGGTGGGCTTCGAAAAAGCGGTTGGTGGTGGTCCACGGGAAGTGCGGATTGCCGAGCAGCAGGCCGCGCCCGTTGACCGTGGCGGCCTTGCCGAAGGCCCAGCCGTTGCTGCCGATGGGCGGATCGAGCAGCTGGAGGTCACGGTTGACGGCGTCGACGTCGATCGACGCGACATCGATCTTGTCCGACAGCGCCGCAGCAGCCTTGCCGGCGGCAGGCGGCGCAGCGGCCAGGATGCCGGCCGCGAGGGCGCCGGCGCTGGCCTGAATGCTCTTTTCCTCGGCCAGCCGCGCCATGTCCAGCGCGGTGATGGGCCGCACCCACGCGGCATTGCGGCAGGCGGCGGGGCGCTGCGCCGGCGGGGTATCGCGCAGATAGCGGTTGTAGCCGGCGATGTAGCCGCGCAGCAGTTCGCGCGCCTCGGGCGACTGCGTGGCCATGCCGGCCTGCAGGGCGTCGTCGTCCAGAATCGCGCGGAAGAACGCGTCTGCGTCAGTGTTGCGCATGCGCTTGAACGAGACCTCGGTGGTCTGGTCCGGGCCGAACACGGCCGAGCGCTCGCCGCTGACCGTAACAAGCTGGTCGGCCATCAGGCAGACGTTTTCCTGCGCATAGGCGTAGGCCATGCCGAACGCCACGCCGGCGTAGTCGTTGGCACGGATGTGCGGAATGCCGTACGACGTGCGCCGGATTTCCGCGCTCAGGCCCTGCTCGCTGCCATATCCCCCGCTGGTGGCGCAGCCGGTCAGCGCGGTGGCTGCCAGGGCCAGCGTGGCGAGCGCGATCGCGCCTCGCGCAATGCGATGCTTCATCTGTCTCTCTCCGTCTCTTGTGATTGTTCTGGGTGCCGCGTGGCCAATGGTCGGGTAAATCGGGGCATGACAGGTAGGGGGAATCTCGCCAGAATTGGTGGCAATGCCGCCATGCGGCGCCGCCCCCGCTCCGATGACCATCGTCTATCTGATCTGCTATCCCGCCGTGGCGGTCTCCACGCTGGCCGTGGCGGCCGATACGCTGATGATCGCGAACACGCTCGCCTCCATGCAGCCACGGCGGCGCGGCCACGCCACGCCCTTCCAGTGGCGGATCGCAGCAGCCGAGCCCGATCGCTGGCGCGCCGCCGCCGAGGTCATGCGGGCCGAGGTGGTCGGGCTGGACGCCCTCGCGCAGGCCGACAGCGACAGCATGGTCGTGATCGGCCCGCCGCTGTTCGACCATATCGCCGGGCTGGAACTGCTGCTATCAAAGATCGATGCCGAGCGCGCGGCCATCGCGGCGGCGGCGACCAACGGCGCGCTGCTGGTGGCGCCATTCACGGCGGTGGCGCTGCTGGTCGGCCTGACACTGCCCAAGCCGTGGCGGCTGGCCGTGCCGTGGCTGATCGGGAACTGGATGCGCGCCGGGGAGCCGGCGCGGCGGCTGCCGGCCGATCAGGCCATCGTGGAGAGCGGCAACCTGCTCAGCGCGCGCGCGATGGAGCAGATCCACGTGCTGATGCAGCGGGCCGTGGGGCGCATGGCCGGCGACGCGCTGGCCCGCACCGTCGGCAATACCCTGCTGGACCAGCCCGAGCGCGGCGCGGCGCTGAAGATATGGCTCCGCGCTGGCGACGCGCCCCGAGAAAGCGTGGTGCTACGCGCCCGCCGGCACCTGCAACAGCATCTGGCCGATCCCTACGACCTGGCGCGGCTGGCAGCGGTGGCCGCCACCAGCGAGCGCACGCTGCTGCGGCATTTCATGAAATCGGTGGGGATGTCGCCGCTGCAGTTCCTGCACAAGCTGCGCGCGGAACGCGCCTGCCATCTGCTGGAGGTGACCACGCTGAGCCTGACGGCGATTGCCGAGCAGTGCGGCTATCAGGATATGTCAGCGTTCCGCTCCGTGGTGCGCAAGCACACCGGCCTGCCGCCCGGGGCGCACCGGCGCGCGCACTCGGTGCGGGCCGAGTTGCGCGCGGGGGCGGCTTAGCCCCTGCCACGTGCTGCGGGGCCGGGCTCGGTGATCGCGCTATAGACCAGCGTCCGCAACTGGCGCCGCACGGGGAACGCGGACGACGGCAGCAGTTGCGTCAGGAACACGCCGATCAGGTCTTCCTGGGGATCGACCCAGAAGAAGGTACTGGCGGCGCCGCCCCAGAAGAAGTCGCCCGCACTGCCCGGCATCAGCGTGCTCGCCGGCGTGACCGTGGTGGCGAAGCCGAGACCGAAGCCCACCCCATCGTAGGTGGCCTCGCTGAACATCGAGCGCGACAGGCGCGGGATGTCCTGCCCGCCCGGCAGATGGTTGGCGGTCATCAGCGCCAGCGTCTTGGGGCCGAGCAGGCGCACCCCATCGAGTTCACCGCCTTGCAGCAGCATGCGCGAAAAGCGCAGGTAGTCGGCGGCCGTGGAAACGAGCCCGCCGCCGCCGGAAACCAGCGTGGGCGGCTTCAGGTACGGGCTGGTGCGCGGGTCGTCCTGCAGTGTCGGACGGTCCTGGGACACCACTTTGGAGCCAAGCACGCCCACGGCATAGCAGGCGCTGAAGCGCGAGACCTTGTCTTCCGGCACGTGGAACGCGGTGTCCACCATGCCCAGTGGATCGAGGATGCGCTGCTTGACGAAGCTCTCGAACGGCATGCCACTGACCTTGCCGACCAGATAGCCCAGCACGTCGGTGGAAACCGAGTAGTTCCACGCCTCGCCGGGCGAGAACTCCAGCGGCAGCTTCGACAACTGCTCGACCATGTCGTCCAGCGTCGTGCCCTCGGTGGTCCGGTCGGCAATCTTCAGCTTGCGGTAGGCGGCATCGACATTGCTGTTCTGCTGGAAGCCGTAGGTCAGGCCGGACGTATGGCGCAGCAGGTCCACCACCAGCATCTGGCGCTTGGCCGGCCGGGTCTGGAAGCTATCCATATAGCCGCCCGCATAAACGCCGAGGTTCTCCCAGGACGGGATGTACTTGCTGACAGGATCATCGAGGGCGATCTTGCACTCCTCCACCAGCATCATGATCGCCACCGAGGTGATCGGCTTCGTCATCGAGTAGATGCGGAAGATCGAATCCTCGGCCAGCGGCGTCTGCCGCTCGCGGTCGGCCACGCCCAGCACGGAATTCAGCACGACTTCGCCGCGCCGCCACACCTGGACCAGCGCGCCGGGCAGCTTGCCGCTGGATACGTAGTTGGTATCGAGGAACTGCTCGACCCGCTCCAGCCGGGCCCGGGACATACCTTGCACCGTCTTGTCTTGCATCGCCGAATCTCCTGGTTGTTTTTATCGCGATGATCACACAATGCGGACCAGCACCGGATGGTAGCCGGACATCTTGGCATCCGCCGTCAGCAGCGTCATGCCTTCTGACAGGGACTGTGCCACCAGCATGCGGTCGAACGGATCCTTGTGGTTCGGATTCAGCGCGAGTCCGTCAAGCGTGCGCGCATGCAGCTTGGTCAGGTCCAGGGAGCGGTATCCACACATGTCGAACACAGTCGAGGCTTGCGTAGCCGTGAGTTCGAGCTTGCCGATGGACGACTTGATCCCAATCTCCCACAGGCTGGCCGTGGACACAAAGATGTCGTTGATGGGATTGGCGATCAACTCGGCGGCGGCTGGCGGCAATTGGGGGGCATCGAAGGCCGCCCACAAGGCGATGTGCGTATCCAGCAGCAGCCTCATTCACGCTCCCCATAGAACAGCGCGGCAACGTCCTCGTCCACTTCGTTGAACTTGGCCAGCGTCGTGTCGTCCATCACCGCCCCGAACAACGCCCTGCCGCCGCCGATGCGCCTGGACACATCCACCGAAGCCGATATCGGCACCAGCCTCGCGGCCGGCTTCCCATTGCGGGCAATGATGACTTCGGTCTCCAGGCCGGACTCGACCGCATCCACCAGCCTGGACAACTGACTCTTGGCCTCATGCATGTTGATGGTTGGCATTTTTTATCCTAGCTAATCTTCTTAGCTAAGTATAGCCCATCCGGCGGCAGGACGAAAACGCCCTAAAACTTCGGAATCCGCAGCGTCTTGCTGATCATGAACGAGCCGCTCAGGACGAACAGCAGCGCCATCGGGTGGAAGGTGCCGGGGCCGATCAGCCAGGCGCCGGCGGGCAGGGCATCGCCGATGCGGCCAGCGGCGGCGCACCAGGCCAGGATGCCCGTCAGGACCACGCTGGTCGGGATCGGGGTGCCTTCGAAGTACTTGACCTTGCCGGTGCCCTCGGCCAGCGTTTCGGCGGTCACGTTGAAGCGTGCCAGCCGGCTGACGCCGCAGCAGACGAAGTAGATCAGCGCGGCGAGGTCCCAGCCGCCGCGCATGCCGGCGGCGAAGGCCAGCGTGGCCGGGCCCACCCCGAACGAGATGATGTCAGACAGCGAATCGAGTTCGCGGCCCAGCGCCGAATGGGCGTGGCGCCAGCGCGCGATACGGCCGTCGAGCACATCGAAGATGAAGGCTGCCGGCGCCAGCGCCGCGGCGATGTAGAAATAGGTCAGCATCGGCTCGGCCACGTAGTACATGGCAAAAAATACCGATCCCATTCCGCACGCCGCGTTGGCCAGTGTAAAAAAATCGGCCAGCTGCAGGTCGCGTAGCATCGAGAAATGCCGTGGGCGCTCCTGGGGTGTCGCCATGCGCAACCTCCGGGTCAGAGCACGGTGGTGACGTGATGCACCTGGGGCGGCGCGGCAAAGCAGTCGCCCACGAGCTTGCGCCAGGTCTGGAAGTCGTCGGACTCGCGGAAGTGGACCATGTGGTCTTCCACGGTTTCCCAGGCCACCACGAGCGCGTATTGCGACGGCTGCTCGATCGAGCGTCGCAGGTTCATGCCGTGGCAGCCGCGCGCACGCAGGAACAGCGGCTTGGCCTGCGCCACAGCGCCTTCGAACTGCGACTCCATGCCGGGCTTGATGGTGATCTGGGCGATTTCGTGAATCATGATGGTCTCGTGTTCGGGTGGGATCAGAGTCTTCCGATCAGTCAGCAATGCGCCGCGAAGCGGCTTGCTGTCTACCTTAGCAGATTTTGGCGCGCGCTCGTCACGTCACGCGGTGCCGCGCCAGCCCCATCACGAGGTAGGCCACCACGAGCGCGTTCGCCACGGCCAGCCCCACATGGAGCCATGTGGGATGGCGGATCGCCTCGTAAACCTCCACCGGAATATAGATGCCGCCGGACCACACGCCGAGCCAGTTGCCCCATGCGCGCCCACGCCAGAGGCCATAGGCTTCGGTGAACCGCATCAGCGCGTACATCGCGGCCGAGCCGCCAATGGCCCAGAGCCGCCCATCCGTGGGATGGGCAAGCAGCGACAGGAAGATGGTGGGATACCGGCTCGCCGGGTTGATATGGAAGCGGCTGACGATGGCTTCCGCCAGTGCCTGCGCGTCGCGGTGCAGCAGCGCCACGAGGCCGATGCCGGCCAGGATGACGAGCGCGCCCTTGGCGGCTTCGAACATTGCAATGCTCTTGAGGCCCAGTTGCGGGCTGGCTGCTGCCCCTTTTGCCATGGCGAGTTGCGGGAGTCGACGAAGCCGCCATTGTGCAGCATTCGCGGCGGGACGGACCGCCCGGCTGGCCTAGCGCGCCTGCCGCTCCACCATCGGGCCGCCGGCGTCGATGCCACCGCCGGCCTCGAGCGGGCCGGTGACCGTGAGCGGCCCATCGACATGCAGGTCGCCGTGCACCACCATCGTGCCATGTACCGTCAACGGCCCATGGAACACCTTGAGCAGGCCGCGCGCCGGCGGCGGCGGATAGCCGCGCCCCGGGGAGGAGAACCACGCGGCGGTGATCGGACCCTCTGCGTAGACGCTGCCGTCCACGCTCAGGGTGCCCTGCACCGTGACTGGCCCCTTCACATGCGCCGAGCCGCCTACCGCGATCGATCCCGTGGTCGAGGGCTGGGCGCCTGCCCACTGGGGCCACAGCATGCCCAGCGACAACTGGGTGGCCGCCATCATGGCAACAAGCAGTCTCGATGGCATGGCGCCCTCCTCTTTCATGGCGCCGCTACAAAAAGAAACTGGCGCGATGCATCCAGTGTAGTGCTCTGGATACCTCGCGCCAGCGTGCCCCTGCCGGGGCTTACGACTTGTTACGCCGCTTACTGCCTAGGCTACTGGGCGGTTTGTTGCGCCGCCGGTTGCGCGGTGCCGTTGGCCGCCACCGACTCCGGCAGCGGACCCCAGCCGCCGCCGAGGCTGCGCACCAGCGACACCGTCGCCGCTGCGCGCAGGCCCGCGACCTGATTAGCCTCACGCTGCGACTGAAGCACCGTGCGGTCCGCGTCGATCACGGTCAGGTAATCGACCGCACCGGCATCGTAGCGGCTGCGCGAGATGCGCTGCGCGCGGCGGGCGCCGGCCAGCGCGCCGTCCAGCGCCGTACCCTGCTGGCTCAGCCAGCGCACGTCGGCCAGGCTGTCTTCCACTTCGCGGAAGGCCACCAGCACGGTCTGCCGGTACGACGCCACGGTTTCCTCGTGCGCGGCGCGGGCGCCGGCCAGATTCGAACTGTTGCGGCCACCGTCGAACACGGTCTGCGCGACGGTCGTGCCAATCAGCGGCCCCAGCATCCACGTACGCGACGACCACTTGAACAGGTTCGACAGATCGGCCGATTCGAAGCCGAACAGCGCGGTCAGCGAGATACGCGGGAAGAACGCGGCCTTCGCCACGCCGATCCGCGCGTTGGCGGCCGCCATCTGCCGCTCGGCGGCGGCGATATCGGGACGGCGCTCCAGCAGCTCCGACGGCAGGCCGGCCGGCACCGCCACAGGTGCCGTGTCGAACGGCCGCGCAGCCAGCGTGAACTGCGCCGGCGGCACGCCGGTCAGCACGGCCAGCGCATGCTCCTGATTGGCGCGGCGACGCTCGATACCGGCCAGGTCCGCGCGCGCGGTGCCCAGTTCGGCTTCGGCACGGGCCGGATCGAGGTCGGTAGTCTCGCCGGCGTCGTAGCGCTTCTTCAGCAGCGACAGCGCATCCTCGCGCAGCTTGATCGTCGCGTTCAGCAGTTCGCGTTCGCTATCCAGCGTGCGCAGCGCGAAGTAGGCCTGCGCGGTGTCAGCCTGCAGCGCGAGTTGCACCGAGCGATACAGATCCTCGGCAGCCTGGGTGTCTGCCCGGGCGGCGTTCACACTGCTGGCCACGCGGCCGAACAGGTCCAGCTCGTAGCTGGCGAAGGCACGGGCCTTGTACACGGTCTGCGGCGACACACGGGTGCCGTCAGGCAGGCCCTGCGAGGCGGCTGACGCCTGCGTACGCGTCGGATCGAGCCCGACGCTCAGTTGCGGATAGAGGTCGGCCTCGGTCGCGCCCATGAAGGCCCGCGCCTGCTTCAGCCGGGCGGCTGCGGCAGCGAGGTCCTGGTTGCTGCCGTTGGCGGCCGTGATCAGGCGGTCCAGGTCGGCATCGCCGAATACCTTCCACCAGTCACCGCGATGCTGGCCCTCGGCCGGCGTAGCGGTCTTCCACTGCGCGCCTTCGGCCTGCGCCGCTTCCGCTTCCTTGAACGCGGGCACGGAGGCGGTCTCGGGCACCTTGTAGGTCGGCGCCAGCGAGCAGCCCGCCAGCACCAGCGCGGCGGCCAGTGTGGCCAGGCGGGGCAGCGTGCGTGTCAATTGCGCAATCATGATGTGTTCCCTTTTTGCTTTCATGTCTCTGATTGGCTTATTCCGCCGATGCCACCGCGTGAGAAGCCGAGGCGTCATTCGCCACGGCCTTACGCTGGCCACGGGTGGCCCACAGGCGCAGCGCCACGTAGAACACCGGCGTCAGGAACAGGCCGAAGAACGTCACGCCGAGCATGCCCGCGAACACCGCCACGCCCATCGCATGACGCATTTCCGAGCCGGCGCCGGTCGAGACCACCAGCGGCACCACACCCATGATGAACGCGAACGACGTCATCAGAATCGGGCGCAGACGCAGGCGGCTCGCTTCGATCGCGGCCTGCACCACCGTACGGCCGTGGTGCTCCAGTTCCCGTGCGAATTCGACGATCAGGATCGCGTTCTTCGCGGACAGCCCCACCAGCACGATGAAACCGATCTGCGTGAAGATATTGTTGTCACCACGCGTCAGCCACACGCCGGTCATGGCGGCCAGCAGGCTCATCGGTACGATCAGGATCACGGCCAGCGGCAGCGTCAGGCTCTCGTACTGGGCTGCCAGCACCAGGAACACCAGCAGCACGCACAGCGGGAAGATCCACACACCCGCGTTGCCGGCCAGGATGTCCTGATAGGTCAGCTCGGTCCATTCGAACTTGATACCCTTCGGCAGCGTTTCGGCGGCGATGCGCTCGGCTGCAGCCTGCGCCTGACCCGACGAGAAGCCCGGTGCCGGACCGCCGTTCATGTCAGCGGCCGTGAAGCCGTTGTAGCGCACCACGCTGTCCGGGCCAAAGCCCTGCTTCACCTGGACCAGCGAGGACAGCGGCACCATGTCGCCATTCACGTTGCGGGTCTTCAGTTGCAGGATGTCCTCGGCATGGGCGCGGAACTGCGCATCTGCCTGCACCTTCACCTGATACGTACGGCCGAACTTGTTGAAGTCGTTCACGTACGCCGAGCCAAGGTAGGTCTGCAGCGTATCGAACACGTCCGTCACCGGCACGCCGAGCTGCTTGGCCTTGGTACGGTCCAGCTGCACGTCGAGCTGCGGCACGTTCACCTGGTAGTTGCTGAAGATGCCAGCCAGCTCCGGCGTGGCGCGTGCCTTGCCCATGAACGCATTGGTCGCATCGAACAGCGCGTCATAACCCAGCGCGGCGCGATCCTCGATCATCAGCTTGAAACCGCCGATGGTGCCCAGGCCCTGCACGGGCGGCGGCGGGAACACGGCGATGAACGCGTCCTGGATCGCACCGTACTGCTTGTTCAGATCCGCTGCGATGGCATCGCCGGACAACTCCTTGCTCTTGCGCTGATCGAACGGATCGAGCGAGACAAACACAATGCCGGCGCTCGGGCTGTTGGTGAAGCCGTTGATCGACAGGCCCGGGAACGCAATGGCCGATTCCACGCCCGGATGCTTGAGGGCGATATCCGACATGCGGCGGATCACGTCTTCCGTACGGTCCAGCGTGGCGCCGTCCGGCAGCTTGGCAAAGCTCACCAGGTACTGCTTGTCCTGCGCCGGCACGAAGCCCTTCGGCACCATCTGGAACACGCCCCACGTGGCCACCAGCATCACGGCATAGACGCCGAACACCGCACCCTTGCGACGGATCACACCCGTCACGCCGCGGCCATAGTTATCGGAGCTGCGGTGGAAGAACCGGTTGAAGCGCTTGAAGAAGCCGCCGAAGACCTTGTCCATGCCACGCGTGAGCCAGTCCTTCGGCGCATCATGGCCGCGCAGCAGCAAGGCCGACAGCGCCGGCGACAGCGTCAGCGAGTTGAAGGCCGAGATGATCGTCGAGATCGAGATCGTCAGCGCGAACTGCTTGTAGAACTGGCCGGTCAGGCCCGTCATGAAGGCCAGCGGCACGAACACGGCGATCAGCGTCAGCGCGATGGCGATAATCGGGCCGCTCACTTCGCGCATGGCCTTGTAGGTGGCCTCCTTCGGCGAGAGTCCTTCCTCGATGTTCCGTTCGACGTTCTCCACCACCACGATCGCATCGTCCACCACGATACCGATGGCGAGCACGAGGCCGAACAGCGACAGCGCGTTGATCGAGAAGCCGAACGCATGCATCAGGCCGAAGGTACCGACGATCGACACCGGCACTGCCAGCAGCGGGATGATCGACGCGCGCCAGGTCTGCAGGAACAGGATCACCACCAGCACCACCAGCGCGATGGCCTCGAACAGGGTGTGAACCACGGCCTCGATACTATGGCGCACGAACTGCGTGGGGTCATAGACGATGCTGTAGTCCACGCCTTCCGGCATGTTCTCCTTGAGCTCGGCCATGGTCTTGCGCACGTCATCCGAGATCTGGATGGCGTTGGAGCCCGGTGCCTGGAAGATCGGCAGCGCCACGGCGGACTTGTTGTCCAGCAGCGAGCGCAGCGCGTACTCCGACGCACCGAGTTCGATGCGGGCGATGTCCTTCAGGTAGGTCACCACGCCGTCGGACGAGGTCTTGACGACGATGTCGCCGAATTCCTCGACGGTCTGCAGACGGCCCTGCGCGTTCACCGACAGTTGCAGGTCAGTGCCAGGCAGCGACGGCGACTGGCCGATCACACCGGCTGCCACCTGCACGTTCTGCTCGCGGATGGCCTTGACCACGTCTGACGCGGCAAGATGGCGCTCGGCGATCTTCTCCGGGTTCAGCCACACGCGCATCGAGTAATCGCCCGCGCCGAACATCTGCACCTGACCCACGCCCTGGATCCGCGCAAGGCGGTCCTTCACGTTGATCAGCGCGTAGTTGCGCAGGTACGTCATGTCGTAGCGGTCGTTCGGCGAGACCAGGTGGACCACCATGGTCAGGTCGGGCGAGCTCTTGACGGTCGTGATACCCAGGCGGCGCACGTCCTCGGGCAGGCGCGGCTCGGCCTGCGAGACGCGGTTCTGCACAAGCTGCTGGGCCTTGTCCGGGTCCGTGCCCAGCTTGAAGGTCACCGTCAGCGTGAGGTTGCCGTCGCTGTTGGCCTGCGAGTTCATGTACAGCATGTCCTCGACGCCATTGATCTGCTCTTCCAGCGGCGTGGCCACCGTTTCGGCGATCACCTTCGGGTTGGCGCCCGGGAACTGCGCGCGCACCACCACCGACGGCGGCACCACCTCGGGATACTCCGAGATCGGTAACTTGAACATCGAGATGGCGCCGATCAGGAAGATCAGCACCGACAACACGCCCGCGAAGATCGGGCGATCGATAAAGAATTTCGAGAGATTCATCTTGGTCTCGGCGAAAGCACTCCCCCTGGCCGTCCGCCGGAGCGGACGCCATATGCTGCAAGGGAGAAAAAATTAAGCTACCTGTGCGTACTGCGGGGTAGTGCTCAGCTCACGGTCTTGGCCGCTGCGGCTTCGGCAGGCTTGTCGGCCTGGCCCGCCTTGTCCTCGGCAGCCTGCTTGCGGTCCGGCGTGGTGCCACGCGGTTCGAGTTCGCTGCGATAGGCCATGGCTACCGGCTTCGGCGCCACGGTATCGCCCGGACGCACGCGCATCAGGCCATTCACGACGATGTTCTCGCCCGGCTGCAGACCCTTGCGGATCACGCGCAGCCCTTCGAACGACGGCCCGAGGTTCACCTCGCGGTAGACCAGCTTGTTGGCCTTGTCCACCACCAGCACGAACTTCTTGCCCTGGTCCGTGCCGATGGCGCGGTCATTGATCAGCACCGCCGGGTGCGGCGTGCCGCCCCCGAGCTTGACCTTGGCATAGAGGCCCGGCAGCAGGCGGCCGTCGGCGTTGTCGAACACCGCGCGCACGCGGATGGTGCCGCTGCGCGTATCGAGGCGGTTGTCCACCGAGTGGATCTTGCCCTTGTGCGGGTAGTCGTCCTCGTTGGCCAGGCCGACGAACACCGGCAGGTCGTTCTTGCCGCCGCCGGCGCCCGGCGCCGTGTAGCGCAGGTAGCTCTGCTCGTCCACGTCGAAGCTCGCGTACACCGGCGAGACCGACACCACCGTGGTCAGCGGCGGCGAAGCCGCACCCGCCGCCACGAGGTTGCCCACCGTGATTTCCGCACGCGACACCTTGCCCGAAACCGGTGCAACGATGCGCGTGTAGCTCAGGTTCAGGCGCGCCACTTCCAGCGCAGCCTGCGCGCCACGCACGTCGGCGGTGGTCTCGCTGGCAGCGTTGATGCGCTCGTCGAACTCGCGCTTCGAAATGGCGTTGTCATCCAGCAGGCGCTGGGCGCGTACCTTTTCGCTCTGCGCGTGGCTGGCGCGCACCTGGGCCGCGTTCAGCGCGGCGTCGGCACGGGCCACTTCGGCCGCATAGGGACGCGGGTCGATCGTGAACAGCGGATCGCCCTTCTTCACGATGGAGCCTTCGCGGAAATGCACCGTGTCGATGGTGCCGGAGACGCGCGGACGAATCTCCACGCGGTCCACGGCCTCGATGCGGCCCGAGAATTCATCCCATTCGGTGATGGTCTGCCCCACAGCCGCCGCCACTTCCACCGCAGGGGCGGACGGTGCCGGGTTGGCCTGTGCTTCCCCGCCGTGCCAGGGACGCAGAACCGAGGTCGCCACGCCGGCGCCCAGGATTGCCACGATGGCAATGGCGATCAGCGTGCGTCGAGACTGATGATTCATTTTTCTTCACTCCGTGTTCGTCGGGTTTTCTTCAACTGGAAAAGCAAAAGGCCGAACGCCCCCCGCCGGGCTGGAAGGCCCGGAAAAATGGGAAACAAGGGTTCGTCCCCGCCTGGATGGACGGGGCTATGCCACTACCGCTGCCAGCCTCAAAGGGCGCTGGCTAACTTGCTCCGGTCGCTCAGGCTCCTTGAGCGCCGGGCCGGCGTTCGGCCGGTGATGAGGTATCGTCGGTTTGCGCAAAACACTCGCGCAAGAACCGCGCACCTTCGTTGACCCATGCCTGGCACTGCTCATGGGATTCTTCCACCCCGTCGCCACAGGCGCCGGGCATGATCAGGGTGCGGGCCGGAATGCCCGCCTTGACGAGTTTTGCCGCGAAGGCTTCGCCCTCGGCGCGCAACGCATCTTTCTCGGCCACCTGCACCAGCGTGGACGGCAGCCCCACCAGGCGCGATGCCATGGCCGGTGCCGCATACGGGTGCACGCTGGCGGCCGGCGTGGGCAGGTAATCACGATAGTTGCAGGCCAGGCGGCGCAGCATCTCCATCGGCACCTGGCCGGTCGTGCACATCGACGCGTGCTGGAGGCACGGGTCCGTTACGGGGCGGATCAGCCATTGCCCGGCGGGCTGCGGCAGGCCGCGGTCACGCAGCATCTGCGCCAGCGCAATCGCGAGATTGCCGCCGGCTTCCTCGCCGACCAGCGCGAAGCGCAGCTTGTCCACCTTCAGCTTCTTGGCGTGCTTGAGCACCCAGACCGCCGTATTCACCGCATCTTCCGGCGCGGCCGGAAACGGATGGTCGGGCGCCAGCGAATACGCCGGTGTCACCACCACGGCCGGGACCGACTTCGCCAGATCCCGCGCCAATGCCTGTGCCGCTTCCACGCCACCTTCGACAAAACCGCCCGCGTGCAGGTACACCAGCCACGGCAGCAACTCGGTGCTGCCCGCCGCCGGTGCATACCCGGCGGGATAGGCCACGCAGACCTTGATCTCGCGGTCGCCGCTCGCCACCATGTATTGCTCAGCGCGCGCTTCTCCCTTGCCTGCAGCCGGTTTCACGGCGGGGGTGATGGGATTCACGGTCTTTGACATGGTGGTTACGACGCCTGCACGGGCCGTCGATACTGTGTTGCGATGCAACGAATTATGGTGATTGACCCGATTGGGATAAAGCTGGAGATTGCCAACGCACTGTTTCTGGAGTGGAATAATCGCCAGAGTGTTGCGAGAAGTGAAACCACACGCTTGGCAAGGACACCGGAAATGTGATTCACTCCGGTCCTCGGTGCACGCACGGTTGGGGAACCGCGCCCGCCACCGAGCCCCCAGACCTCCACCCATCCCCGCTCCGGCCGCCACTGGCGGACCGCCGGCAGCAAACCCAGGGCACGCACTTGACATGCGCGACCCCACTCCCGCCAGACACCATCCTTCGGAACGTAGCCCCCGGTCTCACCCCTTTCGGAAGCAACATCATGGATCGTCTTGTCTCTATGCAGGCATTCACTCGGGTGGTGGATGTCGGCAGCTTTGCGCGCGCGGCGGAGTCCCTGGACCTGCCAAAAGCCACGCTCACCCGCCTGATCCAGAACCTGGAGACCCATCTCGGCGTCAAGCTGCTGCACCGGACCACGCGGCGCATCAGCGTGACCACGGACGGCGCCGCCTATTACGAACGCTGCGTGCGCATTCTGGCGGACGTGGAGGAAGCCGAGCAGTCGCTCACGCGCCATAACAACTCGCCACGCGGCACCTTGTGCGTGGACACCACGGCCGGCCTCGCGCGGATGGTGCTGATTCCCAACCTGCACGATTTCTACAACGCCTACCCGGAACTGAAGCTCGAGCTGACCATCAACGGCAAGCCGATCGATCTGCTCCAGGAAGGCGTGGACTTGGTGCTGCGCGTGGGCTCGCTGGATGAGGCGATGGTGGCGCGGCGCCTGGGCCAGGTCAAACTGGCGTTCTTTGCCTCGCCGATCTACCTGCGGCGTTTTGGCACACCCGCCGACCTGACCGAGCTGGCGCAGCACAAGGCCATCAACTATCTGTCCAACCGGCACGGCCGCGAAATGCCGTGGACGTTGTCACGCGGCGGCGAGAGCAGCGAGATCCTGCTGCCCTCGGCCATCTCCACCAACGACGCCGACGTCTACATCGGCTGCGCGCTGGAAGGCCACGGCATCGCCCAGATTTCGCGGGCAATGGCGGAGCCCTACGTCCAGAGCGGCCGGCTGGTCGAGGTCATGGGTGACTGGCAGACCGAGGAATTACCGATTTCGGCGATGTACCCGCAGAACCGCCACCTGTCGGCGAAAGTGCGGGTCTTCGTGAACTGGGCGGCCGACCTGTTCTCCCGGCATCCGCACTTCGGCGTGGCGCCGCAGCAACTGGCGGCGTAGGCCTTGCCAGACCGGTCCGCAAACCCCTTGCACCGCTGTGCAAGGGGTTTTTTCATTTCAGCGTCCAACACGAAGCGGGGATGGATCGCGCCGTATTGATTCACGCCGGTTTTCTTGCTACGTTTCTGCCGCTTGACATATCAACAATAATCACAAACGGGTCCAATCATGAGCCATCTCCTGCGCTGGCGCCACGCCGCGCGGCCTTTGCGCGTACAAGCCGCCTTTCTGCCATGCCTCGCGCTGTTCACCGCCCTGCTGTTGGGCGGATGCGCGGCGGACGAATCCACCGAGGCACCGGCAGTGCCCACGGCGCCCACGGTGCCGGCAACCCCCGGCCCGTACGCCATTGGCGGCACCCTCGCCGGCCTCGCCGCCGGCAGCCAACTGGTGCTTCAAAACAACGGGCAGGATGCGCTGACGCTGACCGCCGACGGCAGCTTTACCTTCGCCACGCCCGTGGCCCACAACGGCGGCTACGCGGTCACCATCGCCCAGCAGCCGGCCGGACAGGTCTGCTCGGTGGCAGGCGGCGCCGGGGCCGGTGTGACCGCAGCGGTCACAAATATCGCCGTGGTCTGTGCCACCACTCGCTTCACCGTCGGTGGCAAGGTCAGCGGACTGGCTGGCGGGCAGTCGGTCGTCCTGCACAACAATGGCGCGGATACCCTGACCCTGAGCGCGAATGGCACGTTCAGCTTTCCGACACCCGTGCCCTACAACGGCAGCTACCTCGTAACGGTATCCGCCCAGCCGGCCGACCAGACCTGCACCGTGAATGGGCACCAAGGCAGCGCGGTCATCGCGGACATTGCCTCGGTGGACGTGGTTTGCGCCACGACCACATACAGTGTGGGCGGCACCGTGGCGGGTCTGTCGAGCCAGGTCACCCTGGCCAACAACGGCACGGACTTCCTCACGATTTCCGAGAACGGCGGATTCACCATGCCGACCGCCCTTCCGACGGGCGGCACCTTCAATGTCACCATCAACACCCTGCCACTCGGGCAGACCTGTACCGTGGTGAACAGCTCCGGCACGGTGGCCGCCGCCAACGTCACGAATATCGCAGTGATCTGCACCTCGCAGCCGATTGGCACCCTCTACATGCCGGCCGCCTCCGCGACGCGGACGGACGTCTACAGCGTGATGTCGGACGGCCAGCTGGTCATTTCCGGCAATGCCTATGGCTACAGCGGGGATCCGATCGCCATGGCCTATGACGACAGCTTGAGAACGCTGTACTTTTCGACGACGAGCGGATGGACGTACAAGTTCGACGTGGCCGCGGACGGCACGTGGATCAGCAGCGCGGGGAACTGGGCCTACGGCGGCACGCCCACCAGCCTGTTGCGCGACCCCCTCGGACGGTTCCTCTTCGTGGGAAGTGACGTATTCAACATCCGCACCGCCACTCTCGATGTCCTCGGCAACATGACGACCCCGACGACCCCGATTGGGACGACCTTCCGGCCCGATAGGATGGTCGCTACGCCCGATGGCCAGTACCTGATTGCCAGCTCGTCCGCCACACCGGGGTTCGACGTCTTTGCGATCGCCCCGGATGGCTCGCTGACCTCCAGCAGCCATCTCGCCCTGGCTGTGGCGCCGTCAGCGCTGGCGATGCATCCTTCCAACAGCTATCTGTATGTGGCGGACCCCATCAATAACCGAATCATGGAGTATCGCGTCGACGGTGCAGGCAATGTGACGCCCCTGCCGGCCGTGCTCATTGCCACCGACGGGCAGCCACAGCACCTCAGCATCGACCCTTCGGGCCGCTACCTGTACGCCACGAGCCCGGCATCCGGCAGGATCTCGCAGTACACGATCGCCGCCGATGGCACGCTGGTGGCGATGCCCCAGCCCACCGTTGCCGCGGGCACCCTTCCCGGCGCGCCGACGATCGACCCGACCGGGCGCTTCCTTTATGTGCCGAATGCCAGCAGCCTCGAAATCCGCCAGTACGTTATCGGCGTGACCGGTGCGCTGACGCCGCTGACGCCCGCAACCGTGTCGATCCTGGCCGCGCCGACACTGCTGTACAGCGTGCCGTGGTAGGCGCCACCGCCTGAGGGGAAAAGCCAAAAAAAACAGGGCGGGGATGCACTCCCGCCCTGTTTTTCATTTCAGGTACTAATCAGCTCGGACCGCTCAGAACTCCACCATCGCGAAGTCTTCCTTGCCCACGTCGCACTCGGGGCAGCGCCAGTCGTCCGGAATGTCTTCCCAGCGCGTGCCGGGCGCGATGCCGTCCTCGGGCAGGCCGGCCGCTTCGTCGTAGACCCAGCCGCAGATGATGCACACCCATTGCTTGAATTCCGCTTCGGGGGCCGCTGGCTTCCCGGCGCTGGCGGGGGCGTCCTGGCTGGTTTCGGGGTCATCGAGACTGAAGACCAGCGGCGCGGCCGTGGCGCTCGCCAGATCGGCCATGTGACCCTGGAGCCGCGCCATCAGCGCCTGGGTCTCCTCCAGCGTGAAGTCGATCCAGAACGGATCACCAGCGCCATCGTTCAGGCGTTGCGGGGAAAACTGAAGTTCTAGGACGGAGCCTTTCTTGTACATGCGTCGATCGGGTTGAGGGCGGCAAAGGCGCCTAGATGGGGATGATCGGCGGCGCTTCAAGCCGCGCCGCCGGGATCCGCCTTACTGCTGCACCCGGTAGCGCTCGAGCCAGTGCGCATACGGCGCCGGCAGCACCCACGACGGGCGTTCCACGTTCAGCGCCATGGCCGCCTGATAGGGCCAGTGCGGGTTGGACAGCAGCGCGCGACCCACCATGACGAGGTCGATCTGGCCATCGGCAACGGCCTGGTTGGCAATGGCCGGATTGTCGATGCCCCACGACGCCGCCACCGGCAGGCCGGCCTCGCGGCGCACGCGCTCGGCCACCGGGGCCAGGAAGGCCGGGCCCCACGGGATCTGCGCGTCGGGGATGGTGAAGCCGACGCTGACATTGAGCATGTCGAGCCCGCCTTCGCGCATCGCACGGGTCAGCTGGATCGATTCGTCGAGCGTGCGGGCGTCGTCGCCGTCATATTCGATCACGCCAAAGCGCGCGGTCAGCGGCAGGTTCTTCGGCCAGACTTCGCGCACGGCGGCCAGCGTTTCCAGCAGGAAGCGGCTACGGCCGGCCACGTCGCCGCCATAGCCATCGGTACGCTGGTTGGCGTGGCGCGAGAAGAAGCTCTGGGCGAGGTAGCCGTGCGCGAAGTGCAGCTCAAGCCACTGGAAGCCAGCTTCCAGCGCGCGCTTGGCGGCGGCCACGAAGTCGGCCTGCACGCGGGCGATGTCGTCGAGCGTCATCGCCTTCGGCACCTTGGGCAGGTGGGCGCCGAACGGCACGGCAGACGGGGCGATGGTCGGCCAGCCGCGCGCATCGTCTTCGGCGATATGGTCGTCGCCTTCCCAGGGCCGGTTGGCGCTGGCCTTGCGGCCGGCGTGGGCGATCTGGATGCCGGCCACGGCACCGCCGGCCTTGATCGCGGCGGCAATGCGCGCCATGCCGGCCATCTGCTCGTCGTTCCACAGGCCGGTGCAACCCGGGGAGATGCGGCCTTCCGGCGACACGGCCGTGGCCTCGACGATCACCAGGCCCGCACCGCCACGCGCCAGCCCGGTGTAATGCGCCAGATGCCAGTCGTTGGTGACACCGTCGACGGCGCTGTACTGGCACATCGGCGGAATGGCGATGCGGTTGCGCAGCGTGACGTCTTTCAGCGTGAAGGGGGTGAACAAAGCGGCGTCGCTCATCGGATGGCTCCGGGGGTGTTGTCGAGGGTGCCAATCGTAGGCGGGCGACGCTATAATGAAAACTATCTGGCGATTATCATCGCAATAAGAGTTTGTTATGGTGAATCGATGATGGTGAACCCGCAATGGCTGAAGTCCTTCGCCACCCTGGCCGAGCTGGGCAACTTCACGCGCACGGCAGACCGCCTCGGGCTGACCCAGGCCGCCGTCAGTCAACACGTAAGGCATCTCGAAGAGATGTATGGATCACTGCTGATCCGGCGCCCCCGCGCCCTGGAACTGACCCCGGCGGGCGCGGCGCTGCTCGAATACTGCGCCGAGGTGAACCAGGCGCATGAGCGGCTGGCCTCGCGGCTCTCCGACGCCGATGCCACACAGGGCGAGGTGGCGCTGATCACGCCAGGGAGCATCGGCCTATTTATCTACCCGATGCTGCTGGACCTCCAGCAGGAGCATCCCGGGCTGGCCGTGCGGCACCGCTTCGCGCCCGATACCGAGGTGCTGGAGGCGGTGCTGCACAACCGCTACGAACTCGGCATCGTCACGCTCAAGCCGGACGACACGCGCCTGACGGCCACGCCGTTTATCGAGGAACCGCTGGAACTGGTGATCCCGCCCGACGAGGAAGTCCATAGCTGGGACGATCTCGTGCGCATCGGCTTCATCGACCATGCCGAAGGCCAGGCGATGGCCAACCGGCTGCTGAGTCGGCGCTTTCCCGGCAACCCAGGGGCGTTCCACCTGCCTAGGCGCGGCTTTAGCAACCAGATTGGCATGCTGCACGAGCCGGTGGCGCGGGGGCTCGGCTTCACCGTGGTGCCACGCTTCGCCCGCGAGGCGTGGGAGCGCACCCGCCCGGTCAAGGTGGCCGAATGCGGTCCGCCGGTGGTGGACACGCTGTGGTGGATCCATCGTGCCGAATGGCCCCTGTCGGCACGCGCCACGGGCGTGATCCGGTACCTCCGCCAACGGATCGAGGCGGCCTGCGGCAGCATGGTCTGCCTGCTGCCACCGGAGCTGTGACGGGCGCCGATGGCCTGCATTCATGAGCACAGCTAACAAGTGTATGCAGATTCCTGCGTCTACCCTTTGTGGGCCACGCCTCCTATCATTCCGGTTTGCCTTGCCCGAAAGTCCACAAAACAAGGATGCCCCCCATGGAAGATTTCGGCGACATCAGAATGTCACGGCGTGACCTGCTCAAGGCGGGCGCGGCATCGGCCACCGCAGCGGCCGTGCCAGCCGCCCAGGCGCAGGACAGCCCCACTAATGTAAACATCCCCTCGCCCTCCCCCAACGCCAGCCGCCCGCCCGTGGTGGCCAGCGTCACGCTCGACGTCAATGGGCGCCGCCACACGCTCAAGCTGGACACCCGCACCACGCTGCTCGATGCCCTGCGCGAGCACCTGCACCTCACCGGCACCAAGAAGGGTTGCGACCACGGCCAGTGCGGCGCCTGCACGGTGATGGCCGATGGGCGGCGCATCAACGCCTGCCTGTCGCTGGCCGTGATGCACGACGGGGGCAAGGTCACCACCATCGAGGGCCTGGGCACGCCCAACAGCCTGCATCCGATGCAGGCCGCCTTCGTCAAGCATGACGGCTACCAGTGCGGCTATTGCACGCCGGGGCAGATCTGCTCCGCCGTGGCTGTGCTCGACGAGATCCGCCAGGGCATTCCCAGCCATGTCAGCGCCGACCTCAACGCGCGGCCCCAGATGACCGTGGTGGAGTTCCGCGAGCGCATGAGCGGCAATATCTGCCGCTGCGGCGCCTACGCCAACATCGCCGACGCCATGACCGAAGTGGCCGGGAGGCAGGCATGAATCCCTTCAGCTACGAACGCGCCAAGACCCCGGCGGAGGCCGCCGCAGCCGCCGCGCGCACGCCGGGTAGCCGCTTTATCGCGGGCGGGACCAACCTGCTCGACCTGATGAAGCTCGGCATCGAGTCCCCCTCGCACCTGATCGACGTGAACGGCCTGCGGCTCGACAAGATCGAGCCCACCGCCGAGGGCGGCCTGCGCGTGGGCGCGCTGGTGCGCAATACCGACCTGGCCGCCGATACCCGCGTGCGGCGCGACTACGGCGTACTGTCCCGCGCGCTGCTGGCCGGCGCCTCGGGCCAGTTGCGCAACAAGGCCACCACGGCCGGCAACCTGCTGCAACGCACCCGCTGCCCCTACTTCTACGACACCAACCTGCCGTGCAACAAGCGCACGCCGGGCAGCGGCTGCTCGGCCATCGGCGGCGTCACGCGCCAGCACGCGGTGATCGGCGTGAGCGAGGCGTGCATCGCCACCCATCCGAGCGATATGGCCGTGGCCATGCGCCTGCTCGACGCCTCCGTGGAAACCGTCCAGCCGAATGGCGCCGCGCGCGTCATCCCGATTGCCGATTTCCATCGCCTGCCTGGCAACACGCCGCATATCGAGACCGCGCTGCTGCCCGGCGAGCTGATCACGGCCGTCACGTTGCCGCGTCCGCTCGGCGGCGTGCACGCCTACCGCAAGGTGCGTGACCGGGCCTCGTACGCGTTCGCGCTGGTCTCGGTGGCTGCCATCGTCCAGCGCGACGGCACCGGCCGCGTGGCGCTGGGCGGCGTGGCGCACAAGCCGTGGCGCGTGGAAGCCGCCGAGGCGGACCTGCCGCGGGGCGCGCGCGCCGTCACCCAGCGCCTGCTGGAAGGCGCCACGCCCACGCCCGAGAACACCTTCAAGGTGGCGCTGGCCGAGCGCACGCTCGGCGCCGTGCTGCTGCAGGCCAAGCGCTGACCGAACGGAAACAAGGACGCTCCGATGAAATTCGACACGCCCGCCACCACCAATCCGATCGACCAGCTCAAGGTGGTCGGCCAGCCGCTCAACCGCATCGACGGCCCGCTCAAGACCACCGGCGTCGCCCGCTACGCCTATGAATGGCACGACGTTGCCCGCAACGCCGCCTATGGCTACGTGGTGGGCGCCGGCATCGCCAAGGGCCGCATCGCCGGCATCGACACCGACGCCGCGCACCGCGCGCCGGGCGTGCTGGCCATCGTCACCGCCGCCAACGCCGGCACGCTCGGCAAGGGCCGCTTCAACAACGCCCGGCTGCTGGGCGGCCCGGAGGTACAGCACTACCACCAGGCCATCGCGCTGGTCGTGGCCGAGACCTTCGAGCAGGCACGCGCCGCCGCGCAGCTGGTGCGCGTGCGCTATGAACGCGAGCGCGGCAGCTTCGACCTCGCCGCCTCACGCGACGGGGCCACGCGCCCCAAGAGCGGCACGCCCGAATCGGCCCGGGGCGATTTCCCCGGCGCCTTCGCGTCAGCCCCGGTGCAGCTGGATGCCACCTACGCCACCCCCGACCAGGCCCACGCGATGATGGAGCCCCATGCGTCGATGGCGAGCTGGACCGGCGACCAGCTCACGGTGTGGACTTCCAACCAGATGATCGACTGGAGCCGGGGCGACCTCGCCCAGACGCTCGGCGTGCCGAAGGACAACGTGCGCCTGATCTCGCCCTTTATCGGCGGCGGCTTCGGCGGCAAGCTGTTCGTGCGCGCCGATGCCGTGCTCGCCGCCCTCGGCGCGCGGGCGGTACACCGGCCCGTGAAGGTGGCACTGACGCGCCCGCTGATCTTCAACAACACGCCGCACCGGCCGGCCACGATCCAGCGCATCCGCCTCGGCGCCGGGCGTGACGGCCGGCTGACCGCCATCGGCCATGAAAGCTGGTCCGGCGACATCGACGGCGTGAAGCCCGAGAACGCGGTGCAGCAGACGCGCCTGCTCTACGCCGGCGCCCATCGCATGACCGCGCTGCGGCTGTCCGCGCTGGACCTGCCGGAAGGCAACGCCATGCGCGCGCCCGGCGAGGCGCCCGGCATGATGGCGCTGGAGATCGCCATGGATGAGATGGCCGGCAAGCTCGGCCTCGATCCGGTGGAATTCCGCGTACGCAATGACACCCAGGTGGACCCGGAGAAGCCCGAGCGCCCGTTCTCGCAGCGGCGTCTGGTCGATTGCCTGCGCATCGGCGCCGAGCGCTTCGGCTGGAAGGGCCGCGCCACGCGCCCCGGCGCGGTGCGCGACGGCCAGTGGCTGGTGGGCATGGGCGTGGCGGCGGCGTTCCGCAACAACCAGGTGGCCAAGTCCGGCGCGCGCGTGCGGCTGGACAAGCGCGGCATGGTGACCGTGGAAACCGACATGACCGACATCGGCACGGGCAGCTACACCATCATCGCCCAGACCGCCGCCGAAATGCTGGGCCTGCCGATCGACAAGGTCATCGTGCGGCTGGGCGACTCGACCTTCCCGGTCTCGTCCGGCTCGGGCGGCCAGTGGGGCGGCAACAGCTCCACCGCCGGCGTCTACGCCGCGTGCGTGAAGCTGCGCGAGGCGATTGCCACGCAGGCCGGTCTTGATGCCGCCACGGCGGTGTTCGAGAACGGCCGGGTCCGCGCCGGCGGCAACAACCCGGGCGGGCGCGCCGTGCCGCTGGCCACCGTGGCCGCGCGCGGCGACATCGTGGCCGAAGACACCATCGAGTTCGGCGACCTCACGCGCCGCTACCAGCAATCCACCTTCGGCGCCCATTTCGTGGAAGTCGGCGTGGATGCGGACACCTGCGAGATCCGCGTGCGCCGCATGCTGGCGGTCTGCGCCGCAGGGCGCATCCTCAACCCGAAGTCGGCCCGCAGCCAGGTGATCGGCGCGATGACGATGGGCGTGGGCGCGGCGCTGATGGAGGAGCTGGCGGTGGACAAGCGGCTGGGCTGCTTCATCAACCACGACCTGGCCGGCTACGAGGTGCCCGTGCATGCGGACATCGGCCCGCAGGAGGTGGTGTTCCTCGACGAAACCGACCCGATGTCCTCGCCGATGAAGGCCAAGGGCGTGGGCGAGCTGGGCATCTGCGGCGTGGGCGCCGCCATCGCCAACGCGGTCTTCAACGCCACCGGCGTGCGCGTGCGCGACTACCCGGTCACGCTCGACAAGCTGCTCGGGCGGATGCCCGACCTGTCCGCCTGAGGGCCTGAGCCCCTAGTCCCACGGCCGGGGCGCCGACACCGGATGCCGGTGTCGCGCCTCGGCCAGGATGCGGCATTCGTCCACCGCGCAGTAGCCGTCACGCTGCAGCGCACTCCAGACCTCGGTGGCGCTAAGGCCGGTCAGCGGCGTGTGGGGATCGAAATCGCACGACTCCACCCGCTCGGGCGGACCGAGCCAGGCGAGCATGGCGGGCGGGATGTTTTCCAGCGGGTGTGTGTGCGCGACGAAAAGAGCGCGTACACCACGACGATGTATCGAGATCTTCACGACGGTACCCTTCGAGAGGAACGGAACTGTCTAATTTTTAGGATGCCGGTCGGCCGGAGGTCAAGGGCGTCCCTGTATCAAAGTATTAATGCTCCAACGGATTAACGGATTAACGCATCGGCGATCCGGTCGGCCGTGTTGACCGAGTCGGTCAGCCCCAGGTGGCCGTGGCCCACCGCCAGCCAGAGGCCGGGCTGGCCCTCGGCCGGTCCCACCACGGGCACGGAGTCCGGCATGCAGGGCCGGTGGCCCATCCAGGTGGTGACGTGGGCGTCTTCGAGCCCCTTGAATGTCTCCCGCGCTATACGTTCGAGGATGGCCGCGCGCTTCGGATCGGGCCGCGCCGCCAGCCCGGCGATCTCCACCGTGCCGCCCACGCGCAGCCCGCCCTCCATCGGCGTGACGAAGATCTTGCGATCGGTCAGCACCACGGTGCGCGACACCGCGCCGTGCCGGTTGGTGAACTGCACGTGATAGCCGCGCTGGCTCTCCAGCTGTAGCCGCACGCCCAGCGGGTCCAGCAGCCGGCGCGACCAGGCGCCCGCCGCCACCACCACGTGGTCCGCCGTGTGGCGGCCTTCCGCACCGCTCAGCAGCCATTCCCCGTCCTGCCGGCGCATCCCGCGAATCTCGTCGCGCACGATCCGGCCGCCGCGCGCGACGAAGGCCGCGGCAATCGCCTCCGTGTAGCGCGCCGGGTTGCGGATGGTGGCGTGGTCGGCCAGAAAGACGCCCGCCTGGTAGCGCGGCGCCACGCCGGGCTCGAGCGCCTCGATGCCGGCGCGGTCCAGCCGTTCGAAGCGGAAGCCGAAGCGCTCGCGCAGCTGCCACGCCGCCGCATCCGCCTCAAGCGCGGCAGCATCGGGATAAAGATGCAGATGGCCACGCCGCATGAACAGCTCGGGCACGCCGACTTCGCGCGCCAGCGCCTCGTGGCGGTCCCCGGCGTTGGCGTGGAGCGCGGCCAGCGCTGCCGCCGACTCCGCCACGCGCCCCGGCGCGGCCGAGAGGACGAAGCGCGTCAGCCACGCCGCCGCCGTGGGCAGGTAGGCCAGCCGCAGATGGAGCGGACTTTCCGGATCGAACAGCATCTTGCGGAGCGAGGCCAGCACGCCCGGCATGGCCAGCGGCGCCACCGAACTCACGCTGATGGCGCCCGAATTGCCGTAGCTGCACCCCTGCGCGGGGGCGCCCCGGTCGATCAGCGTCACGTCGGCGCCGCGCTTGCGCAGCGCCAGCGCGATACAGCAGCCCACAATGCCGGCGCCCACCACGGCAACCCGTGGCGTCTTGTCAGTCGTCTTCGTCATGGGCCGAAACCTTAGTCGGATAAGGCGCCGCCGGCAAGCCATCGCGCCGATGTTCGCCCAGCCGGGGCGCCGATGCATCGCCAATGCGCCGCCATGGCGCATGGCATGACACATTGCGGTGCGCCACACGGCCCGCCCGGCGCCTGGGCCGTGGCACGGAACCTGCTGAACCGGTGGCCAGGAGAGTAGAAGCGTTCAGCGGCCCGCCTCGCCATGTCGGGCCGCCCGGAAATTGCTCGCCGCGTGTTCCCACACCCATTTTCCGGAGAGCTTTTCCATGCGCCGCCGTTCCTTTCTCCATGCCACCGCCGCCACCGCTGTGTCGTCGCTGATCGCCGCCCCCGCCTTCGTGCGCGCCGCCGGCAGCCTGCAGAAGTTCAAGTTCAACCTCGGCTGGAAGGTCGAGGCGTCCGGCGCCGGCTTCCTGCTGGCCCAGCAGCGCGGCTACTACAAGGACGCCGGGCTCGACGTGGTGATCGACACCGGCAACGGCTCGGCTTCGGCCATCAGCCTCGTGGCGGGCGGCGCCTACGACTGCGCCTCGGCGGATCTGGCCGCTATGCTCGAATTCAACGCCGCCAACCCCGCCGCCGCGCTCAAGGCGGTGGCCATCCAGTACGACCTGAACCCGAACGCCGTGATCGTGCGCAAGGACGGCCCGATCCGCAAGCCGGGCGATCTGGCGGCCAAAACCATCCTCGGCCAGCCGTTCAACGCCTCGCGCAAGCTGTTCCCGGTGTTCGCCAAGGCGCAGGGCTTCGACCCGTCCTCGATCAAATGGGAGAGCGCCACGCCGGATATCGGCGACACCCGCTTCGTCAAGGGTGACTTCGACGCCGTGGCCTACTTCTACTTCACCGGCCTGCTCAACCTCAAGGCGCGCGGCATGGGCCCGGAGAAGCTCAGCGTGTTCCGCTTCTCCGACTACGGCATGAAATCGTACGGCAACGGGTTGGTGGCCAACCCGAAGAGCATGGCCGAGCACCCGGACGCCATGAAGGCCTTCGTCAAGGCCTCCACGCGCGGCTGGATCGAGGCGATGGCCGACCCGCAGGCCGGCGCCGCCGCCGTCAAGGCGCGCGAGCCGCTGGCCGACCAGACGCTGGAATTCGAACGGCTGAAGCTGATTGTCGACGGGTCGATGCGCACGCCCGATACGCTGCGCGACGGTTGGGGCGCCGCCACCCAGGCACGGCTGCAGGCCACCATCGACGAGACGGTCGGCGCGTTCGGGATGAAGCCCGGCCTGACCGTGGCGGATATCTGGACCGGCCAGTTCCTGCCGGCCCCGGCGGAACGCAAGCTCAAGGCGTAAGCCCCGGGGCTCCCCCCAAAGATCAACCGGCTGCGTGCACCACGCGCGGCCGGTCATGCACCCTGTTGGGGCCGATGCCGGCGCCGATGGGGGCTGACCGGCCCCTTGCGCCCCAACTTTGCTCACAAGTCTTGCATACAAGGCTGGCATACCACTTGCAATAGTGGTCCCCGTGAGCGAACTCCAAGACAAACCCTCCGCCGACATTGCCCAGCGCATCACCGAGGCCATGCTCGCGCAAAAGCTGCTGCCGGGCTCGCGCCTGGGCGAGCAGGAACTGGCCGCGCTGTTCGGCGTCAGCCGCACGCTGGTGCGCGAGGCGCTGATGCGGCTGGCCGCGCGCGGCATGGTGACCGTAAGCGCCCGGCGCGGCTGGTACCTGATCGAACCCGGCGCCGACGATATCCGCGCCGCGTTTGCCGCCCGCCGCATCATCGAGACCGGCCTGCTGCGCGAGATCAGCGCGGCCCAGCCGCCCAGCGCGCCGGCCATCCACACACTGAAGGTGCATATCGCCCGCGAAAAGGCGGCGCTGGACGGCGACGACGCCGGCGAGCGCAGCTTCCTGCTCGGCGACTTCCATGTCTGCCTGTGCGCCGCGCTGGGCCACGGCCTGCTCGTGGATACCCTGCGCGACCTGACCGCGCGCACCACGCTCGTCGCCAGCCGCCAGCAGTCCGCCGCTGACGCGGGCCGCTCCTGCGCGCAGCACGAGGAAATCGTCAACGCGCTGGCCGCCGGCGACGGCGAACGCGCCGCCCGGTTGATGACCGACCACCTCGGCGAAGTCCACGCCAGCCTGGACGCCGTGCCGGCGGACCCGCTGGCCGGCCTGCGCCATGCCCTGGCGCCGGTTTCCGGCCGCGCGCCAGCGCCCCCGATCTCCGCTTCCTCCCGCTCCAACCCACCCGCTTTGCAAAAGGACTGACCGATGACCCCGACTCCATCGACCCCGCTGTTCTCCAAGGCGCGCCGCGCGCTGCTGCTGGGCGTGTTCGCCAGCGTCTGCGTGGCCGCCCTGCCCCGCCCGGCGCAGGCCGACACGCTCGCGGACATCACCAAGGCCGGCGTGCTGCGCGTGGCGGTGCCGCAGGACTTCCCGCCGTTCGGCTCGATTGGCGCCGACATGGCGCCGCAGGGCCTGGACATCGACGTGGCCGCGCTGATGGCGAAGCGGATGGGCGTGAAGCTGCAACTGGTGCCGGTGTCCAGCACCAACCGCGTGCCCTACCTCCAGACCCGCAAGGTGGACCTGATCATCTCCAGCCTCGGCAAGAATCCCGAGCGTGAGAAGGTGCTGGACTTCTCCGAAGCTTATGCCCCGTTCTACAACGGCGTGTTCGGCCCGGCCGACATGCCCGTGAAGAGCGCCGCCGACCTGGCCGGCAAGACCGTCGGCGTCACGCGCGGCGCGGTGGAGGACCTGGAGCTGTCGAAGATCGCCCCGGCCAACGCCACCATCAAGCGCTACGAGGACAACAACGCGACGATCTCCGCGTTCCTGTCCGGCCAGGTGCAGCTGATTGCCACCGGCAACGTGGTCGCCGCCGCGCTGATCGCCAAGCATGCGCCCAAGGCGCCCGAGACCAAGTTCCTGATCAAGAACTCGCCGTGCTTTATCGGCATGAACAAGGACGAGCCCGCGCTCCAGGCCAAGGTGAACGCCATCCTGGCCGAAGCCAAGAAGGACGGCGCGCTGAACTCGCTGTCGATCAAGTGGCTGCTGCGTCCGCTGCCGGCCCAGCTCTGATCTGAACCGCTTCCCCTCCCGCTGCAACCGGTCCCGTCCATGGCCTATCAGTTCGATTTCCTGTCGGTGCTCGACTACACCGACGTCCTGCTCAAGGGCATCGCCGTCACGGCCCAGCTCACGCTCACGGGCGGCGTGCTGGGCGTGGCGGTGGCCATCTTCGGCGCCTGGGCCCGGACGCAGGGGCCGGCTTGGCTGCGCGCCATCGTCGGCGCCTATGTGGAGATGATCCGGAACACGCCGTTCCTGATCCAGCTCTTCTTCATCTTCTTCGGCCTGCCCAGCCTGGGCGTGCAGTTGCCCGAGATGGTGGCCGCCTCGCTGGCGATGGTGATCAACCTGGGCGCCTACGGCACCGAGATCATCCGGGCCGGGCTGGCCGCCACGCCACGCGGCCAGTTCGAGGCCGGCGCCAGCCTGGCGATGTCGCCGCTGCAGGTGTTCCGCCATGTGGTGCTGCGCCCGGCGCTGCAGAAGATCTGGCCGGCGCTGTCGAGCCAGATCGTCATCGTCATGCTCGGCTCGGCGGTCTGCTCCCAGATTGCCGCCCAGGACCTGACCTACGCCGCCAACTTCATCCAGGGCCGCAACTTCCGCGCCTTCGAGGTCTATCTGGTGAGCACCGTGATCTACCTGTTGCTGGCGCTGCTGCTGCGCCAGCTGCTGCGCGGCGTGGGCCGGCAACTGTTTGCGCGGAGGGCGCGATGATCGACTTCACGCTGTGGGACATCGTGCGCAACCTGCTGCTGGCCGCGCGCTGGACCGTCCTGCTGTCGCTGGTGGCCTTTGTCGGCGGCGGCGTGGTGGGCTTGTTGGTGCTGCTGATGCGCACCAGCAAGCGGCCCTTCCTGCGCCGGGCCACCTGGGCCTATATCGAGATCTTCCAGGGCACGCCGCTGCTGATGCAGCTATTCCTCGCCTTCTTCGGCCTCGCGCTGTTCGGCGTGGACGTGCCCGCGTGGCTCGCCGCCGGCGTGGCGCTGACGCTCTGGACCGCCGCCTTCCTGGCCGAGATCTGGCGCGGCTGCGTGGAGGCGATTCCGCGCGGCCAATGGGAGGCGTCCGGCAGCCTGGCCATGAGCTACGTGCAGCAGATGCGCCACGTGATCCTGCCGCAGGCCATGCGCATTGCCGTGGCGCCGACCGTCGGCTTTGGCGTGCAGGTCATCAAGGGCACCGCGCTCGCGTCGATCATCGGTTTCACCGAGCTGTCCAAGGCCGGCACGATGATCGTCAACGCGAGCTTCCAGCCATTCACCGTTTATGCCGCCGTGGCGCTGATGTACTTCGCGCTGTGCTGGCCCCTTTCGCAAGCCAGCAAACTGCTGGAGAGGAAATTCCATGCCGCTCATCGCCATTGACCAGGTCCGCAAGTCGTTCGGCAGCAACGAGGTCCTGAAGGGGGTGTCGCTGTCGGTGGAGCCGGGCGAGGTCATCGCCATCATCGGCAAGAGCGGCTCGGGCAAGAGCACGCTGCTCCGCTGCATCAACGGGCTGGAGTCCATCGACGCCGGCGCCATCACCGTGGCTGGCGCCCATCTGGCCGATACCGAGCTGCAACTGCGCGCGCTGCGGCTCAAGGTGGGCATGATCTTCCAGCAGTTCAACCTGTTTCCGCACCTGAGCGCGGGGCGCAACGTGATGTTGTCGCCAATGATCGTCAAGGGGGTGCCGGAGGCCCGGGCGCGCGAGCTGGCGGAGCTGAACCTGGCCCGCGTGGGCCTCTCGGCCAAGTTCGACGCCCATCCCGATCAACTCTCCGGCGGGCAGCAGCAGCGCGTGGCGATTGCCCGGGCGCTGGCAATGCAGCCCGCTGCGCTGCTGTGCGACGAGATCACCTCGGCGCTGGACCCGGAACTCGTCAACGAGGTGCTCCAGGTCATGCGCGGGCTGGCCGCCGATGGGATGACGCTGCTGATGGTCACGCACGAGATGCGCTTCGCCCGGGAAGTGTGCGACCGCGTGGTCTTCATGCACCAGGGCAAGGTCCACGAGATCGGGCCGCCGGACGAGGTCTTCGCCCGTCCGAAGACCCCGGAGTTGCAGCAGTTCCTGGGCATGGTGGAAGCCTAGGCGCTGACCTGACCCTGAGACTGCGCACGCAGGTTCTCGGTGGTCTCGCCCTTGCCGTCGGGCTGCCAGCCCGGGGGCATCGTCAGGTAGCCGAGGGCCGCGCCGAGGCTGGGGGCTGCCGCCATGTCGCGGAACAGGCCAATCCAGTGTTCGAACTGGTTCATCAGCGGGTTCACCGTGCGGGACGGCTTGACCAGCCCGTAGCGGCACGGCTCTTCGGCACGCTCGGCCACATAGGTACCGAACAGGCGGTCGAACACGATCAGCACGCCGCCGTAGTTCGCATCGAGGTAATCCACATTCGAGGCATGGTGCACGCGATGCGCCGACGGCGTGTTGAACACGTATTCGAGCCAGCCCAGGCGCGGCACCCACGTGTTGTGCAGCCAGAACTGGTAGAGCAGGTTGAACATCAGCGTGGCCAGCACCACTTCCGGCCGCACACCCAGCCAGACCAGCGGCGCGAAGAAGATGGCCGTGCCGGTAAGCTTGCCGGTCCAGCCGAGCCGGTAGGCCGAGGCCAGCGTGAGCTGGTTCGGCGAGTGGTGGACCGCGTGCGTCGCCCAGAAGAAGCGCACGCGGTGCGAGGCGCGGTGATACCAGTAGTAGCAGAACTCCTGCCCCACGAAGAGCAGCAGCACCATCAGCGCGCTGTTGAGCGTGACCGTGAACAGGCGGTGATCCCAGGCAAAGGCGAACACGGGCGTGGCCAGCGAGAGCGGCAGCAGCACCGATATCTTGCGGCCGGCCAGGTCGGCCAGCGACAGCCAGACCTCCCGCCAGTCGAACGGGGCATTCGAATTCCGGCGCTTGCGCCAGAGCACCACGGCTTCGACGAGCGAGACGGCGACGATGAACGCCGTGGCGTAGAGGGCTATCCGCTGGACGGATAGGTCGGGGTTGGCGGTGGGGGTCAGCATGGCGTGCCTCATGGGGTAGTCGATTGGGGATCGGGACGATGTTGCGTCGCGGTGAGCCAAATGTAGGTGCCGCCCGCCAGCCGCGCCATGCGGGAAATATGTCGCCGGATGTCATGCCCGGAACGGCGCCACGCCGTGTAACACCGCGACATGGTTTGCGCCTCGCGGACTGCCCCGTCCCCTCCTATATTTCGTCCCGTTGCCGCCGCACATCGGTCGGCTGAAACTCACCAGGAAGGGACTCATCATGAAACGCCTCAGCTTCGTTACCGCTACCGCCGCCCTCATCGTTGCCACCGTCACCGCCGCCACGCCCGCCTTCGCCGGCTGGTATGGCGCTGGGGCGGTCGTCGTCATGCCGCCGCCGCACGTTGTCTATGTCGCCCCGGCGCCGCGCCCCGTCTATGTCGCCCCGCCGCTGCCGCCGGTCTATGTCACGCCCCAGGGCGAATATGTCGCGCCGCGTGCCGTCTATGTGGCGCCGCCGCCCCACCCGGCGGTGTGGGTGCCGGGACATTGGGTCGGACGTGTCTGGGTGCCCGCACACTACGCATGACTTCGGGTATCGTTCCCGCATGACGGATGGTCACGGAGACATGCCATGGAGGTAGTCAACCGCATCCTCGTGCTGGACGACGAGGCCGAGTTGCGCAACATGTTGCAGCGCTTCCTGACCAGCCAGGGCTTCCGCGTGCGCGCCGTGGCCGATGGCAAGCAGCTCGACCGCTACCTCCAGCGCGAACCCTACGACCTGCTCGTACTCGACCTGATGATGGCGCCCGAGGATGGCCTGACCATCTGCCGGCGGCTGCGTGCGGACGGCATCACGCTGCCCGTGCTGATGCTGACCGCCAAGGGCGATCCCATGGACCGCGTGCTGGGGCTGGAGACCGGCGCCGACGACTACCTCGCCAAGCCGTTCGTGCCGGACGAGCTGGTCGCGCGGATCCGCGCGCTGCTGCGGCGGCAGCGGATCGCGTCGGGCGATCCCACCGTCACCGCGCAGACGCTGCGCTTCGGCGAATTCGAGTTCGATGTCGGCCAGCAGACGCTGCGGCTGCGTGGCAGCCCCGTGGAAGTCCATTCGGCCCAGATGCTGTTGCTGCACGCGCTCGGCTCCTCGCCCAACCGGCCCGTAAGCCGGGAGAACCTGCTGGCCCGCGCGCGTGGGCGCGACCATGACGCGCTGGACCGCAGCATCGACGTGCAGGTGCTGCGCCTGCGCCAGATCATCGAGGAAGACCCATCCAAGCCCCGTTTCATCAAGACGGTGTGGGGTGTGGGCTACATGCTGGTGGCCGGCGTGGCGGCGTGATGCGGCTGCCCCGGTCGCTGCTGGCGCGCAATATCGCCCTGCTGGTGGCGCTGGTGGCCGTCACGCAGGCGTGCTCCCTCTCGGTACTGCTCCACTATGTGCAGCGCCCGCGTATCGAGCGCGCGGCCATTATTTTCGCGGACTATGTGAAGACGCTCGATGGCGTGCTGGCCGCGCTGCCGCCTGCCGAGGCGCACGCGGTCACCACGCGGCTCAACGCCCAGGCGGCGGACCCTGTGCCGGAGCCCACGCCGGACGGCGCCGCCAGCCCCTTGCAACTGTTCCGCACCTACCAGCGCGATGTCTTCCTGCACGCCCTGCGCCGCGACCTGCCGCCCGACATGCCAGTGCGCTGGCAGATCGACGCCCCCGATGGCGAGGAACGGCTGTGGATCCGCGTGCACGTGGCCAGCACCCCGGCGTGGATTTCCTTGCCGATGACCGCCGATGCCCGCGCCGGCGGCATCCTGGCCGCGCTGGCGCTCTCGACCGCGCTGGCGATGCTGGCCGCGCTGACCGGCTACCTGATCCAGCGCCACCTGAACCGGCCTCTGCAGGACCTCGCCCGCGCCGCAGGCGACGTGTGCGCTGGAGAGATGCCCGCGCCGCTCCCCACGGACGGCCCCACGGAAATCGCGCAGGTCAGCGCCGCTTTCAACCAGATGACCGACGCCCTGCGCCAGGCGCAAGCCACCCGCGCGCTGATGCTGGCAGGCATCTCGCACGACATCCGCACGCCACTGACCAAGCTGCGCCTGGCCATGGCGATGGCCATGCCACGCGGCAGGGACGACGCTTTCGTTGCCTCCACCGAAAGCTATCTCGACCAGATCGACACCATCCTCCAGCAATTCATGGACTACGCCGGCAGCGGCGAGCGCGAGCCGCCCCAGCCGGGCGACCTCAACGCGCTGGTGCAGCAGTTGTCGTCCGATTTTGCGGGGCTGGGACACAGCTTCGAGTTGTCGATCGGCAACCTGCCGCCGCTCGACTACCGCCCGGTGAGCCTGATGCGGCTGCTGATGAACCTGATGCAGAACGCGGTGGTCTACGGCCGCACCGGACTGGCCGTGCGCACCTGGGCCGATGCGGAGACCGCCTATGTGGCGGTGTGCGACCGGGGCGACGGCATCGGCGCGCAGCAGTTGGAGCAGCTCAAGGCGCCGTTCGCACGCGGCGACAACGCGCGCGGTCATTCGGGCGGCACCGGGCTGGGGCTGGCGATTGTGGAGCGCATCGCGCGGCTGCACGGCGGCTCGCTGCAATTCCGCCCACGTGACGGCGGCGGCCTCGAAGCCGTAGTGGCGCTGCCGCTGCGGCCAGCGGCCTGACATTTCTCGACATACTTGCTGCATGGCATCTGTGGTCGGTTTTTCCCATACTGGGTTCCAGCGATGCACCGACACGCTCCAACCCAACCGATACAGGATTTCGCCATGCAAACCACCCAACTCTCCCTCATTGCCCGCCGCTTCACCCTCGCCACGCTGACGGCCGCCGCGCTGCTGGCCGCCGGCTACGCCAACGCCACTACCATCACGCAGGGCACCGCCGCCCTCCCCGGCAACGCGGACATCATCTACGTGCAGACCTTCAACGCCAACCCCGATCAGGTCAAGGTAGACAGCCGCGTGATGCAAAAGGTCATGTCGATGGCCGGCGCGGACAGCCAGGCTGGCAAGGCCATGCACGATGCGCGCGAGGCCCGTGATCAGGTGAGCGATGAAATCGTGCAGCAGCTGCGTGCCAAGGGGCTCAACGCAGTGCGCCTCGATGGCCCGGTCCCGGCGGGCGCGAATGCGTTGGTCGTTACCGGCCAGTTCGACAAGATCGACGAAGGCAACCTGCGCCGCCGCATGGTGGTGGGCCTGGGCGCGGGCAAGAGCGATGTGGGCGCGTCGGTCGAACTGGTCTACCAGCCCGCCAATGGCCCGGCGGTGGCGGTGCAGGACTTCCACGCCAGCGCGGATAGCGGCCACATGCCCGGCGTGGCGGAGACCGCCGGCGTGGGCGCGGTGGCCGGCCATGTGGCCATGTCAGCCGCCGCCGGCGGCGCGGCGCACGGCGTCAGCGAACTGCAGCACGACAGCGTCTACAACGACGCCACGCGTCTTGCCGACGCCATCGCCAAGCAGGTTGCCCAATCCGCCCAATCCGCTCAGCGCCCGCTCTCCTGAAGCATGCGGGTCATCAGGTAGAGGCGCGGGACGATGGAATCGAGTTCGATGTACTCGTCGCGCGCGTGATAGCCAAAGCCGGACAGGCCGAAGCTCTCCACCACGGCGGCCTTGCCCGACTGGCCCGCGAAGCCGGCATCCGTGGCGCCGCCCGTGCCGGGAAACAGGGCCAGCTGCCGGCCGTCCAGTTCCGCGTAGATCTTCTGGGCCTGCGCCGCCAGTTCCCGGCCACGCGCATTGACCACGAAGGGCGGACGGCCCTCTTCCATCGTGATGGTGGTCTGCGTATCGGGCACCAGATGACCGGCGTTGACCTTCTCCTGCAGCGCCGCCTGCAGCTTCTGGGCGGCACCGTTGGCCGTGATCCGCACATCGCCGAAGGCGCTGGCCGAAGCAGGAATCTGGTTGCGGGCATCCCCAGCCTTGGCATTGGTCCAGTTCAGTTGCGAGCCCGGCACGGACTTCGCCACATCGCGCGTCTGCTGCAGTTGGTAGGCCAGTTCCATCAAGGCATTGCGGCCCAGCTCCGGCGCGGCGCCGGCGTGCGAGGCGCGGCCCTGAACAGCCATCGTCGCGGAGGCCGTGCCAGCGGCGCCGAGCAGCAGGGATTCGGTCTTGGCCACGGCCTTGGCCGGATTGGGCTCGCAGGACAGCACCACATCGTGCTGCGCCCCCAGCGCGGCAATGGCGGCGCCCGAGCCGAGCGAGCCGATTTCCTCGTCCGCATTGAACAGCACGGTCACCCGCGCGAAGTCCTTCCAGCCCTGCGCCTTCATGATCTCCAGCGCGTGCAGGATGACCGCGATGCCGCCCTTGTCATCGGCGATGCCCGGCCCGTAGAGCTTGTTGCCGTCCTCGCGAATCGGCTGCGAGGCCAGCGTGTTGCGCGCGTAGACGGTGTCCATATGGGCGATCAGCATGATGCGGCCTTTGCCCGTGCCTTCCAGCGTGCCCTTGACGATCGGGCCGTGGCCCTGCGCCGCCGGCACGCGCTCCACGCTGGCACCCAGCGCCTTGAGGCGCTTCTCGGTGTAGGCGGCCATGCGGTTCAGCCCTTCGACGTCATGGCTGCCGGACTCGATCGACACCATCTCCTTGAGGGACTGCACCACGCCCGGCTGCGCGGCCTGTGCCGCCTGCAGCAGGGCCGCGTCCGGCCCGGCGGCCAGCGCGGCGCCGCTCCAGGCCAATGACAACGCGAGGGAGAGCGCTGCGGGCAGCGCTGCGCGGCGGTGACGAACGGAACGGGGCATGAGGATTCCTGTGTGGACGGTTGGCGACAAAAGCCGATCCTATCGCCTGCGCGCGCGGCCGGGGAGGGTCAATCCCGCCAATCCACGCGCCGTTCCCGCCACCGGCATGCCCCCAAAGCACTCAGCTGCTCAGCGAAATCCGGTTGACGACGTCCTCCACGCCGTACACATACCAGGCATCCCGCTCGACCTGCTTGCGCGCGCCCTCGCTCGTGGCGTAGCCGTCGAGCGTCACCACGCGTTTCGCGGTGCGCACCGCGATGCGGCCCGCATCGACGAAGGGATCGGTTTCCAGCACCAGTTGCAGCGCCTCGGTGATTTCCTCATCGCTATCGGCCTCGGCCGGCGCCACCACGAGTTCGTTCACCACGCAGCGGCAGCCGCGCGACCACCACGCCAGCACGCCGGCCAGCCGCATGTGGGAAAGGCTGATCACATTGCCGGACAGCGTGACCACGCCATTGGCGGCGGCCACCTCGATCCAGCCGCTGCGCTCGCCCACGGCCTCGCGGCGCGCCTCGTCCTGGCCCTTCACCTTCGCGCAAATCTTGCAGTTGCGGAAATCGATCGCGGTAAGCAGCCGTTGGCACACGGCATCGCGCAGTTCGCCGTCGCCCACCGGCGCGGCGCCATCGGCAATGCGCAGGTGGTCAATGACCATGGTCACGCCGTCCACGCGCCGCAGGTGCGCGGCGGCGCGCGTCTTGTCGACGATGTCTGCTACCTCGCCCTCGAGGATTAGCGCGCCGTCGGAAAGCCGCAAGTGAATGGTGGGATGGAGATGGTGGCCCTGATACGGCACATGCGCCAACGCGGCTCGCGCCTGCGTCAGCACCGCTTCGCTACTCTGCATGATGTTTCTCCATGTTTCGTGGAGATGAGTGGCGCGCGCCCCTGCCTGCGAGCACGCGTGGCAGCGACAGTGCCGCGCATCAGCCCGCGCGGCCTGTCCGTCCAGCTATTGTAGGCATTCCGATGGGGGCGCGTTGGCGGAGTGATGCCGGCGCCGCAGGGGGGGAAACGGATCAGCGCGTGCCGGGCTGGCAGGTGCCGCGCATGCCGGCCAGCACGGCGTGGATCTGCGCGACCACGGCAGCGCCCTCGCCCACGGCGGAAGCCACCCGCTTGATCGATCCCGAACGCACGTCGCCGATGGCGAACACGCCTTCCAGGCTGGTTTGCAGGGACGGCACGTGCGGCGCGGCATCGGGCACTTCGGCCCCGGTCAACACGAATCCCTTCTCGTCGCGCTGCACGCCGCAGGTGGCCAGCCACGCTGTATTCGGCGCCGCGCCGATGAAGACGAACAGGTGATGCGTGGTCATGCAGCCCTCTACGCCGCCCGCGCCCCGGTAATACACCCGTTCGAGACGTGCCCCGCCTTCAAGCGCGCGCAGGTCCACACGGGTATGCACGGTCACGTTGGGCAGCACCGCAATCCGCTCGGTCAGGTAGCGCGACATGCTGTGCTCAAGGCTGGTGCCCCGGATAAACAGGTGCACGTGCTCGGCATGCGCGGCCAGGAACACCGCCGCCTGCCCGGCGGAATTGCCGCCGCCCACCAGCAGCACCGGCTCCACCACGGCTGGCTTGTTCGAGAGCTGCGTCACGTCCGAGGTGAACTCGCCGCGCTGGGTGTAGGTGTGGAGGACGCGCTCGTGGCCCAGCCCATCGCGCCCGACGATGCGCACCTTGCCGGACAGGATCAGGAACATCCCCGGGCACAGGCTGCCGGCGCGGTAGGCATTCGCCAACAGCGAAGTGCGACAGGCGCCCGAAGCGGCGCACGCGCTGGATGTCCTCCTCGGTCAGCACGGGGAACATCTGCGCGTAGCGCGGGTGCTCGCGCACCCCGGCGTCATCCTCCGGAACCGGATTGTCGACCATCACCCCCTCCCGCGCTCGGCCATCCACCGCTATATATATAGGCCATCGGCTAGGCGGCGACCCGGCCGGGCGCGTCCATCAGCTTCTCCATGGTGATGGGCAGGTCACGGATGCGCTTGCCCGTGGCGTGGTAGACCGCGTTGGCCACCGCCGCCGCAAAGCCGGTAATGCCGATCTCCCCGATGCCGCGCGCGCCGAACTCGTTGAAGGCCAGGTCGGGGTAGTCGAGCAGGATGACGTCGATGTCCGGCTGGTCCGCATGCACCGGCATCACGTACTCGGCGTAGTTGTTGTTGCCCGGGATGCCGTTGCGCTCGTCGTACTCGGTGGCCTCGAACAGCGCCATGCCCACGCCCATGACGATGGCGCCTTCCACCTGATTGCGCGCCGTCAGTGGGTTGATGACGCGGCCCACGTCGATGGCGCTGACCACGCGCGCCACGCGCAGGTGCGAGATGCCGGGGTCCCAGCGCACCTCCACGAAATGCGCGCCGAACGACATGAACGACATCCTGTCCGTGGGCGTGCCGTCCGTGCGCGCATGACCATCGGCGCTAGCAAAGCGCTGCGCGGTCAGCACGGTGGCGTAGTCCACGGTGCGCGTTCCATCGGTCAGGCAGCCATTCTCGAAGCGAAGCGACTCGGGCTTCGCCCCGGCGAACGGCGCGCCCTCCTGCGTGGCAAACGTGCGCAACTGGTCGATGGCGTTGCGCGTGGCCTCTGCGATGGCCGGCAGGACGCTGGCCGTGGCCCACGATCCGCCCGAGACCGGTGCCGCCGGGAACGAGGAATCGCCCAGCTTCACCTCGATCTTCTCGAACGGCAGGCCGGTCAGCTCGCTCACCGTCTGCGCCGCAATCGTGTAGGTACCGGTGCCGATGTCCTGGATCGAGCAGATCACCGCGGCCGTGCCGTCGCTGCGCAACTGCACCCGCGCTTCGGCTGGGGTGCGCCAGGCGTCCCAGTTGCAGACGGCCACGCCGTAGCCGGCAATCTCGTCGCCCACACGCATCGCACCGATGCGCGGGTCGCGCCTGGCCCAGCCAAACTTGCGGGCGCCCTGCTCGATGGCCTCGCGCAGGTGGTTGCTGGACCACGGCAGGTTGGTGCTTTCGTCGCGCGTGGAGATGTTATCGAGGCGGAACTGCACCGGGTCCTTCTGGCACGCCAGCGCCAGTTCGTCGATGGCGGATTCGAGCGCGAACAGGCCCGGCGCGGCGCCGGGCGCGCGCATGGAGGTGGGCGCGCCCCGGTGCACGTCGATGGTGTGGTGCGTGACCAGCACGCTCGGGCAGGTGTACAGGCTCGACGTCATGCCGCCGCAGTTCTCCACGTACTGCTCGATAAAGGACGTGGTGTTGATCGACTCATGCCGGATCGACGTGATCTTGCCGTCGGCGCCCGCCGACAGCCGGAGGTGCTGTTTCGTCTCCGGCCGCTGCCCCGTGGTCGTGAACATCTGCGCGCGTGGCACCACCAGCTTCACCGGGCGCCCGGTCATCTTGGCCGCCGCGCAGGCGGCCACGGAGTGCGGCCACAGGAACAGCTTGGCGCCAAAGCCCGAGCCGATGAACGGCGCGTCCACGCTCACGCTCTCCGGCGTGAGTCCGAAGATCAGGGCCAACGTGTTGCGATGAACCAGCACGCCTTGCGAGGCCTCGTAGAGATGCAGGTCGCCGCCCTCCCACCACGCCACCGTGGCGTGCATCTCCATTGGATTGTGGGTCTCCACCGGCGTGTGGTACACGGCATCGACACGGACCGGCGCGGCGTCGAAGTCCCTGGCCGGCTCGCCGCGCGAGTGGCCGCGCCCGCCGTCCTGCAGCTTGCCAGCCGCCATGCCCTGCTCCAGATTGGCGAGTGCCTTGGCCGGGGCATACGTCACCTTCACAAGCTGGGCCGCCTCTCGCGCATGCTCGTAGGTGTCCGCCACGACCAGCGCGACGAACTGGCCGGCGTAGTGCACCTTCGCGTCCTCGAACGGCAGGCGGTGCTCGTCCGTGATGCCGGCGGTCAGGATCGTGGCCGGCGAGATCGGCGCCTTCGGCGCGCGGTAGAGCCGCAGGAAATTGTCATGGTGCAGGATGTCGACCACGCCCGGCACGCGCCGCGCGGCGGCGGTGTCGATGCCCGTGACGCGCCCGCTCGCAATCGTGCTGAATACGCCATAGGCATGCAGCATGCCGGGCAGGTTGCGGTCCGCCGTGTAGAGCGCGGCGCCGGTGACCTTGAGTCGACCGTCGATACGGCGCGGCCACGCGCCGATGGCATTCTTGTTCACGCTGGACTCCCGTTGTCGAGTGAAGGTCCGCTGGATCGGGGATGGATCGGGGCAGCCGGTCAGGCAACGAGCCGCGTCAGGTTGCGCGACACCGCCTGCTGGCCGAGCAGCAGCTTGAAGCCGTTCTGGCCATAGGACTGCGCGCCCGCCATGGCAGCGGCGGCGGTCTCGCGGATCAGCGCGTCCGTCACCGCCTTGCCGCGCAGCACCGCCTCGGCATTGGCGGCCCGCCACGGCTTGGTGGTGACGCCACCGAGCGCGATGCGCACGTCCCGCACGGTGCGACCATCCAGCACCACCACCACCGCACTCGACGCCAGCGCGAACTGGTAGGAGCCCCGGTCGCGCAGCTTCAGGTAGGCCGAGCGGCTGTTCGGCAGCGGCGCATCGAGCGTGATGTGCGTGATCATCTCGTCGGCCTCCAGCGCGTGCTCCTTCCACGGCGTTTCACCGGGCAGCAGGTGGAAGTCCGCGAACGGGATGTCACGCCGGCCCTTGGGCCCCTGCACGTGGATGGTGGCGCCGATGGCGACCATCGCCACGCACATATCGGACGGATGCGCGGCGATGCACTGGTTGCTGCCGCCCAGCACCGCGTGCACGTTGCGGTTCAGCCCGTCGATGGCGGGGCAGCCCGAGCCCGGCTCGCGCTTGTTGCAGGGCGACACGCCATCGCGAAAGTACCCGCAACGCACCCGCTGCATCACATTGCCGGCCGTGGTGGCCTTGTTGCGCAGCTGCGTGCTGGCGCCGGACAGCAGCGCCTGCGACAGCGCCGGGTGATGCTTGATGATGTGCGGATGGCGCGCCAGCTCGGTGTTGCTGACCATCGCGCCGATCCGCACCCGGCCGTCCTCAGCCACCTCGACCTGGTTGAGGCCGAGTTTGTGGATGTCCACCACGCGCGGCGGGTGCATCACGTCCAGCTTCATGAGGTCCAGCAGGGTGGTGCCACCGGCCAGATAGGCGGTCTCAGGCGCGCGCGCGTGCAGCACGATGGCCTGCTCGACGTCCGCCGCGCGGGCATACTCGAAGGTACGCATGGCTAGCCTCTCTTCATTTTGCCGCGTGCGTCCTGGACGGCCGCGACGATGTTCCGGTAGGCGCCGCAGCGGCAGATGTTGCCGCTCATCGCCTCGCGCACGGCCGCGTCGTCGGCCGGGATGCGCTTGTCGCCGAGCACGCCCACGGCGCTCATCATCTGGCCGGCGGTGCAGTAGCCGCACTGGTAGGCGTCGTGATCCCAGAAAGCCTGCTGCACCGGGTGCAGCGTGCCGCCCTGGGAGAGCCCTTCGATGGTGGTGATCTCGTCGCCGTCATGCATCACCGCGAGCGACAGGCAGGCATTGATCGCCACACCGTTCACGTGCAGCGTGCACGCCCCGCACTGGCCATGGTCGCACCCCTTTTTGGTGCCAGTGAGGTGCAGTTGATCGCGCAAGACGTCCAGCAGTATGGCGTTGGGCGCCACCGTAAGCGACTGGAGCGTGCCGTTGACCTTGAAGCTCACCGCGTGGCCAGCGCTGCCCTGCGACGCGGCGGGTTGCACGCCGCCGGTGCGGGCACGGCCACCATTCTGCTGACAAGAGTCGTCCATTTCCCGTTCTCCTTGAACGCGAGCGGCGCAAGTTCACGAGGAACATTGCAGGATTGTCATCTGGCGAAATTGTCCAGACATTTGCAAGTGGCAGGCTTGCGATGCCGGACGGGGCAGTGTGGGTATTTGCAGCTAGTACAACAGTATTCGAACAACCGCTTCAGTTTTTCAAGGTCTCTGGAGAGCCTTGCTGCCGCGCCCACGCTGGTGTAGCCTTGCAACTACGATTTATTGAGTCTTAGTTAAACATGTCGCATATCAGCACGGGTGTCGAGTACGGGCTGCACTGCCTGCTCTATCTGTCCCGTTCCAACATGGCCGTGGAAGAGGCCAGCGTGCGCGACCTGGCCGAGCTGCAGGGCATCCCCACCGAGTTCCTGGCCAAGCTGTTCACCAAGCTCGCGAAGGCCGAACTCGTGGTGGCCACCGAAGGCATCAAGGGCGGCTTTCGGCTCGCCCGCCCGCCTTCGCGCATCTCGGTCTACGACGTCATCGTCGCCATCGACGGCGACAAGCCGCTGTTCGAGTGCCGGGAGATCCGCGAGCGCAGTGCCGTATTCGAGGGCTGCCCGCCGGCATGGGCGACGCGCGGCGTGTGCACGATCCACGCCGTGATGCAGTCTGCCGAGAAGGCGATGCGCGCCGAGTTGAAAAATCACACGCTGGCCGACATTGCCGAACGCACCGTGGAGAAAGTGCCCGCCGCCTACGGCGGGCAGGTAGTGGAGTGGCTGACAGACCGCGCGGCCAACCGGCGCAGCGCAAGATAAAAAAAGGGCGATCCCGGCGGATCGCCCTTCTTCATTCCCCCAGCCCGATCAGGCCACGACGATGCGGCGCGGGTCAGCCGACGCCAGTGCCTCGGCCCGGTTCGCGCTCGGCGGATAGATCCATTCCGTGTTGATCCTGGTCTTCAGCGCCTTGGCCTCGGCGCCGGACAGCTTCACCTGGCGGTCCCAGCCCTCGGTGTAGACCGCGCCCCACGGACCCAGGTCCAGACAGGTCACGTACTTCGGCTGGCTGTACGGGATCGGCGGCTGGCCCAGCAGGTCGGCTGCCACGTTGTGCCCCGCCGACCGCCCGAGGTTCATCGCGTGCTGGCACGACATCATCGTGACGTTGCCCTCGTCATCGGTCGCCGCACGGGCCACATCGCCTGTGGCATAGACGTGCGCCACGCCATCGACCTTCAGGTTTCGATCGACGTGCAACCGGCCGAAGTTGTCGCGCTGCGCGGGAATCTGGTCGGTCAGCGCGCTCGCGCGGGCGCCTGCGGTCCAGATCACGGTCTGGGCGTCGATGCGCTCGCCGCTTTCCAGCGTGACGCCTTCCGCGTCCACCGACGCGACACCGGAGCCCAGCTTCCACGTCACGCCGAGTTCGGTCAGCGCCTCGGTGATCACCGGGCGCGGCCCCTGGCCCAGGTCCGGACCGATCTCGCCATTGCGCTCTACCATGATGACGCGCACTGCGGCATCGGCACCGAGCACTTCGCGCAGCCGCGCCGGCATTTCGGCCGCCGTCTCGATGCCGGTGAAGCCAGCGCCGGCGATCACCACGGTATTGCGCGCCACGCTGTCTGGGCGGCCGGCCAGACCGTGCAGATGCACTTCCAGCCGGGCGGCATCGGCCACCTGATCGACGTTGAAGGCATGCGCTTCGAGCCCATTGATCGCCGGCCGGAACAGCCGACTGCCGGCCGCCAGCACCAGGCGGTCATAGCCAAGCGTCTGGCGCGATGGTTCGGCGCCCACGCCCCTCACCTCCACTTCACGGGCCGCCACGTCGATGCGCTCGACGAAGCCCTGTACGAACCGCACGCCGGTAGCGGCGAAGATCTCCAGCAGCGGCGCCTTCATCTTCAGCGGGTTCTGCTCGTAGAGCCGCGGACGCACGTGCAGCGCCGGCTCCGGCGCGATCAGCACGATTTCCACATCGGTACGCGCGGCCTCGTCGAGTAGACGAGCCGAAGCGAGGGCGCTCCACATGCCGGCAAAACCGGCGCCAATGACAAGAATGCGTTGGGACATCTCTACTGCTCCTGTGCTGCCTTGACCAGCGGCGACGCCGCGGCGATCTCCAGCCCGCCTTTCTCGATGCGGCTTAACTACGATTGTATTAGTCGCAGTTAAGCCGCGCAAGAAATTTTGGGGGCGGGGTTTACGCCAACCCATCCACCGCTTGCGGTACGACCGCGGATCGGCTATCTTCATCTCCGACTATATCAGTCGTAGTAATGAAATGAAGTCGATCATGAGGCAGTTTGGTTCTGATCGGCTCCAACCTGAACACCCAACAAGCAGGACGGAACATGCGTATCGACTACACCAAAACTTCCCCGGCCGGCGTCAAGGCGCTTGGCAGTGTCTACGGCTACATCACGCAGTCCGGGCTCGACCCCGCGCTCGTGGAGCTGACCTACCTGCGCATCAGCCAGATCAACGGCTGCGCCTACTGTCTGGACATGCACACACGGGATCTCACGCGCAGGGGCGTGGACGTGCAGAAGCTCGCGCTGGTCCAGGTCTGGCACGAGGCCGGCAGCCTGTTCTCCGACCGCGAAAAGGCCGCACTGGCCTGGGCCGAATCGGTGACCCGTGTCGCCGACACCCATGTGCCCGACGACGCCTTCGAGGCTGCCGCCGCCGTCTTCGAGGAAAAAGAACTGGCCGACCTGACCATCGCGATCGGCCTCATGAACGCCTTCAACCGGCTGGCAATCAGCTTCCGGCGCGGGCCGGAGGGCGCGGTGTAACGGCGACAGGAGCCGTCAACGGCGTGTTCGCCACGTAGGAGAGGCGGCGGCCCGTGGTGGCGACACGGGCCACGCTGGGGACCCTCAACGAAACGCCGCGCGGACCTCTTCGATCGTCTCGTGCGGACGCTGCAGGTGCGGGTAATGGCCCGTGGCGGGCAGCAGCCGCAATGGCGCTCCGGTCCTGCGCGCGAACTCGACGCCCATTTCCTTGTTGATATAGATGTCCTGCTCGCCCCACACCACGCGTACCGGGGCCTTCAGGCCCGGCAGCCGCGCCTCGAACGCATTCTGATCCCGCGTGAAGTGCGCGTAGTAGTGCGCGAACGCGTCGGCCGACGTCAGCGCCCCGTTCTGCCAGCCACGTGCAAGATCGGCACGATAATCCGCATCCAACGCATAGCGCGCCCCCTCCGGCAATCCACGCGTGAACGCGTTCTGCAGAATCTCGTCGCGCGAGGCATTGAAGGCGCTCCGCACGGCTTCGGCCGATGCGGGCTCCTTGAGCGCCTGCAGGCGTTCCTGCATGTATTGCGGGCGGTTGAACGGTGCGAAGTCGCCGACGATGATGGTCCGGGCGATGCTGGGCCGGTCGATGGCCGCCAGCAACGCCGGCAAGGCTGCGATGTCGGTGGCGTAGATCACCAGGCGGCTGCTGTCGATGCCTGCCGTGTCGATGTAGCGCGTCAGTACCGTGGCGTAGTCACGCGGCGCGTAGGCGAAACGCTCGGCAGGCGGACGTGAAGAATCGCCATAGCCCGGCCAGTCGAACGCGTGGACTTCGTATTCCTCCCCAAGCGTCCTGGCAATCTCTTTCCAGGCGAGCATGGTTTCGGGAAAACCGTGCAGGAACAGCACCGTGCCTCGCGGTGCCGCCGGCCCGACCACCATCCGCCGCAAACGCAGTTCGGGATCGACATCCACATAACTCACTTCCGCAACGGGCTCGCTGGCCGCTGCGATAGCGGCGCCTGTGCCGGCCATAAGCGCCGCGGAGACACTGACTGCAGTGGCCACCGACCGTGCCGACCGACGGATTGCTGATTTCGCTTTCATCTCGTTTCCTCCTGCACCGGCCAAGCCGCGCAATCTGTTGCATATGCAGCATTAGAGTGAGGCGATGTATCCAGTCTGTGGTCCCGAGACGGTCAAACGGTATCGCCGTGTATGGCGGCGCCGCGCAGATACATGCGCGTACAAAATGGCCGCGCACCTACTATTCCGTCAAGGCATCATCGGCGCCCTCGGGTTGTTTCCCAACTTCAGGAGTCAGACATGAGAGCACTTACCTATGTATTCGCCGCCGCCGCGCTCGCGACAGTGCAGATGACGGCCGCCGCACAAACCTCTCCGGACACGAGCCGTCCACCGGCCGTCCTGCCGCTCGACGCGGAGCCGGCGCCCAGGGTTGTGGCTTACCCGGCATTGCCGGAGCCGCTCGCGCGGGGCGTGGTGATCGTCCAGTTCCGTACCGAGAACTTCCGCGTGATCCCGGTGTTCGGCAAGGCTGCCACCCAGGTTTCGCCGCGCGTCGGCCATCTGCATGTGACCGTTGACGATGGCCCGGCCACCTGGGCGCACACGAGCGAGGATCCCATCATCGTGGTGGGGCTGCCGCCGGGGCCGCACAAGGTGCGGATGGAACTGGCAGATCCCACGCACAAGATCCTGGCGACGGAAGTGGTGAGCGTGACCGTCCCCGATACCCGGTCGCCGGGCACCGCGGCCGCGCCGCCAGCACATCGGCACTGAGTGCGGTACGCTGGCGGTACTTCATCGCTCCCCCTTCCCGTGAGACATGCGTACCGACAAGCGTTCTGTGGCCAGCAACCCGGGCGCCGAGATTTTCCAGCACTGCGTGATGACCCGTGCCCGGCAGATCTCGCGTGTCCTGACCGCTGCCTACGATCAGGCGTTGCGCCCGTTCGGCATCAACGCCACGCAGTTCACGCTGCTGGTGCTCGTGCATGAACTCGGCCCGATCAGCCGCGCCGATCTCGGGCGGCGCAATCATCATGACCGTTCCACGCTGACCCGCAACCTGCAGCCGCTGCTCGCAGCAGGATGGATCGCGGAAGACGCGGCGGAGGCCGCCGATGGCCGATCGCGGCCGCTCTCCGTGACCCGCGCCGGCAAATCGATGCTGAAAGCGGCCGCACCCGCGTGGGCACAGGCGCAGGCGGCCGCCAGGGCCATGATGGGAGACGACGGCGTGGCAGCCATCATGGGCATTGCGGGGAAGCTCCCGAAGCGGAGTGCGTAGCACGGCGGCGGCTGCTAGGATGTCCGCACGCCTATCCCCTCCCTGGAGCGATCGATGTGCGTCAATTACGCCCCCATCCAGCGGCAAGTCCTGCGCGACATCTTCGGCATCGAGCCGCCGGCCCGGTTGTGGGCGGACGAGGCGTGGCCAGACACCCTCGCGCCCATTGTCACCGGCTCCGATGCCAGGCGCACCTGCGCGCTGGCCTCGTTCAGCATGGTGCCGAAGGGGAAGATCCCGCCCGGCACCCGCTACTTCCCCACCGCGAATGCGCGCGCGGAGACCGTGGGCACGCTCAAGTCCTTCGCCCGGTTCTGGAAGGCCGGCCAGCTGGCCCTGATACCGGCCAGCGCGTTCTACGAATACGCCTACCCCGAGACCGGCACGCCGCAGCGGCCCGGCAAACCCGTGCGCTGGAAGCTCTGGCTGCCAGACGCGCCGGGGTTCGGCATCGCCGGCCTCTGGCGCGCGTGGCCGGACGACACGCTGTCTTTCACCATGCTCACCGTCAATGCCGATGCCCACCCGCTGCTGTCGCGCATGCACCGGCCCGGCACCGAGAAGCGCTCGGTGGTGATCGTGCCGGAGACTGAATGGGATGACTGGCTGCGCTGCCGCGACCCGGAGGTCGCCCGGACCTTCCTGCGGCTCTATCCGTCCGAACGCATGGCCGGGGCGCCCGCGCCGATGCCGCCGGCGGCAAGCAAGGCCGCCCCAGATGCCACCCCCGATGCCGCCCCCGATGCCGAGCCTGCGCTGCCCGCGCCCGAGTCCGGCTCGCTGTTCTGACTCAGGCGCCCACGCGCGGCGCAGCCCCCAATTGGGTGACCGGAACGCCCCTCCGACAGAGGGTGTCGGGCGCTGCGCTTGTTGCCCATACTGACCTGCACCGGCCACCAGAGCCGTTCCTATATAGGGGTCAGACCATGCATAACGCCGTCTCTTTCGTCGGGTACGTTCTCGCTTTCCTCATCGCCCTCATCGTCGCCGCGCGCTGGATCTCGCGCCATCATCCCGGCCTGCGCGATGCCGATGCCGACCGCCTCGCGCGTGCGGAGCCGCCCACCCGGCCGCTCATGCCGGACTGAATCCGCCGCCCTCCGGAACTTCCCCGCCCCGCCTGAAACCTATCGCCGGGCGGCCTTCTGCTGCACAATGCCCCGTCAGTCGCCCGTCGTGCGGCAGCAGAAGAAAAAGGAACAAGGATGGCTACTTCGAACAAACTGCCCGCATGGACCGTCTGGTCGCCGCTGGCCGCCTGGGCCGCGTTCGGCGTCGGGCTGATGCTGCCGGGCCAGGGCTGGCTTGTTGCGATCATGGCCGCCGCGCTGGCGGGCGCGGTATTTTCCGCGGTGCACCACGCCGAAGTGGTGGCCCACAAGGTGGGCGAGCCGTTCGGCACGCTGGTGCTGGCGATTGCGGTGACCGTGATCGAGGTGGCGCTGATCGTCTCGGTGATGCTGTCGGCCGGGCCCGAGAAAGCCGGGCTGGCCCGGGATACCGTGTTCGCCGCCGTGATGATCATCTGCAACGGCATCGTCGGCGTGTGCCTGTTCGTGGGTGGCCTGCACCACCGGGAGCAGGAATTCCAGGCGCCCGGCGCCAAGGCGGCCATGGCCGTGCTCGTAGCGCTGCTGGTGCTGACCATGGTGCTGCCCAATTTCACCAGCTCCACGCCGGGGCCGATGTTGACCTCGTCGCAACTGGCGTTCTCGGGGCTGATGTCGCTCGTGCTGTACGGCTGCTTCGTGTTCGTGCAGACGGTGCGACATCGCGACTACTTCCTGGTGGAGAGCAGCGACGAGAACGAGCACGCACCGCCGCCGCCGGGGCGCGTGGCCGCCGCGAGTGGCGTGCTGCTGGTGGTGTGCCTCGTGGCCGTGGTGGCGCTGGCGAAGATGCTGTCGCCGTCCGTGGAAGCGGCAGTGGCCGCCGCGGGCCTGCCGCCCGCCGTGGTGGGCGTGGTGATCGCGGCGCTGGTGCTGTTGCCCGAGGGGCTCGCCGCGCTGCGCGCCGCGCGGCTGGACCGCCTCCAGACCAGCATGAACCTGGCGCTGGGCTCGGCGCTGGCCAGTATCGGCCTGACCATTCCCACGGTGGCGGTGGTCTTCATCGCCCTTGGCCGCCCGCTCGAACTGGGGCTGGGCGCCAAGGAGATGGTGCTGCTGTTCCTGACGGTGATCGTCGCGTCGCTGACGCTCGGCTCGGGCCGCACCACGATCCTGCAGGGCGTGGTGCACCTTGTGATCTTCGCCGCCTACCTGTTCCTCACCATCGTTCCCTGACGGGGGCTCGCCCCCGTCCGCAATCCTCAATCGGCGCGAATGCCCCTTTCCTTGATCAGGGCGCCCCACTTGGTGGTTTCCTTCGCCAGATGGTCACGCAGCGCCGCCGGCGTGCTGCCGATGGGCTCCGCGCCGATGCCCGCCAGCCGCTGCTGCACGGCGGGCTTCTTCAGCGCCTCCAGCATGGCCTTGTTCAGCGCGTCGATGACCGGCTGCGGCGTCTTGGCCGGCACGAAGGCGGCGAACCACGGCGACAGCTCGTAGCCCGGCAGCCCCGCCTCGGCCAGCGTCGGCACGTTGGGCAGCGCCGAGGAACGCTTGGCGGTGGTGACGGCGATGGGCGTCAGCTTGCCGCTATCGATCTGGGGCTTGGCCGAGGTGATGCTGTCGAACATATAGTCCACCTGCCCGCCAAGCAGGTCGGTCATGGCCGGGCCCGACCCCTTGTAGGGGATGTGGAGCAGATCCACCTGTGCCATCGACGTGAACAACTCCCCCGCCAGATGGATCGACGTACCGTTGCCGGCCGACGCGTAGGTGTACTTGCCCGGCCGCGCCTTGGCGCTGGCGATCACCTCCGCCACGGTCTTGGCCGGCGTCTTCGCCTTGTTGGCGACCAGCACGTTTGGCACCACGGCCAGCAGCGAGACCGGCGCGAAATCCTTGACCGGGTCGTAGCCGAGCTTGCCGTACAGCGCCGGATTGACCGCCATGCCATTGGCCACGATCAGCAGCGTGTAGCCATCGGCCGGGGCACGCGCCACCAGTTCCGCGCCGATGTTGCCGCCCGCGCCGGGGCGGTTCTCCACCACCACGGCCTGGCCGAGCGTCCTGGACATGTCCTCGCCCAGCGTGCGGGCGATGTTGTCCATCGCGCCGCCGGCCGGGAACGGCACGATCCAGCGGATGGGATGGTCGGGATAGGCGGCGTGGGCGGTGCCCGCCACCAGTGCGGCAGCGGCGAAGAGCGCCGACAGCAATGACCGGTTCAGGGATTTCATAGTCTCCATTCCTTCTTTTATATGTCGATGATGCGGGGCGGCGGTCGCCGCTCAGGCGGCCGGGCGACGATAGTGCGCGAGCTTGTCTTCGTCCAGCGCCAGCCCCAGGCCGGGGCCGGTGGGCAGGTGCAGCGCGAAGTCGCGGTAGGTAGGGCGCTCGGCCACGATGTCGTCCTTGAGCAGCAGCGGGCCGAACAGCTCGGTGCCCCAGGCGAGCTGCGGCAGCGTGCAGAAGCCATGCGCAGCGGCGATGGTGCCGACGCTGCCTTCCAGCATCGTGCCGCCATAGAGCGCGATGCCAGCCGCGTCGCCCACGGCCGCCGTGCGCAGCATGCCGAAGATGCCGCCGGACTTGGCGATCTTGAGCGCGAACACATCGGCGGCACCCAGGCGGGCCAACTCCATCGCGTCTTCCGGGCCGGTCACGGCCTCGTCGGCCATGATCGGCACCACGAAGCGCGCCGCCAGCCGCGCCAGCGCCGTGCGGTGCTCGCGCGGCGTGGGTTGCTCGATCAGGTCGATGCCGGCCGCCTCCAGCATGGCGATGCCGGTGGCCGCGTCGGCCTCGTTCCACGCCTGGTTCACGTCGACGGTCACGCGGGCACGGTCGCCCAGCGCGCGCTTGATGGCGGAGACGTGCGCCACGTCGTCACGCACCGCGCGGCGGCCGATCTTGAGCTTGAAGGTGTTGTGGCGGCGCTCGGCCAGCAGGCGCTCGGCTTCCTCGATGTCCCGGGCGGTGTCGCCACTGGCCAGGGTCCAGAGCACCGGCAGCGTGTCGCGCACGGCGCCGCCGAGCAGCGTGGCCAGCGGCACATTCAGGCGCTTGCCCTGCCCATCGAGCAGCGCGGTTTCCAGCGCGCTCTTGGCGAAACGGTTGCCGCGCGCCACCTTGTTCAGCCGCGCCATCGCGCCGTGGACATTGGTGGCGTCCTGGCCGATCAGCGCCGGGCCAAGGTAGGTGTCGATGGTCAGCTTGATACCTTCGGGGCTTTCATCGCCATAGGACAGCCCGCCAATGGTGGTGGCCTCGCCGATGCCCTCCACGCCGTCGCTACAACGCAGCCGCACGATCACCAGCGTCTGCTGCTGCATGGTCGCCATGGCCAGTTGGTGGGCCCGGATGGTCGGGAGATCGACCAGGATGGCCTCGATGCCGGTAATCGTCGTAGTCATACTTTCTCGATGCTTGGTATCAGTTGCAATCGAGCATACGCCTTGACTTTAAGGGCGTCCAAGACCGATGATGTCTCGATCGATACCCTGTGGGTATGCATCGACCCGACCAAGGAGGCGCCATGGAACTCCGGCACCTGCGTTATTTCCAGACCGTTGCCCAGGAACTCAATGTGACGCGGGCGGCATCCCTGCTGCATATGGCCCAGCCGCCGCTGTCGCGCCAGATCCGCCAGTTCGAGGAGGAAGTGGGCGTGGCGCTGTTCGATCGCGTCGGGCGGGGCCTGAAGCTGACCGAGGCCGGCCGCTTCCTGCTCGAACAGTCGCTCCAGCTGACCCAGCGGCTGGAAGAGACGCTGGAAGGCACGCGGCGCATCGGCCGCAATGAGAAGCGCTGGTTCGGCATCGGCTTCGTGCCCTCGGTACTCTACGGGGTGCTGCCCGAACTGATCCGCGTGCTGCGCGACGACGCCAGCCAGATCGAAGTGGGCCTGACCGAGATGATCACGGTGCAGCAACTGGAGGCGCTCAAGTCCGGCCGCATCGACCTCGGCTTCGGCCGGCTCGCGCTCAACGATCCGGCCATCGCGCAGCGCGTGGTCCGGGCGGAGGCCCTCGTGGCCGCCCTGCCCGCCAGCGCAGCCGTGCCGGCCGCCCCACTGACGGCGGACGCCCTGGCCCGCCATCCGCTGATCCTCTACCCTGCCCGGCCCCGCCCCAGCTATGCGGACCACGTGCTGTCGCTGTTCCGCGCGCAGGGGCTCCAGCCCCGTGTCGTGCAGGAAGCCAACGAGTTGCAGACGGCGCTGGGGCTGGTGGCGGCGGGCATCGGCATCACGCTGGTGCCGGCCTCGGTGCAGCGGCTGCATCGGGACGATGTGCGCTACGTGCCCGTGGATGCGGCCGGCTTCGTCTCGCCCGTGATCATGAGCTACCGTGCCGGCGATACGTCGCCGTACCTGCTGCGGGCGGTGGACTGGGTGATGCGGCAGAGCGGGGAATGACCGGCGTGGGACGGGGGTAGCTGCCTACCCGGCCGCGTGCAGCCGGGCCAGCAGGCGGCGGCCGGCGTCGATCGATGCCACGTCCGGCACCATCTGGTAGCGCACGATCATCCCTTCGATGCAGACCATGGCTTCCTCGGCCACCGCGTCGGGGTCGCTCAGCTTCAGTTCGCGGGCCACGTTCGCGACAAATTCGGCGAGCGATTTCTTGTGTTCCACCGCGTGCCCGGCCAGCCGGGGGTCATCCCCTGCGCCGCCGCCGGCCTCGGCCACCACGTTGATGAAGGCGCAGCCCCGGTAGTCGTCCGACTGGAACCACTCGGCGAGGGCATCGGCCAGCACATCGAGGTTCGGCCGTTCCGCGAGCCGGCGACGCACGGCGGCCTCGAACCACGCCATCCAGTTGTCATGCCGGCGGGCCAGGAAGGCCGAGATCAGCTCGTTCTTCGATGCAAAGTGACGATATAGCGACATTTTCGCCACGCCGGACTCGGCGATGATCTTGTCGATGCCGGTGGCGCGATAGCCGTCGCGGTAGAACAGCCGCGCGGCGGTATCGAGAATGCGGTCGCGGGCGGAGGGAGTGGCCATGGCGGTGCGGAAGTCAGGTGCGGATGCCGACCATTATAGAAGACAGACCTGTCTACAACCTCAGAGCACGACGAAGGCAAACCACAGCACCACTGGCGCGATGATCGTGACCAGCGCGCCGTAGACCATCAGCTTGCGGAAGAAAGCCTGCCGATCCACGCCCTGGGCATTGGCCAGCACCAGCGCGCCGTTGGTCGAGAACGGGCTAACATCGACGATGGTCGATGACACGGCCATCGCGGCGATAAAGCCGATCGCGCTCACGTCGGAACCCTGCTGCAGGAACGGCACCGCGAGCGGGATCAGCGACCCCAGCACGGCGGTGGACGATGCGAACGCGGACACCACGGCGCCCACGAAGCACAGCAGCAGCGCGGCCATCAGCGGGGAGGTCAGGTGCGCCACGCTGTGGCCGACGAAATCGATCGTGCCCATCTTGTCCATCACGCCCACATAGGTGCTCACGCCGACGATCAGCATGATCTCCGGCCAGGACACCTGGCCCAGCGCCCGCTTCTGCAGGTCCGGGGCGATCAGCGTGAGCGCCAGCGCGATGGTCAGCGAGACGAAGCCGATATCGAGCTTGAAATAGAGCGTCAGCACGGCCAGCGCCACGAGGCCGGCCACGGTCAGGTACTGGTAGAGGCCGGCCGGCGTCTCCGTGCTGCTGGCGGCATCGTTGCCCCCCTCCAGCATCGATCCCCGGTCGCGCGTCATGGTCTTCTGCTCCTCCATGCCCGCCTCGGCCTCGGCATCGCCATAGATCTGTGCGCCCTGTGCCGCCACCGTGTAGGCGCCGAAGGGATGCGGCATGGCCAGCGCGTCGCCGGCCGGTTGCGGCGCTGCCGCAGCCGATGTTGCCGATTGGCGCATCAGGCGCAGCCCGCCGAACGCCACGAACAACCCCGCCGCCACGGCGAGATTGACGCCGAGGCTGGCGAAAGCCGTCGCCATCTCGCTCAGCGGCAGCCCGGCCTTCTGCACGATCTTGTTGGTGATGCCGCCATAGATGCTGATCGGCGAGAAGCCACCGCCCTGCGCACCATGGATCACCATCAGCCCCATCAGCAGCGGGTTGATGCCGTAGCGCGCGGCAAAGCCCAGCGCAATCGGCGCGATGATCGCTACCGCTGCCGGGCTGACCGCGCCGACCGAGGTCAGCAACGCCGCGATCAGGAACATGATCCACGGAATTGCCGCGATCCGGCCGCCCACGGCGCGTACTGCCAGCCGCACCAGCCAGTCGATGGTGCCGTTGTTCTGCGCCACGGCGAACAGGTAGGTGATGCCGACCAGCGTCAGGAACAGGTCAGCCGGAAAGCCGGCCAGGATGGCCTTGGCCGGCATGGCGGCCACCCAGGTACCGACCAGGAACGCGCCGACGAAGGCGAGCGCCCCCATATTGACCGGCAGGACCGTGGCGACGACGAACATCAGTCCCAGGACTGAGATGGCAATCAAATGTTGCGACATAGCGGCTCCATCGCGGCAGGCACGCATCGGCGCACCCCGCTTGGTAGGGAAGGCATGGGAATGGCATCGGCAGAACTGCCGGGAGGATTCGCCGCTAAGGCAAACGTTGGCGGGGGCTGGCGGTCACGAGTTGTCTCCGGGTGGTGGGGGTCGTCACCGGAAGAATTCCGCCGGCGCGCCGCTGATCTGGTTGTGATCCCACAATACGGCGCCGGGCGGCAGGCATCAATTAAGGTACCGGGCCAATCCTTACGCTAACCGGAACAGCACCGGGAGACCGCCGCATCACAAAGCGCGCGTAGGCGGATGGAGGATTGCAGGCCCCCGCTCCGCGAGCGAGAATCGGCCATCACACTGCCGGCCAACCTTCAGGAGCACGCGATGGACCTGTCCTTCCACCATTTCTCCGATCTGTTCGCACAACTCGGCCTGCCCGCCGAAGAGGCCGACATCCGCGCCTTCATCACCACGCATTCCCCGCTCGCCGAGGACGTCGAAATCTGGGAGGCGCCTTTCTGGACGCCCGCGCAGGCGGCACTGCTGCGCGACGAGTACATGGAAGACGCCGACTGGGCCGAGATGGTGGACCAGTTGAATCTGGCATTGCGTGGGGCGCCGGCCCCGGGGGCCTGAAGTCGGTCGAATGTAGGCGGCCGGCGGCCGGTATATCATCGGCCCTTCCGCAATATCTCCGGCCTCCTCACGATGTTCCAGCTTTCCGACGATCTCTCCGCCGCCCCCAAGTCCGACCAGTACGCCACGCTGGTGGACATGGCGCGCGGTCTCCTGGCCGATGAGCGCGACCTGATCGCCAATGCCGCGAATTTCTCGGCACTGGTCTACCACTCGCTGGCCGACCTGAACTGGGCCGGTTTCTATTTCTACGATGGCGCCGAGCTGGTGGTGGGCCCCTTCCAGGGCAAGCCGGCCTGCGTGCGCATCGCCATCGGGCGCGGGGTCTGCGGCACGGCCGCGCAGACGCGCGCCACGCAGCTGGTACGCGATGTCCACGCCTTCCCCGGCCACATTGCCTGCGATGCGGCCTCGCGCTCGGAAATCGTGATGCCGCTGGTCGCGCCCGATGGCACGCTGATTGGCGTGTGGGACGTCGACAGCCCCCGCGAAGCCCGCTTCGACGAAGCGGACCAGGCGGGCATGGAAGCGCTGTGCGCGGTGTTCGTGGAACTCGCGTGGGCGCGCCGCATCGACGGCTGAGCGCCCGATAACGTCATCGGCGCGCCCTGGCGGCAGGCGTCAACTCACGCCAGCCGCTTCAACAAGGCCGCCGCCGCTGACGCCGAGGATGCCGGGTTCTGGCCCGTGATCAGCAGGCCATCCTCCACCACGTAGGGCGCCCAGTCATCCCCTTTGGAATAGAGGCCGCCCTTGGCCTTCAGCTCGTCTTCCACCAGGAACGGCACCACCTTCGTCAGTTCCACGGCGGCTTCTTCGGTGTTGGTGAAGCCGGTGACTTTCCTGCCCTGCACCAGCGGCTTGCCGTCCGGCGTGACCACGTGCCGCAGCACGCCCGGCGCATGGCAGACCAGTGCCACGGGCTTGCCGGCGGCAACGAACGACTGAATCAGCGCGATCGAGTGCTTGTCTTCCGCCAGATCCCACAACGGACCATGGCCGCCTGGATAGAACACCGTGTCGAAGTCCGCCTGCGAAACCGAATCCAGCCGCACGGTGGCGGCAAGCTGCGCCTTGGCCGCCGCGTCGGCTTCGAATCGATGCGTGAGTTCCGTCTGGAAATCCGGCTCGTTGCTCTTGGGGTCCAGCGGCGGCTGGCCACCCTTGGGCGAGGCCAGGACGATTTCAGCGCCCGCATCCTTGAAGGCGTAATACGGCGCAGCCAGCTCTTCGAGCCAGAAACCCGTCTTGCGGCCGGTATTGCCGAGCTGGTCGTGCGAGGTCAGGACCATCAGGATCTTCATCATGTTGCTCCATGGAGAGAACGAGAATGCCGCAGACCGGCGCTTCGGCCGGGCTGGGCGTGATGAGCCTGATGATTATAGGAATCCGCCAAATATTACGATATCATCACATTTTCATACTATTCCCCAATGGCGCCGTAGCGGCGTCGGCGTATCTTCACTCGATACCTGCGTCCGCAGGGAAGGCCTACAGGATGCTTCGGGGTAATGCATAACGGACTGCAGATCTTGTGGGACGACGGCGAGCGTGTCTTCTACCGGGGACGGCGCCCGGACGAGGCCGCCGGCGATTTTCTGCTGGCGCGGCCCGCTGCGGAACAGCCGTTGCCGGCCAGTCTGGACCGCCTGGCCCACGAATACCGCCTGAAGGACGAACTGGACAGCGCCTGGGCGATTCGGCCGCTGGAACTGGTGCGAGAGGCCGGCCGGACTGCGCTGATGCTCGAGGACCCGGGCGGCGAGCCGCTCTCCCGCCTGCTGGGCGCGCCGATGGAGATCGGGGCGTTCCTGCGCCACGCGGTGAGCATCGCCACCGCGCTCTGCGGGCTCCACCAGCGCGGGCTACTCCACAAGGATCTCAAGCCGACCCACATCGTCGTGAACTGCGCCGACGGGCAAGCACGGCTTACCGGCTTCGGCCTGGCCTCGCGCCTGCCGCGCGAACGTCAGGCGCCCAAACCGCCCGAAACCATCGCCGGCACGCTGGCCTACATGGCGCCCGAGCAGACCGGGCGGATGAACCGGTCGATCGATTCCCGCAGCGACCTCTACGCATTCGGCGTCACGCTCTACCAGATGCTGACCGGCGCGCTGCCGTTCACGGCCACGGATCCGATGGAGTGGGTGCACTGCCACATTGCCAAGATGCCAGTGTCGCCGCGCGCGCGGCAGGAAACCGTGCCGGCGACGATTTCACGCATCGTCATGAAGCTGCTCGCCAAGATGGCCGAGGAGCGCTACGAGACCGCTGTCGGGCTTGAGCATGACCTTCGCCAATGCCTGGAAGACTGGGAGCGCCAGCGCCGCATCGAGGACTTCCCGCTCGACGCGCACGGCACGCACGACCGCCTGCTGATTCCCGAGAAGCTCTACGGACGCGAGTGCGAAGTCAGCACCCTGGTCGACGCCTTCACCCGGGTGGTCGAGACCGGCACGCCGGAACTGGTGCTGGTGTCGGGTTATTCCGGCATCGGCAAGTCCTCGGTGGTCAGCGAATTGCACCGGGTGCTGGTGCCGCCGCGCGGGTTGTTCGCGTCTGGCAAGTTCGACCAGTACAAGCGCGACATCCCGTATTCCACGCTGGTGCAGGCCTTCCAGGGTCTGGTGCGGATGCTGCTCGGCAAGTCCGACGCGGAGCTGGAGCGTTGGCGCAGCGCCCTGCTGGAAGCGCTGGGGCCCAACGCGGGGCTGATGACGGACCTGATTCCCGAGTTGAAGCTCATCATCGGCGAGCCGCCTCCGGTGCCCGAGCTTGAGCCGCAGCAGGCGCAACGCCGCTTCCTGCTGGTATTCCGCGCCTTCATCGGGGCATTCGCCCGCCCGGAACATCCGCTCGCATTGTTTCTTGACGATCTGCAGTGGCTGGACGCAGCCACGCTGGACCTGATGGAAGACCTGCTGACCCACGCGGACATGCGCCACCTGCTGCTGGTGGGTGCGTACCGCGACAACGAGGTCGGCGCCGCCCATCCGCTTACTGGCAAGCTGCAGGCCATCCGCAATGCGGGGGCGCGGGTCGATGACATCCAGTTGGCGCCGCTCGCCAGCGCGCATATCCGGCAGTTGCTCGCGGAGGCGCTGCATGGCGAGCCGGCACGGATCGAGCCCCTGGCGCAACTGGTGCACGACAAGACCGCCGGCAATCCGTTCTTCGTGATCCGGTTCCTGCACGCGCTGGTCGAAGAAGACCTGCTCACCCCGGACCATGCCACGCGGCAATGGCGCTGGGATCCGGCGCGCATCCACGCCAAGGGCTACACCGATAACGTCGTCGATCTGTTGGTCGGCAAGCTGGCCAAGCTGCCGCTGCCGACGCGGCAGGCGTTGCAGCAGCTCTCCTGCCTCGGCAACGTCGCCGAGATCACGACGCTTGCAGCGGTGCTGGGCATGCCCGAGGCGCTGGTCCACACGACGCTGTGGGAGGCGATTCGTCAGGAGCTGGTCATCCGGCAAGAGACCACCTATGCGTTCGTGCACGACCGCGTGCACGAAGCCGCCTACACGCTGATCCCCGAGGCCTCGCGCGCCGAGGCGCACTTGCGGATCGGCCGCCTGCTGGCCGCCCGGACCCTGCCGGCGCAACGCGACGAGGCGATCTTCGAAATCGTGGGCCAGCTCAATCGCGGCACTGCGCTGATCACGGACGCGGCCGAGCGCGAGCAGTTGGCCGAATTCAACCTGCTGGCGGGCCAGCGCGCCAAGGCGTCCACCGCCTATGCCTCCGCGCTGACGTATCTCGGCGCCGGCGCCGGCCTGTTGCCGGAAAACGGCTGGCAAGACCACTATGACTTGATGTTTGCGCTGGAGTCGAACCGGGCCCAGTGCGAATTCCTGACCGGGCAACTGGCCGCCGCCGAAGCGCGCTTCATGACGCTGGCCGAGCGCGCCGTGGACGTGGTCGAGCGTCTGGGCATCGCTTGCTGGCAGATGGATCTGTACCTGATTCTCGGCCAGGGCGACCGCGCGGTCTCGGATTGCCTCGCCCTTCTCCGCCTGGTGGGCATCGAGTGGTCACCCCAGCCGGACGAGAGCGTGCTACGCCACGAATACGACCGCATCTGGTCCCTGCTCGGGGACCGGCCGATCGAGACCCTGATCGATCTCCCGCCGATGGAGGACCCGGTCGCCCTCGCCACGATCCAGGCGCTGGCCAAGCTGTCCTCGCCCGCCTTGCACACGGCGAGGAAGGACGGGAACCTGGCCTGGCTGACGATCTGCAAGGCGATCAGTCTCAGCCTCGAACACGGCAACACCGATGCCTCTTGCGTGGCCTATACCAATGTCGCACGGGTCGCCGGGCGGATTTTCGGGGACTACCAGGCGGGATTCCAGTTCGGGGAACTCGGCTGCCAACTGGTCGAACGGCGCGGCCTCAAGCGCTACGAGCCGCGCACCTACCTGTCGTTCTCGGTGTTTGTCGCACGCTGGTCGCAGCCGGTGCGCACGTGTGGCGAGCAGCTTCAGCGTGCTTTCGATGCGGCACACCGGGTCGGCGATGTGCCGTCCGGCGCGTTCACGCGCAACAACCTGGTATCGAACCTGCTGTTCGCCGGGGAGCCGCTGCCCGCACTACAGGACGAAGCGGAACGTGGCGTGGCGTATGCCCGGCAGGTGCGGTTCGGGATTGCCATCGGCTTCAGCGAGAACCAGCTGGCGCTGATCCGCATGCTGCGCGGCATCACCCCGACGTTCGGCTATCTGGATGGCGAACAGTTCAGCGAAAGCCTCGTCGAACCGGGCCTTTCGCTCGCGTCGCCGGTATTCGCCTGCTGGTACTGGATCCGGAAACTGCAGGCGCGGTATTTTGCCGGCGACCTTGCGGCAGCCATGGATGCCGCCGCCCATGCCAAGGCGCTGCTCTGGTCCTCGTACTCGTTCCTCGAGGAAGCCGAGTACTACTTCTATGGCGCGCTGGCCCGGGCGGGCCTCTGCGATGCGCTCCCGGCCGGCGACCAGCAGTCGCATCTGGACATCCTGGCCGACCATCACCGGGAACTGCAAGTCTGGGCCGATCTCTGCCCCCAGAACTTCGCCAGCCACGCCGCCCTGGTGGGCGCCGAGATCGCCCGCATCGAGGGCCGCGAGATCGACGCGGAACTGCGCTACGAGCAGGCGATCCACGCGGCACGGGATGACGGCTTCGTCAACATCGAAGCGCTGGCGAACGAACTCGCCTCCCGCTTCTACGCGGCGCGTGGCTTTCAGAAGATCGCCCGGTCGTATCTGCGGGACGCCCGCTACAGCTACCTGCGCTGGGGGGCAGATGGGAAGGCCCGGCATCTCGAGGCGCAGCATCCGTACCTGCGGTCGGAGGCTTCCACGCCCGGCGCCACGAATACGATGGCCACGTCAGTCGAGCAACTGGACCTCGCCACCGTGATCAAGGTGACGCAGGCCGCCTCGGGCGAGATCGTCCTGGAAAAGCTGATCGACATGATCCTGCGCACGGCCCTGGAGCAGGCCGGCGCCGAGCGCGGGCTGTTGATCCTGTCGGAAGGCGGCGAGCAGCGGATGGCGGCGGAAGCCACGAGCGACGCGACCCGCCTGCATCCGCACAACGTGCCGGTCAGCGCGGCGATGTTGCCAGCATCCGTGCTCAACCATGTGATGCGCACGCGGGAGCCTCTCTTTCTGGACGATGCCGTCGCCGAGCCGCTCTATGCCGCCGACCCGTACATCCATCAGCATCGCGCCCGCTCGATCCTGTGCGTGCCACTGATGACCCAGGCGAAGCTCACCGGCGCGCTCTACCTCGAGAACAATCTGGCGGCGCGGGTATTCAGCCCGTCCCGCATCGCCGTGCTGCGGCTGGTGGCCTCCCAGGCCGCGATTTCGCTGGAGAATGCGCGCCTGTACCGTGATGTGGCGGAGCGCGAGGCCAAGATCCGGCGGCTGGTGGAGGCCAATATCATCGGCATTGCCGTCTGGCGCGCCGATGGGGGCATCCTCGAAGCCAACGACGCGTTTCTTCGCATGGTGGGATACGCGCGCGCGGATCTTGTCTCGGGCCACATCGGCTGGCGGGACCTGACGCCGCCGGACAGGCAACAGGACACCGATCGCGCCGCAGCGGCGTTGATCCAGACGGGGCGCGTCGCGCCGCTGGAGACGGAATACCTCCGCAAGGATGGCAGCCGGATACCAGTCATCGTGGGCCTGGCGACCTTCGAACCGGGCGGGCGGGATGGTGTCGCCTTTGTGCTCGACCTGACCGAGCAGAAGCAGGCGGAAGACAGGGTGCGCGAGGGCGAACGCCGCTATGGCGAGGTGCAGACGGAACTGGCGCACGCCAACCGCGTGGCCACCATGGGGCAGCTTGCGGCCTCCATCGCCCATGAAGTGAATCAGCCGATTGCCGCGACCGTGACCAACGCCCAGGCCGCGACGCGGTGGTTGAACCTGCCGCGCCCCGATCTTGACGAGGTCGGCTTCGCGCTGACACGCATCGTCAAGGATGCCAATCGCGCGGCGGACGTGCTCGGCCGGATTCGGCAACTGATCAGGAAGGCGCCGCGCGGCAAGGAACTGGTCGACATCAACGCGGCCATCCGCGAGGTGGTGGAACTCACCGGCGGCGAAGCCCGGAAGAGCCGCGCCCGGGTGGAGACGCAGCTCGCACATGACTTGCCCCTCATCGAGGGCGAGCGCGTGGCGCTGCAGCAGGTGCTGCTCAACCTGATCGTCAACGCGATCGAGGCCATGCTTGGTGTCGATGGCGAACGGCACGTGCTGATCGCCACGCGCTGTACGGCCGATGGCTGCGTCCTCGTTACCGTGCGGGATTCTGGCCCCGGCTTCGGCTCCCTGAACCCCGACAGCATCTTCGCGCCCTTCTACACCACCAAGTCCACGGGGCTAGGCATGGGGTTGTCCATCTGCCGTTCGATCATCGAGGCGCACGGCGGCCGGTTGTGGGCCAGCGAGAACGCGCCGCACGGCGCCGTCATCCAGTTCACGGTGCCCACGCAGGCTGGCGAACCGTGACAGCCGGCGTTCAGGATCCGCCGAACCAGTTGTAGCCCTGATCCACCCAGTAGCCACCCGGGTAGGTGTTCGTCACGAACAGCTCCATGATGTGCTTGGGGTTCTTGTAGCCCAGCTTGGTCGGCATCCGGAGTTTCATGGGGAAGCCGTACTTGGGCGGGAGGCGCTCGCCATCGTACGTAAAGGTCAACAAGGTCTGCGGATGTAGCGCGGTGGCCATGTCGATGCTTTCGTAGTAGTCGTCGGCGCACCTGAATCCCACGTACTTCGCCGTGGTATCGGCGCCGATCCGCTGGAGAAAGCCGGCGAACGGCGTGCCGCCCCAGCGCCCGATGGCGCTCCAGCCTTCCACGCAGATATGCCGGGTGATCTGCTCCGCCTGCGGCAAGGCGTAGAGGGCATCCAGCGTCCAGCTTCGCTTGTCCTGCACCAGCCCCCCAACCTTGAGCCGGAAGTCATCGCCGTTCACCACGGTCACTTCGTCGATGCCGTAGAACGCATTGAAGGGAAACGGGCGCGTGATCTGCGCGGCGGTGTAGGTGGGGGCGAGCCGGTTCGGATCGAACAGCCATGCCTGCACCTTGTCGTTCATGCGCGAGATGCGACCCAGGAAGGTTTCGACCGACGCCTCGTCGCGCAGACTGCATCCCGTGAGCATGGCAAGGCCGCCGAGCGTGAGGATGCGCTTGCCGAACAGGCGCCGCGCGGGCGCGTCGAGTTCTCGACGTACGTCGATGATCAGCGACTGGCGATCGACGGCCAGGCGCCGGGGAGGTTTGGGGTTCACGGCTCTACTCCAGTTTCGTGACGTCAGCGCCCGCGAATCATCGTCAGCAGGCTGCGCGGCACCAGCGCCACCATCACCAGATGCACGACGATGAAGGCGGCAAGCAGCGCCATGGCACAGAAATGCACCACGCGGGCGAAGTCATAGCCGCCCATCAACTCGCGCAGCAGCGGGAACTGCACGGGCTTCCAGATCGCGATGCCGGACAGCACCAGCACGACAAGCACCGCCATCACGAACAGGTACGCGAGCTTCTGCACGGCGTTGTACTGACTGAGATCCGCATGCGAGAGGTGGCCGCGCAGCGCGGCGGCCAGATCGTGGAGCACGGCACGCGGCGCCAGTGGAAAGAACTTCCTGGCGAGCCGGCCTGTGATCACATTCATCGCCAGATAGAACAGGCCGTTGAAGAACAGCAGCCACATGGCCGCAAAATGCCATTGCAGCGCGCCACCCAGCCAGCCGCCGAGGGTGATGTCGGCCGGAAAGCTGAAGCTGGCGAAGACTGGTGAAGCGTTGTAGATGCGCCAGCCCGACAGCATCATCACCACCGCTGCCAGGGCATTGAGCCAGTGCGATATCCGCACCCAGACGGGCTGGATTGCACGTGGCGCAGCGCGGCGCGGCATCGCGTCATGTGTGGTTTCCATTTCGGCCTCCAGAACCCATGCGCCGCGCGGGACGGTCATCCCGCCTGCGGCGCAGGGGCGCGCTCACTTGCCCGGCATCACTTGCTCATGCCGCCGGACATGGCATCGCCATTCTTGCCCATCTTGTCCCCCGACTTCGACTTGCTCATCTTGTCCTTGTGCATGCCATCCTTGGACATGCTGTCCTTCGACATCGCATCCTTGCCCATGCTGTCCTTCGACATGGCGTCCTTGTGCATGCCGTCCTTATGCATGCCGTCCTTCGACATGCTGTCCTTCGACATCGAATCCTTGGCCATCGACCCGCTGGCCTGGGCGAATGCCGCCGTGCCGCTCATCAGGAAGGCGGCGGAAACCACGGCGATTGCGATCTTCTTCATCTTCACACCTCATAGTTTGGACATGGACCGGGAGCATCCCGGCATCAGAAACTTCGCGCCACGCCGGGACGGCTGGCGGTAGATCCACACGGCATGTGTGCGTCTGAAAGGAAATTCGCCCCGGCGGCGCATCCGGTTACAGCCATCGCAAAAAAATTTCCTCCCCAATGACGGTGCGCTGCTCACCACATCGCCGCCGGCGCGGCGTAGAATTCGCGCAAACTAACGTGGCCGGTGTAACCAACGCGATCGATGGAGCGAACTACAGGACAGGAAGCGCTGCAGCGGCGGGAGGCGCGCCTGCGCGAACTTTTTGCGGACGGGCTGGCAGGGGATCAGGCGGCCTACGCGCGGTTCCTGACCGAGCTGGCCGCGCTATTGCGCGGCTATTTCCGCCACCGGCTCCAGCAGCAGGCCGGCGATGTCGAGGATCTGACGCAGGAAGTCCTGCTGGCGGTGCATAACGCCCGGCACACCTACCTGCCGGACCAGCCGCTGACGGCCTGGGTGCACGCCATCGCCCGCTACAAGCTTGCGGACCACTTTCGCGCCCATGCGCGGCACGACGCGCTGAGCATGCCGCTGGATGCCGCGGAGGACATCCTTGCGACGCCGGACCTGGAATCGGCCCAGGCCAGGCGGGATCTGAACCTCCTGCTCGACCAGCTGCCCGACCGGCAACGCCTGCCGATCGTGCACGTCAAGCTGGAGGGACTGTCTGTCAGCGAAACCGCGCGGATGACCGGCCTGTCCGAATCGGCGGTAAAGGTGGGCGTGCATCGCGGGCTGAAGGCGCTCGCGGCGAAGATTCGAGGAACGAAATGAAAACGGACGACCTGATTTCCATGCTTGCCACGGGCGCCGCGCCGGTGGACCGGCACGCGCTCAGCCGCCGTTTTGGTATCGCCGTGGCGGTGGGCACGGCGCTGGCGACCTTGCTGGTGGCCACGATGCTGCACGTCCGCGCGGATCTGGCCGACGTCGCCGCCACGCCGCTGTTCTGGGCGAAGGTAGCGCTGCCGCTCTCGCTGCTGCTGGGTGCGCTGTGGATGACAGCCCGGCTGGCACGGCCCGGAATGACCACGGGTTTCCGCTGGCTGGGCATCGCCGTGCCGTTTGGCGCCGTCTGGCTGGGCGCGATCACTGCGGTCGCACAGACACCCGCCGGAGAACGGGCGGCCGCCATCCTGGGGCAGACGTGGCGGGTCTGCCCGCTCAACATCACGCTGCTGTCGGTGCCGGTGTTCATCGCCGTATTCTGGGCGTTGCGCGGCCTGGCCCCGACACGGTTGGCCCTGTCCGGCGCCGTCGGCGGTTTGTTGTCCGGTGCGGTGGCAACGCTCGCCTACTGCCTGCATTGCCCAGAGATGGGCGTCGCCTTCTGGGCGGTGTGGTACGTGCTTGGCATGCTGGTGCCAACCGCGATTGGCGCGCTGCTGGGGCCACGCCTGCTTCGCTGGTGATGTGGCAGGCGACAGCTACCCTGCCGCCACGATCACATACGCCTGGATTTTCCCGCCCACCGGGCCGTCGCCATGGCGGCTGGCAATCGTCTCCGTCGCCCGGTCCGTCGCGTGTTGCAGCAAGCTGGCGTCGCGCGCCTCGATCTCGTTCCGTAGCGGCGTGCCCAGGCAATAGGCGGTGGCGACGTCGCGTGCCGAGTTCGCGCGACTTGTCTTCTCGCGTGTCTCGATCTGGACGCGGGCGAACCCTGCGCGGTTCAACTCGTCGCGGATCAGCGCCACATCGTGATAGCCGTGCGGCGTGCGCGCGAGGAATCTCGGTGGATCGTGCGGGAACACCGTGGCTACGGCGTCGGTGACGTCGCTGGCAAAGACGTTCTCTTCGATGCGGTCCCAGACATTGAAGATGAAGCGACCGCCCGGCCGCAACATGCGACGTGCCTCGGCATAGCCGGCGACCCGGTCGGGAAAGAACATCGCACCAAACTGGCAGCACACAACGTCGAACGACGCGGCCTCGAACGGCAGATGGAGCGCGTCCGCCTGCTTCCATTCGATACGGCTGTCGGGCCCCTGCCGGCTGGAGGCATAGTCGAGCATGGGCTGGTTGAGATCGGTCACCACGTAGCGCGCGCCAGCGCTCAGCCTGGGCGCAAGCGCCCGCGTGACCACGCCACTGCCGGCCGCCGTCTCCAGCACCGCGCCGGGCGAGGCGGCTGCCACCAGCGCGGCCAGATCGACGGCATAGGCTTCGAAGATCAACGGGACCATGAACGTGTCGTAGAACTTCGGGATCGAGCCAGCAAACACCTGATCGCAATCCGTCATGATTCCCCCTTGAAAGCGCTTTATGGCGCGCTTGCCGAGGCATCCGCACGCCCGAAGTGGATTGCGCTGCGCGGCAACTGCCCACCAGTTTCCTGCATCGTGATCCCGCAAGAAATCCATGCGAACCCGAAAATCGCGCCGGCCGGACGCGCGCATGCTGACGCCAGACGCTGAGATGCGTCGTGGATTCATCCGGATCCACCCGTTAGTTCGCAAGGAGCACATCATGAAAACACTCGTAAGACTCACCAGCCTGGCCCTTGTCGCGTTGCCCGCACTGGCCTTTGCACAAAGCACCCCGGGCCCTGTGACCCGCGCGGAAGTGCGCGCCGACCTCATCCGTGTAGAGAAGGCCGGCTACAACCCGTTCGGCAACGACGCCAACTATCCCGTCGATATCCAGGCAGCGGAAGCCAAGGTGGCTGCGCAGCAAGGCACGCCGGCCATCCAGCCGGAGACGCGCGCCGAAGTCCGGCAAGATCTTCTGAAGGTGGAGAAGGCCGGCTATGACCCGTTCCGCGTCGGCAGCACGTATCCCGCCAAGCTCGAGGCCGCCGAGGCACGCGTATCCGGCACGACCACTGCCTCGCCCACGCCGGTGCAGAAGCCGGTGGCAACGATGGCCGCCGTGCCGGCAATCCCGCGCATTGATCGCCCCCGCAATGCGTTCTACGATGGCGCCTGAGGATGCAGGTATGTCCAGGCCCTAGCGCAGCCCACCCCAGTGGTTGGTCACGCGCAGCAGCGAGGCATGCGGGCCGAATTCGCCGAGCCCTGTCGATAGTTGCTCGGCTGCCTCGCACACGGCTGCGGCCAAATCGCGCAAACGCGTGGGCCGCAGCCGTGTGTCCGGCCCGGAAATACCAACCGCCGCGATGACCGCGCCTGTTCCATCGAAAATGGGCGCGGCCAGTCCGTTCACGCCCGGGCGCCATTCGCCCCGATTGATGGCGTACCCCATGCGGCGGACCTGCTGCATCTCATGCAGAAAGGCCTCGGGCTCCGTGATCGTGCGGGGTGTGGCGGCGCTGAGGTCATCGGCGATCTCGGCCAGCCACTGCGGATTTCTGAACGCCAACATGGCCTTCCCCGTGGCCACGCAATGCGCCTGCGAGCGGCCACCAATCTGGCTGTAGGCGCGAATCGGGTTCGGACATTCCACCTTGTGCACGTAGACGACCTCGCGGCCGTCCAGCACGGACAGGTGGACCGACTCCCCGGTGGATTGCATCAGCGCTTCCATCAGCGCGTCCGCGTGACGGCGCAGGTCGAAACTCCACAGCGCCGCCGACCCCAACTCCCATAGCTTGATCGACACCGTGTAGCTCGACGGCGGCACCCGCACCACATAGTGCTCGTCCACCAGCGCCTGCAGCAGCCGATGCGCGCCGCTCTTGGGCATGCTCGCCATCTGGGCGAGCTCGCTCACACCAATCGGCTTGCCGTGGCGCGCCATGATGTCGAGTAGGTGAAGACCCTTAATCAGCGTGTTGTTCATGGCACCGAGCATCTGACGCCCGGTGGAGCCCGGGCAACTGTTCCAAAGTGTAGAACACCCGTGCCGGAATGAGGAACGGTTCTAGACTCGGTCCTGACGTCATGCACCCCAGCCATGACGACCCACGACACCCATCCATGACCGACGTCCTAACCGAAGACCTGCCGCTGCGCGGCATCCGCGTGCTGGAGTTCTGCTCCGTGGCCGCCGGCCCATTTTGCGCCATGTTGCTGGCCGATATGGGCGCCGATGTGATCAAGATCGAGCCGCCCGGCGGCGACACGCTGCGCACCTGGCCGCCGATTAGCGCCGGCTTCAGCGAGAACTTCGCATCGCTGAACCGAAACAAGCGCTCCGTGGTCCTGGACCTCAAGCTTCCCGCCGATCTCGACGTCGCGCTCGCCCTGTGCGCCAAAGCCGACGTGATCATCGAGAACAACCGGCCGGGCGTGATGGATCGGCTCGGGCTGGGCTACGCGCGACTGAGTGCGCTGCGCCCCGAACTCGTCTACTGCTCGATCTCCGCCTTCGGCCAGTCAGGCCCGCGCGCCGCCGAGGGCGGCTTCGACCTGACGATCCAGGCGGCTGCAGGCGTGATGAGCGTCACAGGCGATTCCGATGCCCCAGTCAAATGCGGCGTGCCGGTCTCCGATTTCGCCTCGGGCCTGTACGGCGCCTTCACGATCGCCAGCGCGCTGCTCCAGGCCAGGGCGCGCGGGCGCGGCGCGCATCTGGATGTACCGATGTTCGGCTGCACGCTGGCGATTGGTGCACTGCAAACCAGCGAATACTTCGGCACGGGCCGCAGCCCCGTCAAGCTCGGCTCCGCCCATCCGCGCAATGCGCCCTACCAGGCCTTTCGCGCCGCCGATGGCTACTTCGCCATTGCCGCCGGCAACGATGGCCTGTGGCGCGATGTGCTGCGCGCAGTGCAGATGGAGCCGCTGGCGGACGACCCGCGCTTCCTGTCGCCCACGCTGCGCGCCCGCCATCAGGTGGCGCTGAAAGCGCTGCTGGAAGAAGTCTTTGTGCAGCAAGGCGTCGACCACTGGATCGATGTCTTCCGCAGCGCCGGCGTGCCGCATTCGCGCATCAACGACTATGCGCGCGCACTGGAAGACCCGCAGGTCGACCACATGCGCTGGATTCGCGATATCGAACTGCCGGGCGGCACCCAGACGCGCACGTTCTCCTCGCCGATTCGCATCGACGGCCATGCGGTGCCGGTGCGCAGCGCGCCGCCCGCGCTGGGCCAGCATTCGGAGGAAGTCCGCCGCACGATCGGCAACCCGCAAGACAAACAGGGGTAAACACCATGCAGAACACATCCACAGCAGACACCCAGCCACTGCGGCGCTTCATCGCCCGGATGGACGCCATCGTCGCGGACACCAGCCAGCCCGAGGCAGCCACGCTCGAACAAGTCGGCCAGGCGCTGGGCGACCTCGTGGCGCAGGACAACTGGCTGGACCCGCAATTCGCCGTGCCGCATCCCGAGTACTACCGCCAGTACCTGCTCCACGCTGACCCGGAGGACCGCTACAGCGTGGTGAGCTTCGTGTGGGGGCCGGGCCAGAAGACGCCGATCCACGACCACTGCACCTGGGGCGCGATCGGCATGCTGCGCGGTGCCGAAGTGGGACAGGCGTACGCGCAGGGCGCGGCCGGCATGGTCGAGACCGGCGAGGCCGAACGGCTCGATCCGGGCGACGTGGCCTTCGTCTCCCCTGCAATCGGCGACATCCACGTGGTGCGCAATGCCTATGACGACCAGGTGTCCATCAGCATCCATGTGTACGGCACCGATATCGGCAAGCAGTCCCGGCATGTGTTCGATGCGGCTACCGGCGCGATGAAGACCTTCATCTCCGGTTACGCCAACGTGGAAAAGGCGTCCGCATGAGCGAAGCGCCGCTGCTGCTCCGCTGGGACGACAACGTGTGCCGGCTGACACTGAACCGGCCGCAGCAGGGCAACGCCTTGTCCCGCGACCTGCTCGATGCACTCGATGCGGCGCTGGACGACTGCGCGGCCCGCCCGCCGGCCTGTCTTGTGATCGACGGCGCGGGACGCCATTTCTGCACCGGCTTCGATCTCTCCGGGTTAGCTGACGAAACCGATGACAGCCTGCTGGCGCGCTTCACACGGATCGAACTGCTGCTCCAGCGCGTAGCACGTGCCCCGTATCCCACGATTGCCGTCGCCCACGGCCGCACCATGGGCGCCGGCGCCGACCTGTTTGCTGCCTGCGCGGTACGCATCGCAGTAGCGGGGGCGAGCTTCGCCTTCCCAGGCTGGCGCGGCTTCGGGCTCGTGCTTGGCAGCCGGCGGCTGGCCGCGCGCATCGGTACGGCTCGCGCGCGGGACTGGATCGAGCGCGCGTGCGTCATCGCTGATACCGAGGCGCTTGCCGCCGGCCTTGCCACGGCACGCGTGGAAGCGGCCCCGGCCACGTTCACGGCGCCGGTTGCAAACGCGTTAGACGGCCCGCTCGCCGGTGCCCTCGATGGCAATGCCGAACTCGACGACGCGCGCGACCTTGCCGCGCTCGTGCGTTCGGCGGCATGCGCCGGCTTGCAGCAGCGGCTGACGGCCTATGTGAACCGGCAAGCCGAGGCACGGCAGGCACGATAACAAAGACAAAGGAGACAGACGATGAACGGGAAGATCCAGCGGTTTGCAGCGGCCGTGGCCGTCGCCATGGCGGGGATGGCCGCCACGGGCGCCCACGCGCAGGGCGAGGGGCCCTATCCGTCCAAGCCGATCCATCTTGTGGTGGGCTACGCCCCCGGCGGCGGCACGGACATCATGGCGCGCCTGATCGGCCAGCAGATTGGTATCGCGCTGGGGCAGCCCGTCGTTGTCGAGAACAAGCCGGGCGCGGGACAGAACATCGCGGCCAGCTATGTGGCCCGGCAGCCGGCGGACGGCTACACCCTGTTCCTCAGTTCCAGCGCGCTGGCCGTCAACATCAGCCTGTACAACAAGCTCGACTATGACCCGATCAAGAGCTTCGCGCCGGTCGCGGTGTTCGGACAGAGCCCCAACCTGATGGTGGTGCCCGCATCGCTCGGGGTAAGTTCGGTCAGCGAGTTCGTGGCCTACGCCAAGAAGAAGAATGACGATGGCGTGAACTTCTCGTCGTCGGGCGCGGGCAGTTCGCAGCATCTTGGCGGCGAGCTGTTCCGGCAAGAGACCGGCATCAAGGCCAGCCACGTGCCGTATAAAGGCTCCGCGCCGTCCATCGTCGCGATCCTGAGCGGCGAGGTCCAGTACACGTTTATCAATATCCCGTCGGTCATGGCGGTGAAGTCCAATAACCGCATGCGCGTGCTGGCCATCACCAGCGCCAGCCGCTCGCCGTTGATGCCCGATGTGCCCACCATGGTCGAGGCGGGCATGCCGCATATGACCATGGCCGCGTGGTACGGGGTACTGGCCCCGGCCGGCACGCCGGCGCCGATCATCAATCGGCTCAATGCGGCCATTAACAAAGCCGTGTCCGATCCGGCGTTCCGTGAACGCATGCGGAGCGAGGGCGCGGAAACCATGATGGAGTCGCCCGACTACTTCAAGCGCTTCCTGGCCGATGACATCGCCCGCTGGCACAAGGTTGTGAAAGCCGGCAACGTGAAGGTTCAGTAGGTTCAGTAACCCCCCGATTTCCCCCCCCGACATCATCCAAGGAGATTCCGCATGTCGATGTTCATGAACTGGCCCGATCTGCTCAACACGCTGAAGCGTTCTTACAACCGTCTCGGCAATTCCAACCCGAAGATGCTGGAAGCCTATCGGAACCTGGCAGCAGCGCAAGGATCGAACGGCGCGCTCGACGCCAAGACGCGCGAGCTGATTGCGCTGGCCGTGGCCGTGACCACGCGCTGCGACGGCTGTATCTCGTCTCACGCCGCAGCGGCGGTCAAGGCCGGTGCCACGGAGGCGGAGATCAGCGATGCCCTTGGCACCGCCATCGCCCTCAATGCCGGCGCGGCCTATGTGTATTCGCTGCGCGCGATGGAAGCCGTCAGCCAGCTCAAGGAAGCCGCCTGATCCGGCGAATCGCGCGCACCAATAAGGAGGAGACAAACATGGCCGCATACGTCATCGACAGCGCCCTGTTCCGGGACCAGTTCAGTACCGCGCAGATGCGCGAGATTTTCAGTGATGAAACCACGGTGCAGCGGTGGCTCGATGTGGAAGCCGCGCTGGCCAAGGTGCAGGCGCGCCTGGGGATCATTCCCCAGCGCGCCGCCGACGAAATCTGCGCGAAGGCGCGGGTCGAGCTGATCGACCTGCCCGACCTGAAGCGCGAAATGGACCGTACCAGCCACCCGATCGTGCCGCTGCTGCGCGCCATGAAGAAGGTGTGCAGCGGCGACGCGGCCGAGTACATCCACTGGGGCGCCACCACGCAGGACATCATCGACACCGGCACCATGCTGCAGGTGCGCGATGCGCTGGAGGTCATCGGCACCCGCTACGCGGAGCTGGAGGGCCATCTGGTGAAGCTGGCGCAGACGCACCGCGACCTGACCATGGTGGCACGCAGCCATGGCCAGCAGGCGCTGCCCATCACGTTCGGCTTCAAGGCTGCCGTCTGGGTCGAGGAGATGCGCCGGAATCAGGAGCGCTTCGCGGCCATGAAGCAGCGTGTGCTGGTGGGGCAGTTCTCCGGCGCGGTCGGCACGCTGGCGGCACTGGGCGACAAGGGCATCGCGGTGCAGGAGGCGCTGTTCGAGGAGCTGGGCCTGGGCTGCCCGCGCATCCACTGGCATGTCTCGCGGGATAGCATCGCCGAGCTGGCCTGCGTGCTGGCGATCTGCACCGGCACCATCGGCAAGATCGCGCATGAGGTGTACAGCCTGCAAAAGACCGAGACGGCCGAGCTGGAAGAACCGTTCGCGATGGGCAAGGTGGGCAGCAGCACCATGCCGCACAAGCGCAATCCGCCGACCTGCGAAACCGTGGTGGCGCTGGCCCGTCTGGTGCGCAACACCGCGCCGATGGCGCTGGAGTCGATCATGGCCGAACACGAGCGCGACAAGATCGTGCTGCAGACGGAACGCGAGTTCATCTCGCGCCTGTGCTGCATGAGCGATGCGGCAGCGTTGAAGCTCGGCTACGTGTGTGCCAACCTGACTGTGCGCCCGGCCAATATGGAGAAGAACCTGTTCATCCAGCGCGGCCTGCTGATGTCCGAGGCCGTCATGATGGGGCTCAGCGACCGACTGGGGCGCCAGGAGGCACACGAGATCGTCTACGAGGTCTGCATGGACGTGTTCGAGCGCGGCGGTGACTTCCGCGAGGCGCTGCTGGCGAATCCGAAGGTGGCGGCCGGCATCGATGCGCAAACCATCGACAAGATGCTCGACCCGCACGGCTATACCGGCATGGCGGGGTTCTTTGTGGATCGGGTGGTGGGACAGCAAGCGCGCTGACACGCGCTGCGCAAGCAAGAAGCGGGTGCCGGGATTCTTCCGGCACCCGCTTTGCATTGCGGCGGTTTGTGGATAGGGATTACTGGCGGAAGTGGATAAAGCAGTCGGCGGCGTCGGCAAGGCTCTCGCAGGACAGGACCGTGGCGATCAACGCTTCCGTGCGCTCGGCGCCCAGCCCCGGCACCAGCAGCGTGCGCGCCTTGCTGGCGATGCGCGCTTCCTGCCGGTCGAGATCGGTCTCGGGACGGCTCGCATCGCTATGGCAGGCATGCATGCGGCCGTTTTCCAGCGTCACGGTCGCCCGGGCGTTCGCGCGCGGCATCGCGGCTTCGCCATGCACACGAATGCGTTGGCGCAGCGCGGCCAGCGCAGGGTCGTCCAGCGCGGCGGTGAAGCTTTCCGCCGCAACGGTGCTGTGGCCGGCCAACGCCAGCGCGGCCATATGGGCGATGCTGAACTTGGCCTCCGATGGCGTGCTGGGATTGGCGATACAACACACATCCAAATACTGCGGCTCGATGGCGATCTCCACCGTCCCGATCTCGGCTGCTGCAGCACCGAGCTGCTGGCGCAATTGCAGGCAGGCCTCGATCGGCGCCTGCGTGCCGTAGCAGGACGCGTGGTACTTGTAGACGATGCCGTGCACGCGCGAGGTGGTGGCATCGCACCAGATTGCGTCGGCATCCCACGCGCCGGCGTACAACGCCGCGAAGCCCTGCTCGCGCTCAAGGATGTCTGGCACTGCCTGGAAGCCTCGCGCCGCCAGCCGGGCGGCGCGCAGGCCAATCGCGGCAGCCTGCCCGGCGTGCAACGGCTTGCACATTGTGCCGAACAGCGCGCGCATGCCGCCCGCCTGCGTGGCGGCGATACCCAGCGCATGCGCGGTGCGGTCGACATCGAGTCCGAGCAGTGAGGCCACTGCCACCGTGGCGCCCAGTGCGCCGAGCGTGGCGGTGTTGTGCCAGCCCAGCCGGTAGTGATCTTCGCCCATGCACGACGCCACGCGGCTCTGCAACTCGACGCCTGCGGCAAAGGCCGCCAGCACCGCGATACCGTGATGCCGGCCCCCTTCGGCCTGCGCAAGAATCGCTGGCCACAGCGGCACCGACGGATGGACGCGGGACTGCAGGTGCGCATCGTCGAAATCGAGCACATGGGACGCCGTGCCGTTCACCAGCGCGGCCTGCACCGCGCTGGCGCGCGAGCCGTCGAGCAAGGTGGCGCATGGGTTGGCGCCCTCCTCCCGCACTTCGGCCAGCAGGATCTGGACCGGTGCCTCCCGCCACGCGGCATGCGCCACGGCGAACCAGTCGAGCAGGCTGTGACGGGCGATACGCCCCACGTCAGTCGGCAGCCCGCCCGATGCCACGGACAGGCTGTGTGCCACCAGTTCCCGCGTCAGCCCTTGCGGCAGGCCCACGGGATGCAATGGAGGATGTGGCGCGTTCATTTCACCTCCATCGTCTTCAGCAGCTTGTCGCTGATGCCGGCGCGGTAGCGGGCGATGTCATCGACAATGTACTGGCGGAACCTGCTGGTCGGCATGTCGACTTCACGGGCACCATCCTGCCGCACCACGCGTTGCAGTTCGGCATTGCGCAGCCCTTCCGACACGGCCTTGGACAGGCGCTGCACGATCGCATCCGGCGTGCCGGCGGGCGCCACCAGGCCGTACCACTGCGTCACCGTCACATCGATGCCCAGTTCGCGGAAGGTCGGCACATCGGGAAATGCCGGGGTGCGCTGCTCGCCCGTCAACGCCAGCAGCTTGAGCTTGCCGGACTTGACCTGCCCCATGATCGGCGGCGCGGTGGCGAAGAACAGGTCGGTATGCCCGCCCAGCAGGTCCGTGATGGCGGGGCCGGAGCCACGGTAGGGAATCGGCGCGATCTCGACGCCGGCCTTCGCCTTGACCATCTCCATGGTCACATAGCCCACGCTGCCGGGCCCGGACGACCCGTAGCTGATCTGCCGCACCTTGGCTTCGGCGAACGCAGCGGAGGCGTTCTTGTAGCGATCCGCGGCGGCGAACAGGCCATGCGGCGCCTGTACCAGCATGCCGATGGCGACAAAGTCCTCGGGTACCTTGTAGGGCAGTTCGCTGCCCCGGATCGCCGCCGCCAGCGACATGTTGCTGCTCATGCCCATCAGCAGCGTGTAGCCGTCAGGCTTGCTGCGCGCCACCTGCTCGGCCGCCATCATGCCGCCGGCGCCACCCTTGTTCTCGACGACCACGGGCTGGCCAAGCTTGCGCGAGAGCTGATCCGCGATGAGCCGGCCGTACAGGTCGCCACCGCCGCCCGGCGGGAAGCCCACCACGAGCTTGATCGGCCGATCCGGGTACTCCGCGTGCACAGCAGTTGCCGTGATGCATACCATCATGCACAGCAGCCAATGCACGCCACGCCATGCGCGTGTGGCCGCGCTTTCCCTATGCAAAGTCATCGTTGTCTCCTCCAGTCGTTATGCCGGCTGCCGCTGACGGCAAGCCTGCAACGATTCTGGACGAGCCCCTGCAAAGCGCATGGATGTTCCACGATTCGGAACGACGCGGCTTGGGGAGGTACGGTAGGGGGGATTCGTGTCGCCTTGCGCGAAGGCGACACACGCGGCAGGGGTGCGACGGGCTAGTGCCCGTCATCCCCGCCGATCAGCCACCGCGTTGCACGGCGGCCGGAGGTATTACGAAGGCGATTACGAGCCGACCTTGAGTCGGCCGCCGCGGCCCAGGCCGCCCTTCACTTCCTGCGCCTTGTAGTTGCGCAGCGAGACCACCATGTTGTTGTAGGCGTCCATGAACGCTGCAACCGTGGCCTTGCCTTCCGGCGTGCGGGAGAAACCGCCAAGCCCGCCGGCCGCGCCGCCGCCAAAGGCGCCCAGTGCGGCGCCGAAGTTGGTGGCCGTGGCGTTGCCTTCGGAGATGGAGAGCTGCACGCCCGAGCGGATGTCGAACATGGTCAGCGTCACGACCGATGCCTTGCTTTGCATCGCACCGCCAACCAGTGCGCCGGCGGCGCCGAACAGGCTGCCCACGCCGGCAGCCAACTGGCCCGTGGCGTCGTTATCGATGATGATGGCCGGCTCCATGTAGAAGTCGGCGGCCACGCGCTGGCCCTTCTGCTGCTTCGAACCGGCCCGGAACTCGCCCGAATTGCGCTGCTTGTCGGTGATCGACGACAGCTTGCTTTCGGTGCGGTTATTGCCAACGGACGTGATCACGAAGCAGTTCGACTGCTGCACGGCCAGGCGGATCAGCGGCTCGATGGTCGTGATCTTGGTGGTGGCGCCGAAGCTTGCGTACCACTCCTTGCCACGGCCATCGTCCACGGCGAGCGTGCCCAGGGGCGCGTCGCAGCGCTCCAGCGACGGATTGGCATTCACGCTGCTTGCGCCGCCCGCGGCGCCGGTGGCGGCCGTCGGTGCCGTGCCAGTGGAGATGCTACCGCCGCCGCCCGGGACGGCACAGCCAGCCAGAACCAGGGACGCGGCCAGTGCGGCCAGGCGCAAAGAAGTCTTCTTGGGCATGAAATCGCCTGTTATTGGAAGTGATGGAAAGAGGAAGGGTGGGACGGCTTAGCGCAGATGCCAGCCGGAAGGGCCCCAGACCCAGTAATACGGGTAGCCGCTGTACCACGCGTACCAAGACTTGCGATACGCCTCACGCACCTGATACAGACTCTGTTCGTCCTTCTTGGCGGCCTGGGCTTGCGGAATCAGGTCGCGGGCTTCCTTGTTGCCCTTGGAGGCAGCGCGCGTCAGCCAGGCCTCGGCTTCCGCCGGGTCCGATCCCATTTCCTCGAAGCCCATCAGATAGATTCGCCCAAGCGCGAGCTGGGCCTGCACGTGGCCGTTGTCGCCGGCCTTGCGCATCCACTCGAGGGCTTGATAGCTGTTGCGCTCGACGCCGTCGCCGCGCAGGAGGCGCAGGCCCAGGTCATAGGCCGCGTTCGGATTGCGCTCCGCCACTTCGGTCAGGGCCTGCATGCGGCGCTCGGCCTCGGCATCGACGGGCGCGTCCCGGAATGTGCTCACGCGTCGGTCTTGTTCGGTGCAGGCATTGCCGTTGCACACGCGTACCGTGGGCGAGCGCGACAGCTGCCCTTCCGCCGACTGCGCGGCGCAGCCCGCCAAGCCCAAAACTGTCACGAACAACAAAGGAACTGAAAAACGCATAGCAACCCACCCCGAACATATTTATTTTTTTTGCAATACCTCGAATACTTAGCTTTGTAAGTAAACGTGTAGATTGTAACGGCATTGCATGTGGGGATTGCAACACATTCGTAATGCGAATCAGTGCTTTTGTTGCGTCGCGGACACGTTCTTATCAGGGTAAACCCCAAGAAAAGGCAGGAGGCAGGGCCTCCCGCCGCCCGGATCAGTCGATCTTCGCGCCCGATACCTTCACCGTCTGGCCCCACCGCTGTTGCTCTTTGATGATGGTCGCCGCGAACGCTTCCGGCGATTGCCACGCCGGCTCGGCGCCCTGCGCTTCCAGCTTGGCCTTGGTATCCGGGTCGGCCAGCACGGTGCGCAGCGCGCCCGACAGCTTGTCGACGATCTCCTTCGGCGTACCCGCCGGCGCCAGCACCCCATAGAAGCCCACCACCTCGAAGCCCTTCAGGCCGGACTCCTCCATCGTCGGCACATCGGGCAGCGCCGGCGAGCGCTTGCCGGACGTCACCGCCAGCGCGCGGACCTTGCCTGCCCTGATGTACTGGGTGAAGAGCGGAATCGAATCCGCCATCATCTGGGCCTGCCCGCCCATGACGTCCGTCAGCGCTGGCGCACTGCCCTTGTACGGGATGTGAACGATGAAGGTGCCCGATGCCTGCTTGAACATCTCCGGCATCAGGTGCGAGATCCCGCCGTTACCGCCCGAAGCGAAGTTGAGCTTGCCCGGGTTCGCCTTGGCATAGGCGATGAATTCCTTGAGATTCCGTGCCGGCACGTTGTTGTTGATCACCATGACCAGCGGGATCAGCGCGGTGCGCGCCACGGGCGCGAAGTCCTTCGGCATGCTGTACGGCAGCTTGGGATACAGCGAATTGTTGATCGACATCTGGCCCGTATTGGCGATCAACAGCGTATAGCCGTCCGGCGCCGCCTTGGCCACGCTGTCCGAACCGATATTGCCGGCCGCGCCGGCCTTGTAGTCCAGCACCACGGACTGGCCCAGCAAGGGCTGGAGCTTCTCCGACAGGATGCGCGCGTGCGTGTCCACCGGACCGCCAGGCGGAAATCCCACCACCATCCGGATCGGCTTCTCGGGCCAGGCGGCGTGGGCAACGCCGGCCGCGAAGGCCAGCGGGGTAAGGGCCAATACGGCCAGGGCTTGCCGGGCACGGTGGGCAGCGAACAACGTCATCGTCTTGTCTCCGGAGGCGGCCCCGCTCTACACGGCGGCGGACCGAAGCGCTATTGTGACGTTAATGTGACATTTTTGTGAAGGTCCATTTTTGTGAAGATCAGAACGCCTCATTGATCTGGAAATACACGCCTTTCGTGTTGCGCCCCACGCCGGCATCGAAGCGAACATTGACCCGCGGCTTGAACTCGAAGCGGTAGCCGATGCCGCCATTCGGCAGCCAGTGCCCCCGGAACAGCGCCCCCACATTGGGGCTGACCGCCCCGGTGCCGAGCCAGAACACCATGCCCTGCCGCCCCGCGATGTGCCAGCGGTATTCGGCCTGCACCCCCGCCATCACCTTGTCCCGGAACTGGCCCGAGAAGTAGCCGCGCATCCGCTTGTTGTTGCCGAGGGTAGCCATCATGTCCCAGGGCACGTCGCCCCAGTTCATGTTGGCGTAGGCGTCGAAGGCCAGCACATCGCGCTCGCGCATGTGGAAGTACTTGTTGAACGTGAGTTCCACGTTCTCCATATCGGTGTCGCTGCCGAGTTCGCGGCGGTAGACGGTGACGTTGGCCAGCAGCGATTCGCCCCGGTAGGGATTGGGGATGAAGTCCCGCGTGTCGTACGAGAAATGCGCGCTGACCCCGGAACTGAGCACGCGGGGGCCATGCGGGTCGGTCGCCAGCTTGCTGTCGGCGCCGCGCTCCAGCTTCACCGCATCGTCGTACTGCAAGCTCCATCCTGCCCCCACGTAGATGTTGGGACGCACCCGCATCATGATCTTGGGCTGCAGTACCACCTCCTTGCGCGTGAAGGCTTCCTTGTTGGCGTTGTCGATGGCACTGCCGTAGCCGATGCCCCAGTAGGCGGTGGGCATGTTGATGAGATCCGCCTCGATGAGAAAGCGGTAGCTGTCGTCGGCAAAGAACGTGTTGTTCTCGATCGAGATGCCGTAGGCGCCCTTCACGGTGCCGAAGCCGCGGATCGACAGCGTGGATAGCTGCGTCTCCTCTGCGGCGTTGCCCGGCTTGTAGAGGCCGATGGCCGCCGCGCCGATGCCGAAGCCCATTTCCGGGTTGTAGAACGGCCCCGGCAGCACGCCCCAGTCGATGCCCTGGCTCACGTCCACGGCGTCCGATGCGCCGAGCTTGGTGAGGATCCGGTCGATCCAGCCCTGCTTTTCTTCCTTGCTGGCCGGCGCGCCCACCGCTTCCACCACTTCCACCGGCTCGTCCGCCCGCCCGGGCATGGCGGCGCCTGCCAGGCCAATCGACACACATATCGACACACACAAGCGGCGGAGGTAACGGACATGCATGATGGAACCCCGAGATACTGCATCTTGGTGGAGCCACGGGGTGCATCCAAGTGAATCCTTTCGAAGCCGCCCTGCGTGTTTTTTTGCGATGTCCCGGGGAGGACTCGAATTCACTTAACGCGCCGCCCGAAAAGACTGAATTCCCTTGCCGGGCGGGCCGTCGCACAATCCGCGAATTGTCAGCCCCCGCGTGTGCCTGCGCGGGTTCGCCGCAAGGAGACCCCCACGATGAGCGCGCGCCGCTCCCGCCGCCGGACGCCTGCGCTGGGCCGCATCCTCGGCATGCTGCTGATGACCGGCGCCGCCACCACGGCGACGGCCTCTCCGTTCGACCTGCCGAGCACCATCCCGAACATGTTTGGGGTTGGCGTGGGCTCCACCACCGAGTACGCCGGCGGCAACGAACGCATGATCGGGGTGCTGCCGGGCCTGCGCTACACCACGGAAAGCGGCCGGCTGCTGGAATGGTATGGCCCCTACGCCCAGTTCAACTTCGGCAGCCTGACGGGCTTCCAGTACGGCCCGGCCGTCTCCCTTCGCCTGGGACGGAACGATGTGGATGACGCTGTCGTCTCCAAAATCCACGAGATCGACACCACCGGGGAAGCCGGCGGCTTCATCAGCTACGAGTACATCCATCCCGGCAGCATTCCGTACCGGCTGCGCGGGGGGATCAATGTGCTGACGAACGCGGGGATCGTGTATGGCGGGGCCCGCGTGTCGGCGACGGGCACCTTCTGGGTGCCCGTGCACACGCGGATGATGCTCGGGCTCGGTGTGGGCCTGACGTGGGTGAGCGGCAGTTTCAACCGGACCTACTTCGGCGTGACTGCGGAAGACAGCGCTGCCAGCGGCCTGCCCGTCTACACGCCCGGCGGCGGCCTGCAGCAGGGCACGGGCTGGCTCGGGGCGATCTATCGGATCGACCAGCACTGGTACGCGGGCGCGATGATCTATTACCAGCGCATCACCGGCAGCGCCGCCGACAGCCCGATCGTCACGCAGCGCGGCACGCGCAACCAGGTGACCTACGGCGCCGGCATCGCCTACGCCTGGCGCTAGGCCGCACCGCCTTTCATCACTTGGGAAACAGGAAGGTCACCACCGCGCGCCCGCCCCAGCCGTGCGGGCCGCTGACCGGCCCCTCGGCCCAGTACGTGGCGAACAAGGCGAAGCTGACCGGCCGATCCTTGAACTTGACGAGCTTGCTGATGCCCGCGTGAATCGGCACGCTCCATTGCGACTGCTTCCAGCCCTGCTGCCGTAGGCTGCCTCGGCGAAAAGAACAGGCTTTGCAGCGTATCGCCAAGGCCGGTCTGTGTGCCGGAACCGGGGGTGAGGGACGATTGGTGCGTCACGGGCAGGATGGTGCGCGAGATCACGTTCCAGTCCGCGTTGAGCGTGATCGGCACCACCGGCTGGATGTTCATCGTCAGCCGCTCGCCGTCATGCGCGGGGCCGATGCCCCGGTCGTAGTTGAATTGCAGCGGCACGCTGATCAGGGCGGCCACCGGATTGCTGAGTTTCTTTGCCAGCTCCGCGGAGTCTTCGGCATGGGCCGGCAGCAGCGGGGCGATCAGGGTCAGGCCGGCAGCCAGCCGGCGGTCAAAAAGGGAAATTCGCATGCCCGTCAGTAAGGTGGATTCACAACCACGTATTGCGTGCCTTGCGGCTGATACCACGTGGTGCCGCACTGCTGGTACACCATGCCGCCATAGTTGACCGGCGCGCAGCCGGGCGGCACGGTGCGAACCATGGAGCCAATCACGGCGGAGGTCACGGCCACCGTGGCGGTCACGGCGGCGGCCGTCGCCACGGGGTGGTAGTCATTGTCCCAGCCGTTGTGGCAGCACCCGCCGCCCCCTTCCACGTTCACGTTTACGTTGCGGTTCGAATTGACGTTCACGTTGCGGTTGGCATTGACGCTGTTGACACTGTTGCTGCGCACGTTGTTCGCGCGCGCATCCACGTTCTGGTTGTTGACGTGCTGCGCGCCACCGCCGCCCCGCGCCGGCGCCGCCGCGGCACGATTGCCGCCGCCCGCATGCCCGCCTCCGCCTGCGTGCCCGCCTCCGCCTCCGGGACGCGCGTCCGCCAGAGGGGCCCACGCCGTGGCTGCGGCGAGGAAGATCACGGCCATCGACAGCAAGAAGCCCTTCCCAATAGCGTGATGCATGATGCAGCTCCTTTACTGAGACTTCAGCGGAACGAACTTCGCCTCGGTGGCACCCTGGGGCGGCGTGAACGCGAAGCGGGATGCATTGAAGCCCGGATTGATGCGCCACCGGATCAGCGAGACCGATTGCGGGCGTGCCTCATCGGCACGATTGGTGATGACCAGCTTCCGCGGCAGGGGCCGCGCGCCGGTGGCGATCCAGATCTGCCAGTCGACATTGCCCTGGCGGAAGGCATAGTGGTCGCAAACCTCGCCCTCCACCACGTCCTGGCCGGCATTCATCGCCGAGGTCATGTTGTCGAGCGGCGCCTGGGGCGTGCCCCAGAGGAACAGGTCCGCCACCGGCAGCTCGATGCCGTACCGCTCTTGCAGCCGGTTCCCCAGCGCGTCCAGGTTCTCCGTGAACGGCGCCTTCGAGTAGTACTTCTGCTCGGGCAGGTAGAGCACGACCGTCTTGCCGTCGTAGATCAGGTCGCGCGCGGACCGTGCACTGCGCATCTCGGCGCGCAGCATGTTCGGGCGTTGCACGTCCACCTTGGCAGTGGCCATGTGGAGCAGCTTCTGGCCGTCCTGGAGCACCCGTTCGCCGGAGAGGTCCACCTGCGCCTCGAACGTCCGCAGCGTCTGGAGATAGGCGCCCATCTTCTGCAGCGCCTGCACCGCAGCCGGGTCCACGGCGTTGGCCGCCGGTGGTGCGGAGGAAGCCGGCGCCGGGGGCGGCGCGGCACTCGGTTGGGAAGCGCTGGTCGGCGGAGGGGCCGCCGGAGGCGTCGATGGCGCGTGGCTACAGCCCCAGAGCGAAACGGCAAGCACGCTCGATACCGCAATGCGTCTCATGGCAGGCTCCCTGAAATCTGGTTTCGTGCGTGATCGTTCCCCACTTCCTGCTCTGACGGAAGTCAATTTTTCTTAAATCGAATTAACAACAATCGATAGTCGGGTAAGCCGCGCCCGCAGGCGAAAAAAAGGGCCGACAGCGTCACCGCTGCCGGCCCTTCCCAACCAGACCCCTGGCCAGGCCTACTGCTACGTATTCGTCACATTCGCCAGCTTGGCTTCCGCGTCGCGCAGCGCGGTGCGCAGGCCCTCTTCCACCACCGGGTGGTAGAACGGCATGGCCAGCATCTGGGCGATGGTCAGGCCCTGCTGGTACGACCACGCCAGCAGGTGGGCGATGTTCTCGGCACGCGGGCCCATCCACTCAGCACCAAGGAAGCGGCCCGTGGCAATGTCCGCATAGACGTGCATCAGGCCCTTGTTCTTCAGCATCACGCGGCTGCGGCCCTGATCCTCGAAGCTGACCTCGCCCGTGACGAAGCTGCCCGGCTCCAGGCTGGCGAAAGTGTTGCCGACGATGGCCAGTTGCGGATCGGAGAACACCACGGCCAGCATGGCGCGGCGGGCCAGCGGGCGCACGTCGGGCCAGCGCGCGGCGTTGTCGCCGGCGACCTTGCCTTCGTCGGCGGCCTCGTGCAACAGCGGCAGCACGTTGTTGGCATCGCCGGCAATAAACACCGGCGCGGTGCCGCACTGGAGCGTGAGCGGGTCGAAGACCGGCACGCCGCGCGCATCGAACGCCAGCCCGGCATTCTCTATCGCCAGGTTGTCGACGTTGGGGCGGCGGCCCGTGGCGGCCAGCACGTAGGCAAAGCGCTCGGTCACGGGCTGGCCATCGGCATCCTCGAACGTGATCACCGCTTCGTCGCCCTCGCGGCGCATATCGGTCACGCGGGCGTCCGGCTGCAGCGAGAATTCCTGGTTGAACGCCTGCGCGGCATAGGCGCGGATGGCCGGATCGGTGAACGGGCCGACTGAGCCGCCCATGCCAAACACGCGCACCCGCACGCCAAGCCGGGACAGCGCCTGGCCCAGTTCGAGCCCGATCACGCCGGGGCCGAACACGGCTACGCTGGTCGGCAGGTCGTCCCAGGCGAATACATCGTCATTGACGATCAGCCGGTCGCCAAACACCTGGAACGACGGCGGCACGGCCGGACGCGAACCCGTGGCAATCACCACGCGGCTGGCGCGCACCGTGGTGTGGTCGTCGATCTCCAGCACGGTGTTGTCGATGAAGCGTGCGTGGCCGATCAGGCGGTCCGCCGCCGGAATGTTCTCGGTCCCGCGCACCACAAAGCCAACGAAGCGGTCACGTTCGCTACGGACGCGGGCCATGACCTCGCGGCCATCGACGCGCACCGAGCCATCCACATGCACGCCGAATGCGCTGGTGTGGCGCGCCTCGTGGGCGGCCTCGGCGGCGGCGATCAGCAGTTTCGACGGCATGCATCCCACGCGGGCACAGGTGGTGCCGTAGGCGCCGCCTTCGATGATCACGGCGCGTTTGCCAGCCGCGATGGCGGCCCGGTAGGCCGCGAGGCCAGCGGTGCCTGCGCCAATCACGGCTACGTCGGTCTGGATGGTCGTCTTCATGATGCGATTCCTGGTAATGAGCGGTTTGCTGCTTTTTTTCTCAATCAGCGGACGGCATGACACCGGCGCCAGGCTGGGCGCCCGATGTCATCGGATCCGACGACTGTCGTGCTTCGGGAAATGTCCCCCCGGACACCGGCGGGAAGCCGGGCCAGGGGAGGCGTGGGGAGATGCGCTTAGCGCGTCAGGTACTGCTCGAGCGCTTCGGCGCCGCCGATCAGCTTGCCGTTGATGAACACCTGCGGGGCGGTCATGTTGCCGGACACCGCGCCCAGCACCTTGCCGCGCACCTTGTTTTCCAGCGGCACGTCGATGTACTCGAAACCGTTGTCCGACAGCAGCTGCTTGGCCTTGGCACAGAACGAGCAGCCGACCTTCGAGAACACCACGACCTGGTCCGGGCCCTTCGCGTTCGGGGCGATGTGGTTCAGCATCGTGTCGGCGTCCGAGACCTTGAACGGGTCGCCCGGCTCTTCCGGCTCGATGAACATCTTGGTCACGACGCCGTCCTTGACCAGCATCGAATAGCGCCAGCTGCGCTTGCCAAAGCCCAGGTCGGCCTTGTCCACCAGCATGCCCATGCCGTCGGTGAACTCACCGTTGCCGTCGGGAATCATGGTGATGTTCTGCGACTCCTGGTCCTTGGACCACTCGTTCATCACGAAGGTATCGTTGACGGACACGCACAGGATGTCGTCCACGCCATGCTTGGCGAACACCGACGCCAGTTCGTTGTAGCGCGGCAGGTGGGTCGACGAGCAGGTCGGCGTGAAGGCGCCGGGCAGCGAGAAGACCACGACGGTCTTGCCGTCGAACAGTTCGGCCGTGGTCACGTTCTTCCATTCATTGTTCTCACGTACACGGAAGGTGACTTGGGGAACGCGTTGGCCTTCGCGGGATTGCAGCATTGGTAAGACTCCTCTGGGTTGGATTGGCGCCACGTGTCGTAGCGATGGGATGGATTCTGACGATCGCCATGTGATTTGTACAATTCATCGTTCCTACCTCGGCGATTGATACAATCTATTATCAATCGGCGTTTTCCGATTGCTTTTCTCTATCGCACGGAATTTCCAAGGCTGCCCGGTTGACGTGAAATGTTGTAAAGAAGCGGGCCGCCGGGCTGCACGGCAGTTAGCATCCGGGCTTGTAAAGGCAGGTATGCCGCTTTTTGTGATGCATTTTTTGTTGCCCGATGTACGACTTCATTTGCCCCGCACTGGTTACACGCGTATTTCCCACGCTACCGCCGCAAGGCGGACGTGGCGACATTCACGTGACGGAAACGATGCGCGTGGATGATGGCCTGGAGGTCGTCGGCATCGGCTTCGCCGACTTGCGCTATGTGATGTTCTTTGCCGATGTCCCCGAGGACTTGGCGGATGAGCCGGCAGGCCAGGCGGCCCGCTTCGTCACGGTGGTGCGCGTGGAGGCCGACCACGGCACGATGTTCCTGCCGGACTTCTGGCGCCTGCCCTGCCCGCACATGGTCTGGCAGTTCTCGGAGGCCCTGCTGCAGGCGATGCGCCACCATGTGGACGCCCACCCGTCGGTGCAGCAGTACGTCTGCGTGTCGCAGACCCGAAAGATGGATTTTTTGTGCGAACGCGTGATCCGGCAATTCACGCGCACGCCAGGCAGCGCGCGATTCCGCTGCGTGACGCGGCCGGACGCTGACAGGACAGTCAGCAGCACAATCGGGAAGGAAGGACGCTATGGCTTTGCACGTCACGAATCATGTTCGGCCTGAGGCGCTCGCGCAGCAGAAACGCCTGATGTCCGGCATCCTGGCCCGGGTGGCCCAGGCCACGGCGGCGCCCACGTTCGCGCTGTCGCCGCGCCCGCTGTTCCAAGCGACCTTGCGCCTGCCGCCGCCCGCCACGCAAGGGCCGGGCTAGCCGCGTCCCCTTCCGAGAATATCTTTCAGAGGCGCTGCTTGCAGATGCCGAGCTGCTGCGCCATCAGGACGAGATCGGCGAACGTACGCGCACGCATCTTGCGCATGGCCTGCCCGCGATGAATCTTGACCGTGACCTCGCTGATACCGATCTGGCTCGCGATCTGCTTGTTGAGCAGGCCGGACACGGCCAGCGTCATGACCTCGGTCTCGCGCGGCGTCAGCGCCTCGTAGCTGGCGCGCAGCGTCGCCGCCTGCCGCAGTTCCAGGCGGCGTGCACGATCCTTGTCGAGCGCGGCAGACACCGCGTCGAGCAAATCCTGGTCGCGAATCGGCTTGGCCATGAAGTCCTCGGCGCCAGCCTTCATCGCCGCCACGGTCATCGCAATGTCGCCGTAGCCGGTCATAAAGATGATGGGGATGTTGACGCCCATCTGGGCCAGCCGGGTCTGGAGGTCGAGCCCGCTCGGCCCGCGCAGCCGCACATCGAGCACGAGGCAGCACGGCACGTCGGGAATGGTGAACTCGAGCAGTTCGGCGGCCGAGGCGAACAGCGCCACCTCCATGCCCACCGAGCGGAACAGGTTGCCCAGGCCCGCGCGCAGCATCGCGTCGTCGTCGACAACCAGCACCAGCGCATTGTCGCGCGTGCTGTCGTCAGCGGGCTCCAGGCTATTCGATGTCACGTTTTCTCTCCCTGTCCGCGGGGGTGGTCCCGGGTATCTGCTGCGAATTATATCGAGGACAGCGAGATGCCCCGCCGGCCACCACGGACGCAGCGCCCCGCATTTCAACATAGTCAGCGCGGACATGCCATTCATACCATCGGGTTAGTTGGCCAAACGCGGCGCAGGCGCCACCATGTCATCCGCAAACACGACTGGCCGCGCGTGGCGGGTTTCCTGCCGCCCGGTGTCGACCGCCGCTTAGCCGATCGCACGAGAAACTAATACGATCGAACAGTAGCTGTCAGCGGGACAGGCGCTTAGTCTTCCGCCGGGCTGTTACCACCAGCATGCCCCAATCCCTTGCCAATGTTTCCTGGAGCAATACCATGTCCAATCCGAAGCTCGAAGTCCTGACCCCGCAAAACAGCCAGCTCATCATCATCGACCACCAGCCGCAGATGGCCTTCGGCGTCCAGTCGATGGACCGCCAGGCGCTGAAGAACAACGTCGTGGGTCTGGCCAAGGCGGCCAAGATCTTCAACGTGCCGACCACCATCACGACGGTGGAAAGCGAGTCGTTCTCGGGCTTCACGTACCCGGAGATCCTGGACGTGTTCCCGAACCAGAAGACGCTCGAGCGCACCTCGATGAACTCGTGGGACGACCAGAAGGTGCGTGACGCCCTGGCCGCCAACGGCCGCAAGAAGGTGGTCGTGGCCGGTCTCTGGACCGAAGTCTGCAACACCACCTTCGCGCTGTGCGCGATGCTGGAAGGCGACTACGAGATCTACATGGTCGCCGATGCCTCGGGCGGCACCTCGAAGGAAGCCCACGACTACGCCATGCAGCGCATGGTGCAGGCCGGCGTGGTGCCGGTGACCTGGCAGCAGGTGCTGCTGGAGTGGCAGCGCGACTGGGCCCACCGCGACTCCTATGACGCCGTGATGAAGCTCGTCAAGGAGCACTCGGGCGCCTACGGCATGGGCGTGGACTACGCCTACACGATGGTCCACAAGGCCGCCCAGCGCACCGCCACGCCGCACGAGTCCGTGGCGCCGGTCGCCGCACGCTGATGTCCGCCGCCCCGCTGCCGCCTGCGGGAGCGGGGCGCTCCTCCGTCGCATCCTTCACATTCCTCGCCAGAACCGTCATGCAACCCCAAGAACAAATCGAAGCGCTCAATCCCTCGCGTCGCAAGCTGCTGGTCTCGGGCGCCGGCACCGTCGGCGTGGCCGCCGTCGCCGCGCTTTCCGCCACGACCCAAGCCAATGCAGCCGGCAAGCCGCAGGCTGGCGCTACCCATCATTCCGCAGGAGGCAACACCATGAGCACCATCACCACCAAGGACGGCACGCAGATCTTCTACAAGGACTGGGGCTCGGGTCGCCCGGTCGTGTTCTCGCACGGCTGGCCGCTCAACGCGGACGCCTGGGACGCGCAGATGCTGTTCCTGGTGCAGAAGGGCTTCCGCGTGATCGCTCATGACCGTCGAGGCCATGGCCGCTCGGGCCAGCCGTCGCAGGGCAACAACATGGACACCTACGCCGATGATCTCGCCGCGCTGCTCGACGCGCTCGACATCAAGGGCGCCACGCTGGTCGGCCACTCCACCGGTGGCGGCGAAGTCACGCACTACATCGGCCGCCACGGCACCAAGCGCGTCGCCAAGGCCGTGCTGATCGGCGCCGTGCCGCCTATCATGGTCAAGACCGCCAACAACCCCAACGGCCTGCCGATGGACGTGTTCGATGGCATCCGCAAGGGCGTGACGGATAACCGCTCGCAGTTCTACAAGGACCTGGCCGTGCCGTTCTTCGGCTTCAACCGTCCGGGCGCCAAGGTCTCGCAAGGCACCATCGACGCCTTCTGGGCGCAGGGCATGGCCGGCGGCATCCTGGGCCAGTATGCGTGCATCAAGGAATTCTCGGAGGTGGACTACACCAACGACCTGAAGAAGATCGACGTGCCGACGCTGGTCATGCACGGCGACGACGACCAGATCGTGCCGATCGACAACGCCGGCAAGCTGTCCGCCAAGATCGTGAAGAACGCCACACTGAAGGTCTACCCCGGCGCGCCGCACGGCATGTGCGTGACCCACGCCGACCAGATCAACGCCGACCTGCTCGCCTTCCTCAACACCTGATCCCAGCCGCACCATGTCAGTTACCCGCCGGCACTTCATCGCCTCGGCCGCCGCACTCGGTGCGGCGGCTTCTTCGGAGCTCTTCGCCATGACATCCGCCACGCCAGACCTCATCCTTGTCAACGGCAAGTTCGCCACGCTTGACCGCGCCAACCCCCAGGCCGATGCCGTCGCCATCCAGAATGGCCGCTTCATCGGCGTGGGCACGCGCCAGGACATCATGAAACTGGCCGGCACGCAGACGAAGATCGTCGACCTGAACGGCCGGCGGGCCATTCCCGGGCTGATCGACAGCCACATGCACATCATCCGGGGCGGCCTGAACTACAACATGGAACTGCGTTGGGACGGCGTGCGCTCGCTGGCAGACGCCATGCGCATGCTCAAGGACCAGGTAGCCCGCACGCCGGCCCCGCAATGGGTGCGCGTGGTGGGCGGCTTCACCGAGCACCAGTTCGCCGAGAAACGCCTGCCCACCATCGAGGAACTGAACGCTGCGGCGCCGGACACCCCGGTCTTCATCCTCCACCTGTACGACCGCGCCATCCTCAACGGTGCCGCGCTGCGCGCGGTGGGCTACAACAAGGACACGCCGAATCCCCCGGGCGGCGAGATCATCCGCGACAAGGCCGGCAATCCTACCGGCCTGCTGCTGGCCAAGCCCAACGCCACCATCCTGTACGCCACGCTGGCCAAGGGCCCGAAGCTGCCGCCGGAGTACCAGAAGAACTCCACGCGCCACTTCATGCGCGAAGTGAACCGACTCGGCGTGACCGGCGTGATCGACGCCGGCGGCGGCTACCAGAACTATCCCGATGACTACAACATCATCGAGGAACTGCATAAGGATGGCCAGCTCACGGTGCGGCTGGCCTATAACCTGTTCACGCAGAAGCCCAAGGAAGAACTGAGCGACTTCAAGACCTGGACCTCGACCGTCAAGCCGGGCCAGGGCGATGACCTCTACCGCCACAATGGCGCCGGCGAGATGCTGGTCTACACCGCGGCCGACTTCGAGGACTTCCGCGTCGAGCGGCCCGACATGCCCCCGTCGATGGAAGGCGACCTCGAGCCCGTGATCCGCCTGCTGGCCGAGAAGCGCTGGCCGTGGCGCCTGCACGCCACCTACAACGAGACCATCACGCGCGCGCTGGATGTCTACGAGAAAGTGGCCAAGGACATCCCGTTCGACGGCCTGAACTGGTTCTTCGACCACGCCGAGACCATCACCGATCGCAATATCGACCGCATCGCGGCATTGGGCGGCGGCATCGCCGTGCAGCACCGCATGGCCTACCAGGGCGAGTACTTCGTCGAACGCTACGGTGCCAAGGCCGCCGAGGCCACGCCGCCGATCAAGCGGATGCTCGAAAAAGGCGTCAAGGTGGGCGCCGGCACCGATGCCACGCGCGTGGCGTCCTACAACCCGTGGGTCTCGCTGTACTGGCTGACCACGGGCAAGACCGTGGGCGGCATGGCGATGTACCCGCAGGCCAACCTGCTCGACCGCGAAACCGCGCTGCGCCTCTGGACCGAGGCCAACACGTGGTTCTCGTCGGAAGTCGGCAAGAAGGGCCAGATCAAGGTGGGCCAGCTGGCCGACGTGGCCGTGCTGTCGCAGGACTACTTCAGCGTGCCGGGCGACGACATCCAGGACATCACCTCGGTGATGACGATCCTGGGCGGCAAGGTGGTCTACGGCGACAGCGAGTTCAACAAGCTCTCGCCCGAGATTCCGCCAGCCATGCCGGACTGGTCGCCGGCCCGCCACGGCAGCCAGTACCAGCCGCGCCCGCAAGCGAAGGCTCTCGCGCTGGCCACCGCCTGCGGCTGCGCCAGTTCCTGCGGCGTGCACGGCCACGCGCACGCCAAGGCGTGGACGTCGAGCGTGCCGACGGCTGACGAAAGCTCGTTCTGGGGCGCGCTGGGCTGCTCGTGCTGGGCGTTCTGATGCCCCTGTTCCTTGATTGCTGACCGGAGACCGGCCATGGCTGATACCACTTCCTCGATGAGATCGGCCACGGCCGGCTCGGGCATCCTGCCGCGCTGGGTGCGCTGGGTCGCCCTACTGCTGCTCTGCGGCGCCTATATCCAGGGCGGCCTCGTCAAGCTGTTCGACTTCCCCGGCGCGGTGGCCGAGATGGAGCACTTCGGCCTCACGCCGGCCGTGCCCATGGCCGTCGCCACGATCGTGCTGGAGCTGGGCGCCGCCGCGCTGATTCTGCTCGGCCGCTGGCGCTGGCTGGGCGCGCTGGCGCTGGCCGTGTTCACGGTCGCCGCCACGTTCATGGCCAACCGCTTCTGGAGCGCGCCGCCCGAAGCCCGCTTCATGCTCGCCAACGCCTTCTTCGAGCATCTGGGCCTGGCCGGGGCCTTCGTGCTCGTGGCGTGGGAAGACCTCCGCAGACACTGATTCCATGGCCGATTCCCGCTCCTCCTCCACCACCGCCGCCAGCCCTGCCGGCGGCACCTTCGCCCCGCTCGCCCAGAGCACGTTCGCCGTGCTCTGGGCCGCCACCATTCTCGGCAACATCGGCAGCTTTATGCGCGACGTGGCCAGCGCATGGCTGGCCACGGACCTGTCTTCCTCCCCCGCCGCCGTGGCCACGATCCAGGCCGCCGCCACGCTGCCCGTGTTCCTGCTGGCCATTCCGGCCGGCGTGCTGTCGGACATCCTCGACCGGCGCCGCTTCCTGATCGTCATCCAGTTCGGCATGGCGGCGGTCAGCGGCACGCTGATGCTGCTCGCCTGGAATCAGGCGCTGACCATCGAGATCCTGATCGCGATGGCCTTCGCCGGCGGCATCGGCGCGGCCATGATGGGGCCCACGTGGCAGTCGATCGTGCCGGAACTGGTGCCGATGCAGGAGCTGAAGCGCGCCGTGGCGCTCAACGCGCTGGGCGTGAACATCGCGCGCGCCATCGGGCCTGCTGCCGGCGGCCTGCTGCTGGCCGCGTTCGGCGCGGCCACCACCTACGGGCTGGACCTGCTCAGCTATATCTTCGTGATTGCCGCGCTGCTCTGGTGGAAGCGCCCCGAGCGCGCCACCGACCCGCTGCGCGAGCATTTCTTCGGCGCCTTCCGCGCCGGCCTGCGCTTCACGCGCGCCCACAGCCAACTCCACGTAGTACTGGCGCGCGCCGCCGTCCATTTCGCGTTCGGCAGCAGCATCTGGGCGCTGCTGCCGCTGGTCGCCAAGCAGTTGCTGCACGGGGGCGCCAGCCTCTACGGCGTGCTGCTGGGCGGCGTGGGCGCCGGCGCCATCCTCGGCGCGCTGATCATGCCCAAGCTGCAACGCCGGCTCGATGCCGATGGCATGGTGCTGCTCTCCGCCCTCGTCACGGCGGGCGTCATGGCGGTGCTGTCCGTGGCGCCGCCGGTCTGGATCGCCCTGCCGCTGCTGTTGCTGCTCGGTGCGGCATGGATTTCCGCGCTGACCACGCTCGGCGGCGTGGCGCAGGCGATTCTGCCGAACTGGGTGCGCGGCCGTGCGCTGGCGGTCTACCAGATGGTGTTCAACGGGGCGATGGCCGGCGGCAGCCTGCTGTGGGGCTTCGTGGCACAAGAGACCGGCACGCCGAACGCGCTGCTGATCGCGGCGGCGGGGCTGGTCGTGGCCGCGCTGCTCCTGCACCGCCTGCGCCTGCCGCAGGGCGAGGAAGACCTTGTCCCGGCACGGCACTGGCCTCAGCCGGAGATGGCGGGTGAGATCGCCCAGGACCGTGGCCCGGTCATGATCCTGATCGAGTACTGCGTCACCGCCGCGGACCGCGACGCCTTCCTGCGCGCCGTGCACAAGCTGTCCGACGAGCGCCTGCGCGACGGCGCGTTCAACTGGGGCGTGATGGAGGACCCGGCCGACCCCGAACTGCTGACCGAGTGGTTCCTGGTCGAATCCTGGGCCGAACACATGCGCCAGCACGAGCGCGTGCACCACGCCGACGCCGACCTCCAGCGCGATGTCACGCGCTACCACACCGGCGCCACGCCGCCCCGCGTGCGCCACCTGCTGGGCGTTGGCCTGCCCCCGGGCAAGCCGGCTGTCTGACCCCTCCCATTCATATCGAGACCATCATGAAGCTCTATCTCGTCTCCCTGGGCGCCGGCATTCTCGTCGGCATCATCTACGCGCTGATGCAGGTGCGCTCCCCGGCGCCGCCCGTGGTGGCACTGATCGGCCTGCTGGGCATGCTGATCGGCGAGCAGGTCGTGCCGCCGATCAAGCGCATGCTGGCCGGCGAGCCGGTCACCGCCGCGTGGTTCCACAGCGAATGCGTGCCGAAGATCACCGGCGCGCCGCCCAGCACGCTGACCGCAGCCAACAAGGCCGAGGCCGCCAACCCCAACGAGAGCCAGCGCTGACCCCATGCCGTACCGACGTCTTGTATCGCCGCGCGTCGCCGCGCTGGGGTTGGGGTTGGGACTGTGCGTGGCCGGCGGGCCTGCCGCAGCGCAGAGTTCCGTGACCATCTACGGCCGCCTCAACACGGCCATCGAATATAGCCGCGCCAGCACGGCCACCGACGGCACCGCGCTGGGCAGCGTGGTGCGGCAGACCAACTACCGCTCCGTGTTCGGCCTGCGCGGCGAGGAAGGTCTCGGCGGCAGCCTGAAGGCGCTGTGGCAGATCGAGAGCAACCTGTCGCTCGATACCGGCCAGGGCCAGATCGCCAGCCGCAACTCGCGCGTCGGCCTCCAGGGCGACTACGGCCTGCTGTTCATGGGGCACTGGCAGACGCCCTATACCGAGTCGACGGCGGCCTACGACCCGTACTACCCGACCACCGCCGGCTACATGGCGCTGATCGGCAACGGCTCCACGTCCTCGTCGGACAACGTGCAGGACACCAGTTCGTTCGATCGCCGCCAGAAGAACATCGTGCAATATCGCTCGCCGCAGTTCGGTGGCGTAAGCGTCTGGCTGGGCTGGGGGCTGCCGGAGGAGAAGACCACCGTGGCGCGCAATCCGGCGCTGTACTCGGCGGCGGCGGTCTACGAGCGCGGCCCGCTGAACGCCACCCTGGCCTACGAGGTGCACCAGCACTACCAGGCCGCCGGCCGCAACGACGACGCCATCAAGGTCGGCGTGGCCTACCAGCTGTTCGCCGGCACGCGCGTCTCCGCCATCTACGAGCACCTGCACTACCGCACCGACACCGGCGACCTCCAGCGCAACGGCTACTATGCCTCGCTGGTGCAGCAGCTCGGCCCCGGCAGCGTGCGGATCGGCTTCGCCTATGCCGCCAATGGCACGGGCTCGTCCACGGACACCGTCGGCTTTTTCCGGAGCGGCTCCGGCACGGGCGCCACGCAGGTGACGGTTGGCTACGACTACCCGCTCTCCAAGCGCACGGCCCTGTTCGCCTGGTATAGCCGGATCAACAACCGCCCGAACGCGGTCTACGACTTCGCCATCAACGAGCTTGGCGTCAGCGCGGGGGCCGATCCGCAGACCTTTGCCCTGGGCATGCGCCACTATTTCTGAAGCGCTGCAAGACATACCTAGGTATGAGTCCGCCGGCGCGGTCCGGCGCGGCTGCCGTGTGGGACGGGCGCCGACAATACCACCGTATGATATGGGCCGCGCCCGCCTGGCAGTATGCTGTGAGCAAGCGATGGGGGCCCGGAATCGGCCCCGTCATCGCTCCGGACTACTCAAGGAATCCCGTGTGACTGCCACCCCGGTGATCGCCATCGTCGACGACGACGCGTCGGTCCGACACGCCCTGGGACGGCTCGTGCGCTCGTTCGACCTCGCCGTCGCGCTGTACGGCAGCGGCGAGGAACTGCTGCAATCGGCCGCCCTCGATACGGTTTCCTGCCTGATAACCGACGTACAGATGCCCGAGATGAACGGGTTCGAGCTGTGCGAGGCCCTGCGGGCGCGCGACCTGCACATGCCCGTGATCTTCATGACCGCGTTCGCACAGGCGGGCTACGAAGCCCGCGCCGTGGCCGCCGGCGCGGCATGCTTCCTGCACAAGCCTTTCCTCGACACGGCTATCATTGCGTGCATCGAGCGCGCGCTGGCGCCCGCCCCGGAAGATCCCGGCGCCTAGCGCGGCGCAACGCCCCACCCCCGCCCCGTTGTCCGCACCAGCCCCACCGGTGCGGCGGCCAGCAATAGACGCCTCACGATGACGCCGTACGACACAAGCCAGGCCGCCGCAGTATCGCTGGACGAGTACGCCCTCACGCCGCTCTGCCACAACGGCATCGTCGCGCTCTCGCGCGGCTTCCACGTCGAGGATGGCAGCACCCTGCTGGTGGCGCACGCGGCGTCGGTACTCACCGAGGGCGAGGCCGTGCGCCGGTTCCACAATGAATTCGGTCTCGTCGCTCTGCTGCAACCGGCCTGGGCGATGGTGCCGCGCGCCTGCGTGCAGTACCAGGGCGGCGTGGCACTGGTGTACGAGGACACCGGCGCGGTGCCGCTGGCGAACTTGCCGCCCGCGCCGCTGCCGGTGACACGGCTGCTGTCCGTTGCCGAGAGTGCCAGCCAGGCCCTGCGTGCCGCGCACGAGGCGGGGCTGATCCACAAGGCGATCATGCCGTCGGCCCTGCTCGTCGACGCGCACGGCCGGTGCCGGCTCACGCGCTTCGGGCTGGCCGCCGCGCAGCAGTGTGACATCGCCGACGCGCTGGCGCCCCACACGCTGGCCGGGAGCGAGGGGCTGGCCTATATGTCGCCCGAGCACACCGGCCGCACCCGCAACGGGCTGGATGCGCGCAGCGACCTCTATTCGCTCGGCGTGGTGCTCTACCGCCTGGCCACGGGCCAGCTACCGTTCGCCGCGCGCGATCCGGCCGACGCCAACGAGTGGATCCACGCCCACGTGGCCAGCGAACCGCTGCCGCCCCATCGGCTGGCGGCCGGCGTGCCGGAAGCGCTGTCGCTGCTGATCATGAAGCTGCTCGACAAGCGCCCGAGCCGGCGCTACCAGTCCGCGGCGGGGCTGGAAGCGGATATCCGGCGCTGCCGGGCCGCGTGGAGCACGCTCGGCCGCATCGACGTCTTCGAACTGGGCCGCCGCGACCAGCCCGCCGAACTCGAACTGCCGGACCGGCTCCACGCCCGCGACGCCGAGCTGCGCGAACTCGCCGAAGCCTACGCGCACGTCGCCCTCACGGGCCAGCATGCGCTGGTGACGGTAAGCGGGCCGTCCGGCATCGGCAAGTCCGCCCTGATGCGGGCGTTTGTCGATGGCCTGCGCCAGCAGCAGGTCTGCTGCGCGGTGGGCAAGGCCGACCAGTTCCGGCACGAGACCCCCTACGCGGCTATCGCGGAAGCCTTCCACGGGCTGGTCATCGACATCCTCGGCCAGCCCGAGGAGCGCGTGCGCCACTGGCAGGCGCGCGTCAGCCACAGCCTGGGCCCGTATGCGCGCACCGCCGTGGGCATCGCGCCCGCGCTCGCGGCGCTGACCGGCCCGCTGCCCGCCCCGCCGAGGGGGAGCGGCGCCGATACGGCCGTGCATTTCGATCTGGCGATGCGCAACCTCGTCGGCACGTTCGGGCTGCCGGAGCGTCCGCTGGTGCTGGTGATCGAGGATTTCCAGTGGCTCGACCCATCTTCCCGGCAGCTACTGGCGCGCCTGCTGGACTGCGCCACGCCGCTGCCGCTGCTGCTCGTGGGGAGCACGCGCGCGGCGGGCGATGCGCTGGGTCAATCAGACGGTCGATCGGTAGATCCCCCACAAGATCGCCCGCAGGACCACCATCTCGCGCTGCAACCACTCGACGTGGAGGCTGTCGGCACGCTGCTGGCCGAAACGCTGCGCGCCCGCCGCCGCGACCTCCAGCCGCTGGCGGGGCTGGTCCACGCCAAGACCTTCGGCAACCCGTTCTTCGTCGGCCAGTTCATCAAGACCATGGTCGATGACCGGCTCGTCACCTACTCGCCCGACGAGGGCAGCTGGCAGTACGACTTCCAGCGCATTGCGCAGCACGCCTACACCGACAACGTCGCCGACATGGTGCTCCAGCGCCTGGAGCGGCTGCCGCCGCGCACGCGCCAACTGCTCGGCGGCATGGCGTGCCTGGGCCGGCAGTCGGACGTGGCGCTGGTCTGCGCCGCGTTCGAGGTGGAGGAAGGGGCGCTGCACGCCCTGCTGGCCCCGGCGCGCGCCGCCGACGCCATCGGCCTGCAGGAGCCCCACTACGTGTTCTCGCACGACCGCGTGCAGGAGGCCGCCCACGCGCTGCTGACGCCCGAGGAGCGCGACCGCGTGCACCTGCGCGTAGGCCGGCTGCTGCGCGATGCCTCCGATACGGCCGAAGACACCCTGCGCGACGACACCCTGTTCCGCGCCACCGAGATGCTGGCGCAGGTGGTAGAGCTGATCACCGATGCCGACGAGGCCATCCAGTCCGCGCGGCTGAGCCTGGCCGCCGCCACGCGCGCACGCCGCGCCATCGCCTATCCGGCCGCGCTGGACGCCGTCACCGCCGGCCTCGCCTTCGTGCGCACCGCGCGTGTGCAAGGCCATGCCGGTGCCGGCGAGGTGGAATTCGCGCTGCTGCGCGAGCGCTGCGCGTGCCTGCTCCAGCAAGGCCGGCTGCCGGAGGCGCTGACGCTGGCCGAAACGCTGCTCGATGCGGACGCGCCCGCCCGCCAGCTTGCCGAGGTATACCGGCTCAAGACCGAACTGCATACCCGGCGCTCGGAGAACGCGCTGGCGGTGGAAACGGCCATCCGGGGGCTGCGGATGTTCGGCATTTCGCTGTCCGCGCATCCATCGGCAGCGGACGCCGACGCCGCCTACCGGGCCATCGCGGCGCGGCTGGATCGCCCTGGACTCAAGGCGCTGGCGCACCTTCCGCAGATGTCGGACCCCGATGTGAAGGCGGCCATGGCGCTGCTGGCCGCGCTCTCCGTGCCCGCCAGTTTCGTCGACGAGCACCTGGTGTTCCTGGAGCTGTGCGAGATGGTGTGGCTGACGCTCGCGCACGGCATCAGCGGCCCGTCCACCGCTGCGCTGGGCTGGCTCGGCGTGCTGGTCTGCCACCGCTTCGCGGCCTACGAGGACGGCTTCCGCTACGGCGAGATGGCGCGGGAACTGGTCACGCGGCATGGCTACGTCGCGTATGAAGCCCGCACGCTGCTGCCGCTCGACCAGCTCAGCGTGTGGACGCAGCCGCTGGGCTACTCGACCGACTGCGCCCGGGCGGGCTTCGCGGCCGGCGTCGCCAACGGCGACGTGACCACGGCGTGTTTCCTCTGCTGCCATCTGGTGAGCAACCGGCTCGCACGCGGCGACACGCTCGACGAGGTTTCCGCCGAAATCACCAGCGGACTCAACTTCGTGCGGGAGACCGGCTTCCACGACGTGGAAGCCATCCTGCTGCTGCAACAGCGCTTTGTCGACGGGCTGCGCGAAGCGGAATTCCCGCTCGGCGCCGACGCGCCCACCGCGCTCGACGGCCACGACCTCGCCCGCACGCCGGCGCGGGAGCGCATGTCCACGCTGGAGTTCTGGTACTGGCTCTATCGCGCCACGCTGCAATACCTGGCTGGCAGGCACGCCGAAGCCGCCGCGAGCCTGGAGACGGCCGGGACGCTCGCGTGGTCCGCGCCGGCCCATATCCATCAGGTCGATTTCCATCTCTATCGCGCGCTGACGCTGGCCGCCAGCACGCCCGACGCGGCGGCGCGCGCCACGCTTACCGAGGACGCCAGCAAGCTGCGCCGCTGGGCCGACGCCAATCCGATCACCTTCACCGACAAGGCGCTGCTCGTGGAAGGGGAGCTGGCGCGGCTCGATGGCGACGGACTGGGAGCGATGACGCGCTACGAGCAGGCCATCGCCCATGCCACGGCGCACGGCTTCGTGCACACGGCCGCGCTGGCGCACGAACGCGCCGGCCACTATTGCATGGCGGCCGGCCTGACCACCGCCGCACGCGGCCACCTGCGCGCGGCGCATGACCGCTATCGGCAATGGGGCGCGACGGGCAAGGCTCGCCACATGGCCGCCACCTACCCGCAATTGTTCGATGCGGCGCGTGGCCCGGCCTATGTGCTCGCCAACGGCAAGCGCATCCGCGACGTGGAAAGCGTGATCCGCGCCTCGCGCGCGCTGACCGACGAGATCCGGCTCGACAAGCTGGTGGACACGCTGATGACCATCACGCTCGAATACGCCGCCGCGCAGCGGGGGCTGCTGATCCGCCTCCAGGGCAAGGCGCCCATCATCGAGGCGCGCGCCCACACCTCGCCCGCCGGTATCCGCGTGCAGCTGGCGCAGGGCGCCCCCGCCGCCGATGACCTGCCGATGTCGATGTTCCACACCGTCATCCGCACCGGCCGACCGGTGATGGTGGGCCACGCGACCGGCACCAACCCGTTCGGGCTCGACCCCTACTTCGCGGCCCACACGCAGTGCGCGGCCATCTGCATCCCGATGTCGCGGCACAACACGCTGATTGGCGCGCTGTACCTCGAAAATCGCCTGCTCGGCGACGGCTTCACGCCCGAGCAGACCGAGGTGCTCGAACTGATCGCCTCGCAGGCCGCTATTTCGCTGCGCACGGCACGGCTCTACGAAGACCTGCTGGCCGAGAACGACCGCCGGCAGCAGGTGGAACGCGCGCTGCGTGCGAGCCAGGCCTCGCTGAGCATGGGCGAGAGCGTCAGCCACACCGGTAGCTGGCGCTGGGACCTGCGGCTGCAAGCGATCTCTTGCTCCGATGAGATGCGTCGCATCTTCGAACTCGACACGGCGCGCGCCCACTTCGCGCTGGAGGATTTCGGCGCCCGGATGCATCCCGACGACCGCGCCGCCGCGCTGCACACCATCATCCAGTGCGTGTCCGACAAGGTGCCCATCCACCTGGAGTACCGCATCGTGCGCGGCGACGGCGCGGTCCGCCATGTGGAAGGCATCGGCAAGCCGCTGGTGACGGACGGCGAGATACTCGAGTACGTCGGCACGGTCACGGACGTGACCACGCGCCGCCATGCCGACGACGCGCTGCGTAACGCGCAGGCCGACCTCGCGCGCGTGGCGCGTGCCACCACGGTGGGCCAGCTCACGGCCTCCATCGCCCACGAGATCAACCAGCCGCTGATGTCCATCGTCTCGAATGCCGGCGCAAGCCTGCGCTGGCTGGCGCGCAGCAAGCCCGAGATCGAGTACGCGCGCGAGGGCCTCCAGGCCATCGCCAGCGAGGGGCAGCGCGCCGGCGACATGATCCGCAGCCTGCAGGGGCTTACGCGCAACGCCGCGCCCGTGCTGGCCGAGGTGGACATGCACGAGTCCATCCGCCATATCCTCGCCATCTCGCGCAGCGAGATCGAACGCCGGCAGGTGTCCGTGCAACTGGCGCTGCATGCCGACGCCTTCTGCGTGTTCGGTGACGGCGTGCAGCTCCAGCAGGTGCTGCTGAACCTCGTGGTCAATGCCGTGGAGGCGATGGGCGACATCACCAACCGCGCCCGCCTGTTGACGATGGGCACGCGCATCGCCGGCGACAACATGCTGGAAGTCAGCGTTTCGGACACCGGGGCGGGGCTCGACGAGGGCGCCATCGACCAGGTGTTCGAACCGTTCTACACGACCAAGGAGAACGGCATGGGCATGGGGCTGGCCATCTGCCGCTCCATCGTCGAAGCCCACAAGGGCCGGCTCCGCGCCACGGCGCGCACGCCGCACGGCACCGAGTTCTCGTTCACGCTGCCGCTGTGTTGGCCGCTGGGCGGGTGAGGGACCGGAGCGCCAGCCGCCGCACATTCCAGACATTCCATACCCGGGGATAGTCGTCACAAACCGATGCACAGGCGCCCCCATGCGCGGGGACGAGTGTGCTGGCGGCGGGACACGCCTAAGCTGGAGACCTGCCGAATGCCGGCCTGATCCCCGGAGAGATGCATGTCCCGAATCGCCTTCCCCTTCACGCTTCCTCTTGCGCAGCATGCCGGCTGACGCGGTACCGCTGGAGGCGCTCCCCGAGCTGTCCCGGGCGCGCGTGCAGTGGCTGGGCCTCGCGCTGGGCTGCGCAACGGGCGTGGACTTCGTCGCCACGTCGATGCTCGCCACCGGGACGCTCCACATCCGCGCCGGCATCTACGCCACGCCCGACGACTTCCTGTGGTGCCTGACCGCGTATGCCGGTGCGGCCATCGTCGCCAACCTGCTGACGCGGCGCCTCGCCGACGATCTCAGCTACCGCGGCTTCACGCTGCTTGGCCTCGTCATCGCCTTCGTCGGCTGCCTGCTGTGCGCCGCGTCGTCCAACGTCGCGGAACTGTCCGCGGCACTGGCGGTGCAGGGGCTGGGCGCCGGCGGGCTGTTCTCGGCGTCGCGCGTGTTGATCCAGCTGATTGCCACGCCAGCGGAGCGCCCACGGCTGCTGACGGGCTTCGTGATTGGCACGATTGGCCTGCCGGCGATTGCGCCCTGGCTGACCGCCACGCTGATGCTCGACACCGGCTGGCGCATGATCTTCCTCGTGCAGGCGCTGCTGGCCGCGCTGACGGCCCTGTTCGTGTTCTGCGTCTACCCGCACCGCGCCCGCCCGCCACGCACGCCGGACCTCGACGACGTGGCCGGCATGGACTGGCTCACCGTGCTGCTGGTCGGCGCCGGCGCGCTGGTGCTGGTGCATGGCCTGGCCTCGCTGCGGCTCTATGCCACCGGCGACTCCCTGCGCGTGGCCGCCGCGCCGCTGGCCGGTCTGGTCGTCGTCGTGCTCGCCTTCATCCGGCTGCACCGCGCGCCGGACGCCTGGCTCAGCCCGCGCCGCCTGAACGGCCGCCGCTACTTCACGGGGCTGGCCTATTACTCGATCTTTGCCTGCCTGAGTGGACTCTGGACCTTTACGGTCTCCAACGTGATGCAGCTCGGCCTCGGTTTCACGTTCGAGACCACCGGCATGGTGCTGACCCTGTCGGCGCTCGGCGGGCTGGTGGCCGGCGTCGCCTTCATGCTGATGGGATCGCGCCTGCCCGGCGCGCGGCGCTACCTGGCGCTCGGCTACGGCATGACGGCGGCGGCGGCGTGGCTGTTCGCCACGCGCCTGTCGGACGGGCTGCCCGTCTCCGCCGTCCTGCCAGCGCTGCTGCTGCAAAGCGTGGCGCTGCCGTTCACGCTGATCCTCGTCGCCAAACTCACCTTCATGGAGACCTCGCTCGAGGACTTCCCCCACGCCTACCAGTTCAAGAACATCCTCCGGCAGGTGGCGCTGATGGGCGGCACCGGACTGGCCGGGCAGTGGCTGCAGGCCGGGGAAGCCGTGGCGCGCACGCACCTCATTGGCCGTGTCACGCCCTACGGGCTGCCCGCCCCGCTCGACGCCACCGCGCTGGCCACGCTGTCGCAGTTAATCGACCAACAGGCCGTGCTGGTGGCGTCGGCGAACATGCTGGCGGTGGTCGCCGTCATCTGCCTGGGCATCGCTGCCGTCGCCATCTGGCAGCGCGCGCTACGCTAGCGGCCTCTGGTTCGATACCACCTGGCCCTGCCCGGTCCGCGTACGCACGTCTACCGTCACGTACATCGACAACCCCACACGCAGCGGATGGGCGGCGAGTTCCGCCCGGTTCAGCGCGATGCGCACCGGCAACCGCTGCGGCGGCTTGATCCATTGGCAGATGGCGCCGTGGGCGGGTTGCGGCGTGAGCGCCGCACCGTTCCTTGCCGAGAATCCGGCCACCGTGCCGTGATAGCGCACCTTCGCGCCATATGCGTCGGCGTACAACGTCACCGGCTGGCCGGCGCGCAGCCGCGCAAGCTGGTGCTTCTTGAACCGCGCGTCGACCCACACCGCGTCTGATGGCACGCCCCGCGTGTCCGGGGCAACGATCGCCACCACTGCGCCGGCAGCGCGCGGCGCGGCATCCACGATCTTGCCGGCCACATAAGCGTCATCCGTGGATTCGAAATGGCGCCCCTCGATCCACCAGTGCCCGACAACGGCGGCGAGGCCCGCCATCGCACAGGCAGCGGCGCACGCGGCGGCAAGCGGCCGTCCCGCCGATGAACGCGACTGGATATTCATGACAACTCCTTGAATACGGGAGCAGGACCCCCTCGGAGCGAATTGTTGGCACGCCGGTGCTGCGAGGATGGCGCGTCCGCCGGCTTTTTGTCGATTGGAACGCCGCTAGGGCGGGTGCCTATACCTTCGTGTCACACGCCGCAAACCTGTGGCCGATTGGCGGCATCCGGGCCCGCCCCTACGATGCGAAGACGCCTCCACCTCCCTGACGACCATGCATCCAACCTCCACCCCTCGCGCCGTGATCATCGGCGGCTCTCTCGGCGGCCTGTTCACGGCCCTCTGCCTGCGCGCCATCGGCTGGCACGTGGATGTGTTCGAACGCTCGCCCCAGGCGCTGGACAGCCGGGGCGGCGGCCTCGTCCTGCAGCCCGATGTGGCCGACGCACTCGGCTTTGCCGGCGTGCCGTTGCCCGAGGACTTCGGGGTGCCCTCGGGCGGCCGCATCTTCGTCACGCGTGACGGCGACGTGCGCCGCGTCTACATGCCGCAGACGCAGATCGCCTGGAACGGCCTGTACGGTCACATGCGGCAGGCGCTCGGCCCCCGCGCCGTGCATGCGGGCGAGACCTTCCTGGCGCTGCGCCAGCATGGCGCGCGCGTGACCGCCTGCTTCGCGTCGGGCCGCACGGAGACCGCCGACCTGCTCGTGGCGTCGGACGGGCCGCTCTCCACCGTGCGCGCGCAACTGCTGCCCGGCGCCGCACCGGCCTACGCCGGCTACGCGGCCTGGCGCGGCGTGCTGCCCGAGTCGGCCCTGCCAGACGCCACGCGCCAGCTCCTGCACAACAACTTCGCCTTCGAGGAAGGGCACGGCCACCAGTTGCTGACCTACCTGATTCCCGGCGAGAACGGCGAGACCGCCCCGGGGCAGCGCCGGCAGAACTGGGTCTGGTATCGCCCATTACCAAGCGGCCCGGCGCGCGACGCGGCGCTGCGGGACCGCGTGGGACACCAGCACCTCCATTCGCTCCCGCCGGGCGTCATGCGCGACGGCGAGATCGATGGCCTGCGCCACGCGGCGGTGCGCGACCTCGCGCCGGACCTCGCCGCGCTGGTCACCGGCACGCCCGATCCCTTCCTGCAACTGATCCACGACTACGAGGCGCCACGCATGGTGTTCGGCCGCGTGGTGCTGACCGGCGACGCGGCCTTCGTCGCACGCCCCCATACCGGCGCCGGCGCGGGCAAGGCGGCCGGCAATGCGGTGGCGCTGGGCCGCGCGCTGCACGCCAACCGCGGTGGCATCGACACCGCGCTGTCCCAGTGGGAGCGCACGCAGCTGCCAGCTGGCGCGCAACTCGTGCGCTGGGGCATGGCACTGGGCACCCGCATCATGGGCCGGCACGACGCCGCCTGACCCCCGGCGCGGTCGACGCGGGCGATGGAGGCGCTGCTATCATGCGCATCCATCACAAGACCCGTACGAGAGACATCGATGAACCGCCTGCCTGCCGTGCCGACCTCCCCCCTGCGGGCCGCCTTGCTGGCTGCCTTGCTCGCCCCGCTGCTCGCTATGTCGATCCCCGGCGCGGCGCTGGCCGAGACGCTGGCCAAGCCTGCGCTGGACCATCTGGTCGCCAGCCAGTCGGCCAAGCCGCCGGCCAGCTTCAACGCCTTCCTGACCGCCGCCGTGAAGACCGAGCCGAAGCTGGCGCCGGCCGTGCGGGCCTACCGGGCGAAGAAGCCGCTCAAGGGCGACGATCTCGTCAACATCGGCCGGCTGCTCGGTGTCTATAACCGGCTCCACAACGAAACCGCCGTGCTGGACAGCATCACCGAGATGGTGGCAATCCGCACCGTGCGCGACGAAAAGGTGCCCCAGCACGAGAACCCGGCCATCATCGCCTTCGGCAAGGTGGTCGAACGCATGGCCCGGGACTTCGGCCTGACCTATCGCAACGTGGACAACCGCGTGTTCGAGGTGACCCTGCCCGGCACCGGCGCGGACACCTTCGGCATCCTCACGCACGCCGACGTAGTGCCCGTGGTGGCCGACGAATGGGTGCTCGACGATGGCACCAAGCTCGACCCGTTCAAGGTGACCCGCGTGGGCGACTACCTGTACGGGCGCGGCACCATTGACGACAAGGGTTCGATCGCGGCGGCAATGTACGCGATGAAGACCGTGCGCGAGAGCGGCGTGCCGCTGGCCCGCACGATCCGTCTGATGATCGAAACCACCGAGGAAACCGGCGGCGACGGCATGAAGTACTACCAGGCGCACACCACGCTGCCGGCGTACAACATCGTGCTGGACAGCAAGTACCCGGCAGTGGTGGCCGAGAAGGGTTCGGGCGCGCTGACGGTGCGCTTCGCGGACCGGCCGACGGACGGCAAGGCCCCCGCCATCGTGGCAATGGCTGGCGCGGCGTCCGCCAACGCGATTCCGCAGACCGCCACGGCACGCATCACGGGCGGCGATCCGGCCGCCGTGGCTGCCGCGCTGGAGAAGGCGCGCGATCCGTTCATCGCCCAGCATGCCGCGCAGGGCAAGTTCTCGATCGACGTGACACCGGGCGCCGGCGGCGTGGACGTCAAGGTGACCGGCTCGTCGGCCCATGGCTCCCGGCCCGAAGAAGGCGTGAACCCGGTACCGCGCCTGGCGCTGTTCCTGCAAGGCGCCGGCGTGCCGTTCGCGGACAACCAGTACGCGCGCGCCATCCGCTACCTCGGCGACCTGTACGGCACCGGCTATCTGGGCGAGAAGATGGATGTGGGCTATCGGGACGATTTCATGGGCCCGCTGACGATGTCGCCCACGCTGATCCGCGAGCGCAACGGCAAGCTTGAAGTCACCGCCAACGTGCGTATGCCGCGCGGCGCCACGCCGGACGAACTGCGCGCCCGGGTGGCGACCAGGATCAACGCCTGGGCCAGCGCCACGCAGACGGCGGTCGAGATCCAGCACGACCAGGGCAACTGGATGGCGCGTGACCCCAAGGGCGCCTGGCTCTCTACCCTGCTGAATATCTACGGCGACACCACTGGGCTCGAAGCCAAGCCGGTGCCCACGGCCGGCAGCACCACGGCCAAGCTGATGCCGAACGCCATCAACTTCGGCCCGGCCATGCCCGGCAAGAAGTACACCGCGCACAACGCCAAGGAGTACAAGGAAGTGGCCGACCTGAACCTGGACATGCAGATGTTCACCGAGATGCTGGTCCGCATCGGCAATCTGGACACCATGCAGTAAGCCGGCGCTGGCATGCGCGGCGGGGGTGCAGCGGTGCCCCCCCGCATGCCGGCTTTTACATCTTTACAGCCCCAGGTCGCTCAGGCTCGGGTGGTCATCCGGGCGGCGGCCCAGCGGCCAGTGGAACTTGCGGTCCGCCTCGCGCATCGGGGCATCGTTGATGCAGGCAAAGCGCCGCTGCATCAGACCGTTCTGGTCGAATTCCCAGTTTTCATTGCCATACGACCGGTACCAGTTGCCCGAGTCGTCATGCCATTCGTACGCAAATCGCACCGCGATGCGGTTGCCATCGTGCGCCCACAACTCCTTGATCAGCCGGTAATCGAGCTCCTTCTGCCACTTGCGCGACAAAAAGGCCTCGATCGCGGCACGCCCCGTGACGAACTCCGCCCGGTTGCGCCATTGGCTGTCGACGGTATAGGCCAGCGCCACGCGCGCCGGATCGCGACTGTTCCACCCATCCTCGGCCCCCCGGACCTTCTGGGCGGCGCTCTCGCGGGTAAAGGGCGGAAACGGCGGACGGGATTCGGGTTGGGTCGACATCGAAGCTCCTTGAGGATGGGATGGCTATCGCCGGAATGAGACAGATCTGTCTACTATCGTGGAGTAGACAGATCTGTATGTCAAGGAGATTTTCGGGAGGTGGGCGACCGCGCCCGCCCCCCCCCTACCGCTTCGTCGCCACCACCTCCAGGTACTCGCTCGGCACCACCATCGAATCCTTGCCGGCCACGTTCAAGCTGTTGAGCAACGTGGTCAGGTCGGCTTCCAGCGCGCTGGCCTTGTCGGCCGGCAGCGAGGCGAACGCCTTGTGGACCGGGCCGTACCACGTGCGGAACACCTCGATAAAGTGCGCCGCCGAGCGATAGCGGAAGTTGAACTGGCGCGCCGTCACGCGGACATCGACCCCATGCGGTGCGAACAGCGTGCGCAGGTGCTCCTCCACCCCCCATTTGGACGGCGGCGACACCCCCGCCGGCGGCGGCACGTAGGCGCCCAGCGTCTTGAACATCTGGCCGACGAAGCCCTGCGGCGTCCAGTTCGCCAGCCCGATGCGGCCGCCGGGCCGGGTCACGCGCGCCATCTCGGCGGCGCACTTGGGCTGGTCCGGGGCGAACATCACGCCGAAGGTGGAGAGCACGGCGTCGAAGCTCGCGTCGTCGAAGGGCAGCGCCTCGGCGTCGGCCTGCTGGAAGGAGACCTCCAGCCGCTCGGCCTTGGCGCGCTCGGCGCCGCGCTCCAGCAGTGCGCCGACATAGTCGGTGGACGTCACGATGCAGCCACGGCGCGCCGCCGCCAGCGTGGCGTTGCCGTTGCCGGCGGCCACGTCGAGCACGCGCTCGTCGCAGCGCAGGTCACAGGCTTCAGCAAGCTGCTCGCCCACGATCTGGAGCGTGGTGCCGATCACGGCATAGTCGCCGCTGGCCCAGGCCACCTGCTGGCGGCCTTTCAGGGCGGCAAGGTCGGGCGAAGTCGCCGGGGCAGCGGCAGGGTCGGGGGTAGTCGTCATGATGGGAGTCTCCTGATTGTGCGCCCGGCAGGTCCGCCGGCTTACGCGCGGGACCGGTTGAACCCGGCCTCACGCGCGAGCACGATGGCCTGCGAGCGGTTTTCCACCTCGAGCTTCGAGAAGATGCTCGTGATGTGGTTGCGCACGGTTTTCTCGCACAGCCCGAGGTAGGCGGCGATCTGTGCGTTGTCGCGGCCCTGCGCGATCAGCACGACAATGTCGCGCTCGCGCCGGGTCAAGGTGTGGAACGCCGGGTCGTCGACCGGCACCGGCGCGGGCAGGAAGGCGCGTACTTCCTCGAGCCAGCGGTCCCATGCCGGCTCCGTCTCCAGCAGCAGATGGTTGCCGCTCTCCAATGGCACGAAGCGCGCGTTCGGGATCATGCTGGCGATCAGCCGGCCTTCGTCGAACGGCACGCGCGCGTCGCGCACGGCGTGGAGCACCAGCGTGGGGCAGGTCACCAGCGGCAGCAGTTCCACCACGTCGATGTCGTTGAAGATGCGCATGAAGCGCGCCGCGTTGGCCGGCGAGGTGGACACGCGCTCCAGCTCGTTGAACCAGCGGTGCTGCTCCGCCGTGCCGCCCGGGATGAACTGCGTGGTGAAGAACTGGCGGAAGGCCGGGTTCTCCTGCCCCCAGCCCAGCTCGGCCAGCCGCGCCATCAGCTCGGCTTCTTCGCGCATCTCGGCCCCGAGGTTGCGCTTGAGGCGCCCCCGGGCGTAGCCGCCGTGCAGCACGAGGTGGCTCACCCGTTCGGGATGCGCCACCGCGTACGCCACGGCGATCGACGCGCCTTGGGAAATGCCCAGCAAGGGGAAATGATCGACGCCGGTGGCGTCCACGATGGTTTCGAGATCACGCAGCCACGCCTCGAAGGACAGGTCCTCCACGTGGCGATCAGAGAGGCCACAGCCGCGTTCGTCGTAGCGCACGAGCGTGTGGTTCTCTGACAGCGCGCACAGCATGTGGCTCCAGACCGGACTCCCCACGTCGAATTCGAGGTGGCTCATCCAGTTGGCGGCCTTCACGAGCGGCGGTCCGCTGCCCGTGATGGCATACGCCAGTCGCACCCGGTCAAGGCTGGTGCAAAGGCGTATCTGCTGCTTCAGCATCGGCATGGTGGGATCGCGCGCGGGACAGGGTACGGCCGGTGCAGGGCGCCGGGGCGATAGCTCACCACGTCCGCTTGGAACGGGCGATTGACTAATCTTAGTCAACGATCCCCAGCGTGCAGGCAAAACCACGGCCAGCTGGCCCCGCGAAGTGCGGAAAGCCAGACGTGGTGCATACCGTGCCCGGCGCATTATCCGCGGTCAGGCGTTGCGCAGCAGACATCCGCCACCGGCAGCGCCCATCCGGGCCCCATCGGTGAACGGGTCGCGCTGACCCATGCGGGCGCCATCGGTGTAGGGGTCGCGCTGATCCATCCGGGCGCCGTCGGTGTAGGGATCCGGCTTGCTGGTGCGCAGGCCGTCCTGGTACGGATCGAACTTGCCGCCCTTGCAGGCAGACATGCCGGCCTGCGCCGCGGTGGTGGTGAAAGAGGAACGATCGCCGCCCAGCCCGGCATACGCCAGGTTGCACAGGCCGATGGCCAGCGAGGAAGCGGTCAAGAGGGTCTTGGCAAGATTCGTGTACATCGCAAACTCCAACTACAACGTCAGGAAGGCGATCACAGCTCAGGATGAAGGAACGGTGTGGGGATCGCCTGAGCCGCACTGCTCCTTGTTCGAGGGGCCGATTGTGGGCAGCGGGGTGCGGGCGAACATGAGGCGGGTGTCCCGGTTTGCGGGATTCGTCAGGGTCTGTGCGGGGGGATTCCGTGGGACAAGGGTCCCGGGCGCGGGTAATTACCGGGGGGTGGCGGAGGCGCTGGCGCGCTTCCGCGGGGGCTTCAGCGAAATGAAGCGGCGAGAAACGGCAGTTAGAGGGTAAGCCCTAAAGCAGGACAACCGCCCCACTCCAAAACCCTCGAAGCGCGCCAAACCCGGGACACCCGTCTCATGTTGGCGGCGCGTGCCGCTGGAATGATCCGCCTACGTCCTGTCAGGCACCTTCTGCATGGACGCCGTTCATTCCAGAGGAGTTTTGCAATGCAAGCCGTATCCCTGTCAGCCGACACCGCCCGCTACGCCCGCTGTATCGCCGCATCCAAGCGCATCCGCTGGGACATCGACCGTGACGTCATCCGCGACCGCACCTTCGACCTCTCCCACAAGTTCCTGCCCGACGGGCTGTCCCTGGCCGACGAACTGCCTTTCCTCAGCGCGGCCGAACGCCGCTTCGTGAGTCAGGTGCAAGGCCGCACTTACGCCAATATGTTCGGGCTGGTGGAGCGCTTCGTCTCGGCCAAGGTGGTGGAGCTGACGCAGGCCCACAGCGTTGGCGATCAGGTCGCGCTGGAGGCGCTCGTGCGCTTCACCGACGAGGAACTGAAGCACCAGGAGCTGTTCCGCCGCATCGAGCAACTGGCCGCGCAGGGCATGCCGGTGGGCTACACCTTCGGGGCGGACGCCAACGCCGTGGCTGCCTTCGTGCTCTCCAAGTGCACCTGGGCGGTGCTGGCGCTGACCTGCCATGTCGAACTGCTGTCACAGGCGCACTATCGCGGCAGCATCGGCACCGCGCCGGACCTGTCCGACCTGTTCAAGGACGTGTTCCTGTACCACTGGCGCGAGGAGTCCCAGCACGCCAACCTCGACGAGCTGGAATGGCTGCGCGAAGACGCCCGCATGTGCCGCACCTCGCGTGATGCCGCCATCGACGACCTGATCGCGCTGGTGGGCGCCGTGGACGAGATCCTGCAGGCCCAGGCCACCGCCGACGCGCACTACGTCATGCGCGTGATCCGTGGCACGCCGGACGCCCCGCGCGCCGCCGAGGTGGAAGCCGTGGTGCTCAAGGCGTACCGCTGGACCTACATCGTCTCGGGCATGCTGGAACCGCGCTTCAGCAAGCTGCTGGGCGGGATGGTCGATGCCGGGCAGATGGCGTGCATCGAGGCCGCCATGGGACCGCTGATGTACGCGATGCCCGCCGCCGGCGTGCCGATTCCGGCGATGGCGGCCTGACGGCGGTTCGATGATGGCGGACGGTGGCGTGGGCGGCCTGAGTACCGCCCGCGCCGCCTAGGCCACCGCCTGCATGGTCTGGCCGGCCTGCATGCCCGCCAGGTAGCGATGGATCTGCGCCACGACCGCAGCGCCCTCGCCTACCGCGGCGGCCACGCGCTTGGTCGAGCCCGAGCGCACATCCCCGATCGCGAACACGCCCGGCACGCTGGTCTCCAGCGTGTAGTCGGCGCGCTCGGTGCAGGACTGGTGGGCTTCATAGCCGGTCAGCACGAAGCCCTTGGGGTCCGTGGTCACGTTGCAGGACCGCAGCCATTCCGTGTTCGGCGCGGCGCCGATAAACAGGAACACGTGGCGCATCGGCCGGGAGATGCAGTCCGGGCCGCAGGAGCGCTCCCTGTAGCGCACCGTGGAGAGCCAGCCCTCGCCCTCCATCGCCGTGATCTGCGCGTGCGTGTGCAGGAAGACGTTCGGCAGGCTCTTCAGGCGGTCGATCAGGTAGCGCGACATGGTGGCCTCGAGCCCCTCGCCGCGCACCAGCATATGCACCTCGGCCGCGTGCGAGGCGAGATACACCGCCGCCTGCCCCGCCGAGTTGCCGCCGCCGACCAGCATCGCGTGCTCGTCCTTGCAGAGCTTGGCCTCCACCGGCGACGCCCAGTAATAGACGCCCCGCCCCTCGTACTGATCCAGCGATTCGATCTCCGCGCGCCGGTACTGGGCGCCGCTGGCAATCACCACGGTGCGCGTGGGCACCATGCGGCCATCGGTCAGCTCGATCCGGATCGGGTTCTCGCCGCAATGGAGCGCGCTCACCTCGAGCGGAATCGCCACGTGGGCCCCGAACTTGAGCGCCTGGACGAAGGCCCGCCCGGCCAGCGCCTGGCCCGAGATGCCCGTGGGAAAACCGAGGTAGTTCTCGATCCGAGCGCTCGCGCCGGCCTGCCCGCCCGGGGACCGGCAGTCGATCACGGCCACGGACAGCCCTTCGGACGCGGCATAGACCGCCGTCGCCAGCCCTGCGGGGCCGGCGCCGACCACCACCACGTCATAGATATGGTCCGGCGCGAATTCAGGCACCAAACCGAGGCATGAGGCGAGCTGGCCCTCGTCCGGCGCGCGCAGTATGCCGCCGTCGGGGCAAATCACCATCGGGAAATCGCTCGCGGGCGCGTTGCTGACGTCCAGCAGCGCCATGGCGTCCGGGTCGGTGTCGATATCGACCACCTTGTGCGGATAGCCGTTGCGGCGCAGGAAGGCTTGCAGCGCCAGCAGCAGCGGCTGGGTGCCCTTGCCGACCAGCACCGGGCCGCCGCCGCGCTCGATCAGGCCCACCCGGCGCAGGATCAGCGCGCGCATGATGCGCTCGCCCAGATCCGCCTCGGCCACCAGCAGCGCGCGCAGCCGTTCGGGCGGCACCACCAGCGCGGTGGAGTCCTCCAGCGCCACGGCATCCACCAGCGCCGGCTTGCCGGAGAGCTGGCCCACCTCGGCCAGGAACTGGCCCGGGCCCTCGTCGTTGATCGGGAAACTGTTGCCCAGCCCGTCGCGCTGGATGATCTGGAGCTTGCCGGTCAGGATCAGATGCATGCCCGGCGCCGGGTCGCCGACGCGGAACAGCGTCTGGCCGGCCTTGAACGATTCCACCGCGCCAAAGCGCCGCACGCGCTCGATCTCGGCCGGCGTCAGGGTCGGAAACATCTGGTGCTTGCGGGTCTCCAGCACCGAAAACGGCGCCTCCAGCCCTACCACCGGCTCATGTGCGGCTTGATTGGCGACCTGATCAGCAACCGGGTCCGGACTGGCTTCGGGCTGCGAAGCTCCCTGCGTCATCTCCATGCGACTCCCCTCAATTTCGGTCTAGGTAGGACAGGACTCGACTGCGTACTCGACTGAGATAGTAGCCGGCGTGGCTACGAAACACACATGAAGATTTTAGGAAGCGATGGCCACCGTTGCTTGCCGAATTGCCCGGCGCGCGGCACTTTGCACGGCGTCGTCACCCATGAAAAAACCGACTGACTTCTAGCGATTTAAATCATGGTGAGAATATTCAGCGCTCGCTACACTGGCCCCGACAACGCCCCCACAGGCTACAGAAGCCAACAAGCAAGGAGACGAGATGTACCGTGATCGCATTCGCCTGGCCGCCCTGCAGGACCGGATCATGTCGGCCGATGCGGCCGCCGCGCTGATCCAGGACGGCATGACGGTCGGCATGAGCGGCTTCACCCGCGCCGGCGACTGCAAGGCCGTGCCCTTCGCCCTGGCCCGCCGCGCCGCCGCCGACCCGCTCCAGATCACGCTGATCACGGGCGCCTCGCTCGGCAACGACATCGACAAGATCCTGGCCGAAAGCAACGTGCTGGCGCGCCGCCTGCCGTTCCAGTCCGACGCCACCCTGCGCCGCAAGATCAACGACGGCGAGGTCATGTTCATCGACCAGCATCTGGGCGAGACCGTGGAGCAGCTGCGCAGCGGCCAGCTCGCCCCGGTGGACATCGCCGTGATCGAGGCCGCCGCCATCACCGAGACCGGCGGCATCGTGCCGACCACCTCGGTTGGCAATTCGGCGAGTTTCGCGATGATGGCCAAGAAGGTCATCGTCGAGATCAACACCAATATGCCGGCCGCGCTGGAAGGGCTGCACGACATCTACTTCCCGGTGCAGCGCCCGTATCGCCAGCCGATTCCGCTGATTGCCGTCGAGCAGCGCATCGGCCTGCCCTATATCCCCGTCGATCCGTCACGTATTGCGGCCATCGTGCTCACCGCGCGCGACGACAGCCCGTCCAACGCGCTGCCGCCCGACGGCGACACGCGCCTGATCGCCGGCCATCTCAACGCGCTGTTCGAGCGCGAGGTGCGCGCCGGGCGGCTCTCCCCGTCGCTCCAGCCCTTGCAGGCCGGCATCGGCACGATTGCCAACGCGGTGCTGCACGGGCTCGTAGATTCGCCATTTCATGACCTGACGATGTACTCGGAGGTCTTGCAGGACAGCACCATCTCGCTGCTCGACGCCGGCAAGCTGCGCTTTGCCTCGGCGTCGTCGATGACGCTGTCCGGGCCGGTCTATCGCCGCGTGCTGGAGGAGATCGACCGCTACAAGTCGCGGCTGGTGCTGCGGCCGCAGGAGATCAGCAACCATCCCGAGGTGCTGCGCCGGCTGGGGTTGATCACCATCAACACCGCGCTGGAGTGCGATATCTACGGCAACGTCAACTCCACGCACGTGGGCGGCACGCACATGATGAACGGCATCGGCGGCTCGGGGGACTTCGCGCGCAATGCCTACCTGTCGGTCTTCGTGACCAAGTCCGTGGCCAAGGACGGGCGGATTTCCAGCATCGTGCCGATGGTCTCCCACGTGGATAACAGCGAGCACGACGTGGACATCCTCGTCACCGAGCACGGCCTGGCCGACCTGCGCGGGCTGGCGCCACGCGAGCGGGCGCTCCAGGTGATCCGCAATTGCGCCGACCCGGCCTACCGCGACGGCCTGCTCGACTATTTCCGCCGGGCCCAGACGCGCGGCGGCCAGACCCCGCACCTGCTGGAAGAGGCGTTTGCGTGGCATCTGAACTATCGCGAGCACGGCACCATGCTGCCGGCATCCCGGGCGACGGCCGTCGAGCCAATCGAAGCCGCGCCGCTGGCAGCCTGACGTTTCTGCACGACCGGGCGGTTTTTACATCCCGCCCGGCTGCCGGCTGCCTCCTACGGGCCTCCCACGGGCCCTTTTCGGCATGGAACGGCACTTGCACCGTGCCGGAAGGTGGCGCGCTCCCGCCACCGCTGGAGACGCCATGCAAGAACCGGTTCGCCTGATCCTGATGTACGGCCTGATCCCGCTCTGGATCCTCGCGGGGCTGGGCGACTGGTGGTTCCATCGGCGCCAGCGCATCGAGATCAACGCGGGCGTCCGGGAATCGGTCATGCACAGCCTGATGATGGTCCAGGTGGGCGTCCCGGTCCTGCTGGTGCTGTTCTTCGAGGTGAACGCGCTGCTGTTCGCCATCATGATCGTCGCTGTGGTGGTCCACGCGGTCACCGCCTGGGTCGACGTCGGCTACGCGGTGACCCGGCGCACGGTGCCGCCGAACGAGCAGCACATGCACAGCCTGCTGGAGATGCTGCCGATCACGGCCGTGGTCATATTGGCCGCCGCCCACTGGGACCAGTTCCTGGCGCTGTTCGGCGCCGGCGCCGAGCCGCCCCGCCTCACCCTGACCCCGAAACGCGATCCCCTGCCGTCGTCCTACCTGATCGGCCTGTTCGCTGCGCTCGGCCTGTTCGTGGTGCTGCCTTATGCGGAGGAACTGCTGCGCTGCCTGCGTGCCCAGGCGGCACGCGCCAAGCCCGTGGCGCAGCACACCTAGCCCCGCTCGATGCCGGCGCCGGATGACCGCACCGGCAATGTGCCCTCAGCGCATCGATCGAAAAATTCGGCTAAATTGGCTGCCTTGGTCGTGCAAGCGACCTGAGCCACACACAACGTGAACGGGAGCGCCATGCGCGGTCATCACCTCGTAGGATGGGCACGTGTCGGTCGTCATCCCTAGCCGCCCCGCCGCCAGGTGGCGGGAGTTCGTCCGCTTCCTCGGACCGGCCTACCTCGTGGCCGTGGGCTATATGGACCCCGGCAACTGGGCCACCGACCTCGCGGGCGGTTCCGCCTACGGCTACACCCTGCTCTGGGTCGTGGCGATGTCCAGCCTGATGGCGATGCTGCTCCAGGTGCTGGCCAGCCGGCTCGGGCTGGTCACCGGCATGGATCTGGCGCAGGCGTGCCGGCACGGCGCCTCGCGCTGGTCGGCCTGTTCGCAATGGGTCCTGGCCGAACTGGCGATCTGCGCCACCGATCTCGCCGAAGTCATCGGCACGGCCATCGCCCTCAACCTGCTGTTCAACATCCCCCTGCTGGCTGGCGTGGCGCTGACCGTGCTGGACGTGCTGCTGGTGCTGATCCTGCAGCAGCGCGGCTTCCGGCGGCTGGAAGCCTTCGTCATCAGCATGATTACGCTGGTGCTGCTGTGCTTCGTGGCGATGCTGATCATCGCCGAGCCGTCCTGGTCGGAGGTGGGCTGGGGGCTGCTGCCTTCGCCGCGCTCGCTCACCGACGCCAACGCCGTGGTCATCGCCACGGGCATCATCGGCGCCACGGTGATGCCGCACAACCTCTACCTGCACTCGGCGGCGGTCAAGACGCGCACCGTCGAGGACAATGCGCCGGCGCTGCAACGGGCGCTGCGCTACACGGCCATCGACACGCTGGTGGCACTCGCCATCGCCTTCTTTATTAATAGTGCGATCCTGGTCACGGCGGCCGGCGTGTTCCACCGCAGCGGCCATGCGGAGGTGGCCGAGATCCAGGAGGCCTTCCACCTGCTCTCCCCGCTGACCGGCGCCGCCTGGGCCAGCGTGATCTTCGCCGTGGCGCTGCTGGCCTCGGGCCAAAGCTCGGCCGTCACCGCCACGCTGGCCGGGCAGGTGGTCATGGAGGGCTTTATCCGCACGCGGCTGGCGCCGTGGGCGCGGCGGCTGGTCACGCGCGGCGTGGCCATCGTGCCGGCGCTGATCGTGGCGTGGCTGTATGCCGACAAAGGCGTGGCGCAGCTGCTGATCGCCAGCCAGGTGGTGCTGAGCCTGCAACTGCCGTTCGCGGCGATTCCGCTGGTGCGTTTCACCAGCAGCCGCGCCCGCATGGGCGCCTACGCCAACCCGCGCAGCGTGGTGATCCTGGCCTCGCTGACGGTCGGCATCATCATCGCCATGAACGCGGCCATGCTCGTGCTCACCTTCCGGGAATGGCTGGGTTAAAAAATTTTCGGAAAAGCTGTCACAAGCCGGGTTCACGGTACGTCTTACAGGGAAAGGCAAGCGCAAAGGGCGCACGCCAACTCCCTTGAACTACCGTGAGGAACCATCATGAGTGCATCGCGTATTAACTTCTTCCAGCTCGCCCCGGCCAACCTGAAGGCCATGATCGCGCTGTCGGGTTCGGTCAAGCAAAGCTCGCTGGGCCCGCGTCTGGTGGAGATCGTGCAGTTGCGTGTGTCCCAGATCAACCAGTGCGGCGTCTGCGTGGACATGCACTGGCGCGACCTGATCAAGCAGGGCCTGGACCCGCGCCACGTGAACGCCATCGCCGGCTGGCGTGAAGCCCCCGCCTCGTTCTTCAACGCCCGCGAGCGCGCCGCGCTGGGCTGGGCCGAGGCCGTCAACGCACTGCCCCACCAGGACCTGACCGACGCCGCCTGGCCGGCCCTGCGCGAGCAGTTCAGCGAGCAGGAAATCGCCGAGCTGTCGTACACCATCGCCGCCATCCGAGGCTGGAACGTGATGAACCTGAGCCTGCGCAACCAGATTCCGGAAACGCCGGCTCCCGGCTTCTGATCGGGCTTTTGCTTCTCTAGCGCGCCAGGTTGGACTGCCGCGAGGCGCCGACAGCGGGATTCCGCTGCCGGCGCCTTTTTCGTATTTGGCGTTCGCGTGCCGCGTGCGGTGTCCGCATCATGCTTCGACCCCATCCCCTGCCAGCCGGCCTCTGCAGTCGCGCTAAATTCCTGGCGGTTAATTGCATAACAAGCGCCCGACACTCCCGCACTAACAGACTCTTTCGCTCCCGCCCGGAAGTGGCCTATGCTGTGGCCACTAACAGATCGAGAATCCGGGGAGGATGGCTCCCCGCGCGCCCAGCCATGGAAAAAACAGCATTCGTCTTTGCCGGTGGAGGCAGCCTCGGTGCCATCGAGGTCGGCATGTTGCGGGAACTGGTGAAGTGGGGCCTGGCGCCCGACATGGTGATCGGCGCCTCGGCCGGCGCCATCAACGGCGCGTATTTCGCCTGCCATCCGCACGAGGAAGGCACGGCCAAGCTGGAGAGCCTCTGGCGCGGCATTCGCCGGGCCGAGGTGCTGCCCTGGTCCTGGCGCAGCATGCTCGGCATGCTGGGCGGGCGGCGCGGGCATCTGGTCGAATCGTTCGGCCTCCAGAAGTTACTTTCGCGCCACTTCGGCGAATCCCGGCTCGAACATGCCAGCCTGCCGCTCTATGTGGTGGCGACGGACATGCATACCGGCGACGAAGTGGTGCTGTCCTCGGGCAATATCGTCGATGCGGTGCTGGCCAGCGCGGCCATTCCGGGCGTGTTTCCGCCGGTGCAGGTGGAAGGCCGCGCGCTGATCGATGGCGGCGTGGCCAACAACACGCCCGTTTCCACGGCCGTGCGGCTGGGCGCCACGCGCATCGTGGTGCTGCCGGCCGGCTTCGCCTGCGCCGAGCGCCGCCCGCCGCGCGGCGCCGTGGAACACGCGCTCAATGCGCTGTCCCTGCTGGTGGCGCGGCAACTCGTGCATGACCTGGAGCGCTGGGCCGACCACGCGCATATCGCCGTGGTGCCGCCGCTTTGTCCGCTCGATGTCTCGCCCTATGACTACACGCGCTGCGGCGAGCTGATCGACCGCGCCGCCGAAGCCACCGTGGCCTGGCTGCGTGCCGATGGCCTGAAGAGCCGCCGCGTGCCCGGCGCGCTGGAGCCGCATAGCCACGATGAGTCGTCGCCCAGCTGCAGCGCCGATCTTTCCCCGCCCCCGGAGGCGGACCACATCCACACGCACGCCGCCCCCAGCCACTCGCACAGCCACCCCGGCCACACGCATGGGTGACGGGGTACTGCCGGGCCGGCGCGACTGGATGCGGCGGGATGCGTCCGCCCAGCGCATGGAGCGGATCGAGGCGTTTATCGGCGGCCATGGCTACGACATGCATCGCCACGACACCTACGCGATTGGCCGCACGCTGACCGGCGTGCAGCGCTTTTCCTATCGGCGCGGCGTCTGCAACAGCCTGCCGGGTGGCACCATCGTCCTGCACCCCGACGAGCCGCACGACGGCCAGGCCGGCACCGAGGCCGGCTTCCAGTACCGGATGATCTATGTCGAGCCCGCGCACGTGCAGCGCGCGCTGGGCGGCCGGCCGTTGCCGTTCATCCCGGGCGGCCGATCGGACGACCCCCGGCTGTTCGCCGCCACCGAGACCCTGCTCCGCGCGATGGATAGCCCGATCGACCCGCTCGAGGAAGACGACGCGCTCTACGACCTGGCCCACGCGCTGGCGGCCGTCGCCGGCGGCACTACGCCGGGGCGCCGGCAGGCGCTCGACTACCGTGCCGCCGAGACGGCCCGGACCTTCCTGCTCGACAACGTGGCGCGCATCGTCACGCTGGACGAACTCGAAGCCGCCACCGGCCGGGACCGCTGGCGCCTGTCGCGCGATTTCCGTGGACTGTTCGGCACCAGCCCGTACCGCTACCTGACCATGCGCCGGCTCGACATGGCCCGCCGGTTGATCGTGGCCGGCCAGACCCTGGCCGACGCCGCCGCGTGGGCCGGCTTCACCGACCAGGCCCATATGACGCGGCACTTCGCGCGCACCTTCGGCATCACGCCGGCGCGCTGGCTGCGCACGCTGGGGCGCACGCCGTAGCTGCACGATCGTACAAGACGGCCCGCCCGCCGGCGGCGCATGCTCGGGCCTTCATCCCATCCGAAGGAGCGCCCCATGTCCCCCACTCCCAATCCCACCCCCTATCGCACCCCCTATCGCGCCATCAACTTCGCCGAGAAGCTCGCCCTGTTCTCGGACCACTGGCAGCCGCGCGTGATTGCCGAGATGAACGACTACCAGTTCAAGATCGTCCGCATCGTGGGGGACTTCGTCTGGCACAGCCACGCCGACACCGACGAGACCTTCATCGTGCTGGACGGCCACCTGCGCATCGACTTCCGCGACGGCCACGTGGACCTGCGCGCCGGCGAGATGTACGTGGTGCCGCGTGGCATCGAGCACAAACCGTTTGCCGATGGCGAGGTGCGCATGCTGCTGATCGAGCCGCGCGGCGTGCGCAATACGGGCGACGACGTGGGCGAGCGCACTGCGCAAAACGACGTCTGGATCTGATGGGTGGAGGTTGGTGGGATGTTGGCCCGGCCCCAACCGTTCCTCGCAACGTGTTGGCCCACAACCCCCTCTTTTCCCCGTGAAAGTGGCCCGGCCTGCCCGCCCGGGGCCGAAATGATGGTGGCATGTTCCCTGCGAAAAGGAAGGACGAGCGCGGCGCCGCGATGCTCGTCCCGCAGCACCTTTTCAGCCGGAGCGAAAGCTCCTTTGGAGAACCATCATGAAGATCCCGCCACAGTTGCGCCCCACCGACGCCGCGCCCCTCCACCAGCCTCGTCCTCTTTCGCCTCTCGCGCCCCTCGCCCTGCTCTACCGCATGCGTGGCGGCATCCTGCTGCTCCGCGTGCTGGCGCTCTGCGCCCACACGGCGGTGTATGCGCAGCCCGCGCCGGCCCCGGCCCCGGCCGTCACGCCCGAGCAGAAGTTCTCGCCCGGCTATCTCGAAGCGGTGTCCACCGGCTACGAGAACGGCCAGGCGCTGGGCGCTGTCGAAGGCATCGCCCCGGTGCGCGCGACCCGTACCGAGCGGACCGATCCCGCACCGGCAGCACCTTCCACGCCAATGATCCCGGCTGCCGTGCTGGCCCATCCGCCGGGCTCGCTGCGCCGTGTGACGGCCCATTAACCCGTCCCGGTTGCTCCCCTCCTGCTGCCGAGCAGTCTTTACACGCGCCCGCGCAAGGCTTGCATGGGCGTGAAGCGCACCCGCAGCACCCTAAATCCCGCAAGGCCAGCCCTGACAAGGGCCAGCCGGCGCGGTACGAATCTTGCCCCTCTTCTGGATTGCCAGTAATGGCACACCCGCAACTTCAGGAGATCAGCAATGGGCGACCACAACACCGAGCGTTATCGCCGGGGCCAGACCTGGCGGGCCTTTGAAAATGTCCGCGACGACGACGCTTACGATCCATGGCGCGACGATGCATGGAGCGACAACCGGGGGCTGCGTGCGCGCGATCAGGACTGGCAGCCCGAGTCCGCCAGCGATGAATGGGACGATGCCCGCCGGCGCCAGCGCCTGACCCCGGGACAAACCAGCGACGGCGGCCCGCCCCGCAGCGGCTATGCCGGCGCCTACCGGGACAGCGGCCAATGGCAGGGCAGCAACCTGCGCTACGGGCTCAACGGCGGCTATGCCAGCAGCGACTCCCCCGAAAGCGACGCCCAGCGCCGCCAGCAGGAATACCGCAGCCGCCGCCAGGCCAGCGAGTTTGGCGACTATGGGGACTTCGAGGACTACGGCGGCCCGCAAGGCAATCGCGGCAACCGAGGCTATCAAGGCAATCAGGAAGCACGCGGCTACGGCGGCGAGCGCGGATGGGAACAGGGTCGGGGTCAACGCGACTATCAGCAAGGGCAGCAAGGGCAGCGCGGCCAGCAGGGCTTCGGCAGCGCCGATCAGCAATGGCTGCGCCGCGCCCAGCAGCGCGAACCCTGGCAGGCCGGCGGGTCCGGGCATGACGCCTACTTCAACGACCTGCGCAGCGACACCCGCTACTGGACCGAGCCACGCGACGAGTGGGGAGAATCCCGCCCCTCGGGTGGGTCTGACCGCTACGCTGGCCGCCAGCCCTACGCCCAGTCCTACGGGCGCGACTACCCTGGCACCAGCGCCGGCACCAGCGGCTACGACGAGGAACTCGGCTACCGCTCGCCACGGCGCTGGTCGGACGACGACGATGACCGCGATCAAGGCGAGGAGCACGGCGCGCTCTACAATCTCGGCCACCGGATCGGCGAAGCCGTCAGCAACTTCTTCGGCCACGACGACGATGACATCGACAAGCGCAACGTCCCGCGCGGCTACACCCGCACCGACGAGCGCATTCGCGACCAGATCTGCGAACGGCTGACCTTTACCAGCGGCGTGGATGTGGGCGAAGTCAGCGTCGACGTGGACAAGGGCAAGGTCACGCTATCCGGCACCGTCCATCAGCGGAGCCAGAAATATGCCATCGAGGACATCGCCGATAACACGTTCGGCGTTACCGAAGTCGAAAACAACATCCGCGTCGAGAAGCGCGAAGCGCCCGCCGGCGGCACCAGCGCCGGCTCCAACGGCTGGTGAGTCCATCCCCACCGGCCGGAGCCACCCATGGTGACGCGCCCGGCCGGCCAGCCCCAACCCCAACCGCAGCCCCAGCCACGCTCCTACGCCGGCTGGCTGTGGCTGGTTGCGCTGCTGGCAGCGGGCGCGCTGGGCTGGCCCTACGTCAAACCCTATATAGATAGTGCGCTGTACGCGGTGCGGCTGGCATCGATGCCGGCCCCCACCGCGCTGGCGATGCCGGTGCAGGGCGTGGCCCAGCGCGGGCTGCGGGACACCTGGCACGGGGCGCGCTCCGGCGGGCGCAAGCACGAAGGCATCGACATCTTTGCCGCACGCGGCACGCCGGTGCTGGCCGCCACGGAGGGCATCGTCTCGCGCGTGGGCACCAACAGCCTGGGCGGCAAGGTGGTCTGGGTGCTCGGGCCGGGTCGTCAGATGCACTACTACGCGCATCTGGATGACTATGCCGATGTGAGCATCGGCGACCGCGTGGCGCCGGGCGCAGTGCTCGGCTACGTCGGCACCACCGGCAACGCGCGCGGCACACCGCCGCACCTGCATTTCGGCGTCTACACCGGGACCGGGGCGATCAACCCCTATCCGTTGCTGCGCGCGCCGCCCGTGCCAACTTCCCCGCCATCCTCCTGATCAAGCCGCCAGCCGGAACACGCTGACGCTCTGCTCCATGCGCAGCGCCTGTTCCTGCAGCGCCTCGGCGGCGGCGGCGGCTTCCTCGACCAGCGCGGCGTTCTGCTGCGTGACCTGATCCATCTGCGTCACCGCCTGATTCACCTGCGTGATGCCGCCGCTTTGCTCGTGGGAGGCGCGGCTGATCTCGTCCATCATCGTCGTCACGCGCTGCACGGCCGTGACGATGCGCTCCATGGTCGCGGCGGCCTCCCCGGCCAGCGCCGTGCCCGCCGTCACCCGGCTGGTCGACTGCGAGATCAGCGCGCGGATCTCCTTCGCCGAATGGCCGGCGCGCTGGGCCAGCGTGCGCACCTCGCTGGCCACCACGGCGAAGCCCCGGCCCAGTTCCCCCGCGCGCGCCGCCTCCACGGCCGCGTTCAGCGCCAGGATATTGGTCTGGAAGGCGATGCTGTCGATCACGGCGATGATCTCGACAATCCGCTTCGAATCCGCCTCGATCTCGCCCATGGTCTCGCGCACGCGCGACACCGACTCCCCGCCCGCCACCGCAATCGCCGACGCCTCCGCCGCCAGCGCGCTGGCCTCATTGGCGTTGCCCGCGTTCTGCTGAACGATGGCGGTCAGCTCCTCCATGCTCGCGGCGGTCTGCTCCAGCGACGACGCCTGCTCCTCCGTGCGCTGCGACAGATCGGCATTGCCCTGCGCGATCTGCCCCGCCGCCACCAGCACGTTCTGCGCGCCGTCCTTGGTCTCGCCGATGATGCCGCGCCACGTCTCCACCATCGACATCAGGTGCCGTTTGACGTCGCTCAACTCGTCCCGGCCATGGGCGTCGATGCGCACGGTGAGGTCGCCGGCGTTGATGCGCGCCACCAGCGTCGCCACGTCCTGCACATCGGTGCGCATGCCCTGGCTGAAGCCGGCAAACAGGTAGAGCGCGCCGCCCACCGTGGCCAGCGCGATGACGACCAGCAGCACCAGCTGGCGCTGCTCGGCGGCCACGCGCTGGGCCAGCATCTCGCCCGTCAGCGCGGCGAACTCCTGATTGAGCGCCGACACCGCCTCGATCGCCGCCGTGCCTTCGGAAAAATACGACTTCGCATCGATCGTGATGCCGCTGGAACCCAGCATGCTCACCTTGAGCGTGCGGTAGAAGTTGTCCATCGCGGCCAGCTTGGCGGTGGCGGCTTCCATGCGGTCCTTGAAGGCCGGCGCGCCGCGCTCGGCACGGGCGATGTCGCGCCGCACGGCTTCCAGGCCGTCCTGGATCTGCTCGGCCAGCGCGGCGAGATCGGCCTGCTGGGCTGCATCGGAATAGCCGCCCTGCGCGATGATGCCCGCGCCCCGGCCACGCGCCAGCGCGCTCAGCTCGGCCAGCTTCGGCATCGGGCCGACCATCAGGTTGATCAGGTAATAGGAGCCGGCGTCCGGGTCGAGCGCCAGCGAAGAGCGGTCCGCCACATCGCCAATAAACAGCCGCGTCTGCTTGACCAGCGCGGTATGGCGCTCGAACAGCGGCGCGGCGGGGGTTTCCAGACCGAGCTTGCGGATCTGCGCCCAGGCTTCGTCGAGCTTGGCCGCATCCTGCGTGACGTTGAACGATGTCACGCGCGCCACCTCGGCGCGCAGTGCGCTGAGATGCCCATCGGCCTTGCCGTTGGCGGCATCGAAGGTCGGCCGGAAGGTGGCGTTGCCGAGCAGCAGCCCATTGGCGGCGCCCCGGCGCACCTGCGTCTCGCGCATGAAGTCGAGCGCGCGGCCGACCAGCGTCAGGCCGCGCTGTTCATCCTGCGTGGCACGGATCGACTGTACCGACTGATTCAGCACCGCGACCAGCGCGCCGCAGAGCGGAATCAGGAACAGGATGGTCAGCAGCACCAGCTTGCGCGTGATCGTGAGACGCGCCATCAGATGCTTTGCAGGGGTGAGGAAAGCGGTCACGGGGCTCCTTGATGTCGAGGACTGATTTCACGCTGTATCGGTCCCGATTCGAAGGAATAAAGCCACTTTCCCCGCTATTTTTCGCACTGCACAAACACGGTGCCGCCGCCGCACGCGCACGGTGCGCAAAGCACGGCGGCGGGGCGAAAATCAGGCCGTGGCGCCGCCGTCGAGGCCGATCACCTGACCCGTGATGTAGCGGCCCGCCGGCGAGGCGAGCAGCACGGCCAGACCGGCTACGTCACTCGCCTCAGCGATGCGCCGCATCGGGATGGCACCGCTCAGGGCCTTCTCGCGCTCGGGATCCCCCCACAGCGCGTCGCGCGAAAAATCGGTGCGCACCGGGCCCGGGTTGATGCTGTTCACGTTGATGTTGTGCGGCGCCAGCGTCAGCGCGAAGTTGCGCATCACGGCGTCGATGGCGCCCTTGGAGACGCTGTACAGCGGCAGGAAGGCCGAACCGCGGCGGCCGGCGATGCTCGACATGAAGACGATCGAGCCATCGCGGCGTTCGATCATCTGCGGTGCGAGTGCGTTGACCAGCACAAAATTGCCGCGCACGTTGCCGGCCATCACGTCATCGAACTCTTTCTCGCCCTGCTCCAGCATCGAGCCGACCACGCCGCTGGCGGCGGCGTTGAGCAGGAGGGCATCCACGCGGCCGAAGGTGGACAGCACCTTGTCGGCAAAGGCGCGCACGCTGACGAGGTCGGCGATATCGCAGGGGATGCCGGTGGCGTCGATGCCTTCGGCCTTCAAGGTGGCCGCCACGCGCTCGGACACCGCGCCATCGCGGCCCGAGACCACCACGCGGGCGCCTTGCTGGCCCAGCGCGCGGGCCATCTCGAGCCCCATGCCTTTGGTGGAGCCGGTAATCACCGCGACGCGGCCGGACAGGTCGAACAGATTGGACATAGCAGGAATCTCCTTGGATCGATGGGACGACATGACAACAACGATGCCAGCCACTTATCTTAAATGATGATCAGCATCTATTGAATAAAGTATGGACGTCATCTAAACTGCGGTCAAGGCAAGTTTCAGTCAGATTTCCAGAGGGAGGCGTCAGATGGCGCGCGCATCACGAGCAGTGGCCAGCCAGCACAAGGTGGCCATCGAAGAAGCATCGGCAAAGTTGATCCGGGAACGCGGGCCGCACGCAGTCAGTGTGGCAGAAATCATGGCGAATGCCGGGCTGACCCACGGCGGCTTCTACGGCCATTTCGCGTCGAAGGACGACCTCGTGGCCGTGGCCTGCCGGCGCGCGTTCGAGGAAGGCGACCAGCGCTGGGACCGGCGCATCGCCAGCGCGGACGGCGACCGCCAGGCCGCCCGGCGCGCGCTGGTGGCGGCCTACCTCACCCCCGTGCACCGCGACCACGCCGCCGAGGGCTGCGCCGCCGCCGCGCTGGCCGCCGATGTGGCGCGCGAGGATGCCGACAAACCCGTGCGCCCCGTGTACCGCGAAGGGCTCTCGGCGCTGATCGACAAATGGCGCTCGACTGCCCCGGCCGACCTGCCCGAAGCCGACGCCCGCCAGCAGGCGCTGGTGGAGGTGTCGGCCATGGCCGGCGCGCTGATGCTGGCCCGTGCCACGACCGGCGACCCGCTCTCCGAGGCAATCCTCGATGCCACGCGTGCGTGGCTGCTGGGCGCGGATGTTGACGAACCGGCCGCCGAGCCTGCCCCCGAACCCGCTGCCGGCTGAGGTCGGCGCGGACACCTTTTCTCCACACATCCGACCCACCCAAACCAAGACCCCCATGTTTGCGCAAGCCCTTTCCAGCCGGCTGGACCGGCGCGGCATCCACTATGCGTGGATCGTTGCCGCCATCACCTTCTGCGTGATGCTGACCACTTCCGCCGCGCTCGGCCTGCCCGGCGCGTTCCTGAAACCGCTGACGCAGGAGATGGGCTGGAACACCGACCAGATCTCGTCGATCCTCGCCTTCCGCTTCGCGCTGTTCGGCCTGATGGCGCCGTTCTCGGCCATCCTGATGGAACGCTTCGGCGTGAAGAATGTGGTCTGTGCAGCGCTCGCGCTGATCGCGGGCGGCATGGCGCTGGCCACGGTGGCCACGGAGTTGTGGCAGTTGTTCGTCGCCTGGGGGCTGATGCTCGGCATCGGCTCCGGCATGACCGCGCTGGTGCTGGCCGCCGTGGTGGCCAATCGCTGGTTCACCGCCCGGCGCGGGCTGGTGATCGGCATCCTCACGGCGAGTTCGGCCACCGGCCAGCTTGCGTTCCTGCCGGTTGCGGCATGGCTGATCGAGCATATGGGATGGCGCACGGCGGTGATTCCGGTGCTCGTGGCCTGCGCCGCGCTGGCACTGCTCGTCTTCGCGCTGATGCGCAACCGGCCCGGCGATGTCGGCCTGCCCGCGTTCGGCGAACTGCCCGGCACGGCGCCGGCGCCGTCCGGCCCGCCCATGCCGCTCACGCTGCGCGGCCCCTTCGTCGTGCTGCGCGACGCCGCGCGCACGCAGACCTTCTGGCTGCTGGCCGGCACGTTCTTTATCTGCGGATTGTCCACCAACGGCCTGATCCAGACCCACTTCATCGCCCTGTGCGCGGACTTCGGCATGACGGCGGTACCGGCGGCCTCGGCGCTGGCGATGATGGGCGCATTCGACTTCGTCGGCACGATCCTGTCTGGCTGGCTTTCGGACCGGTACGACAGCCGCAAGCTGCTGTTCTGGTACTACGCGCTGCGCGGCCTCTCGCTGTTCTGGCTGCCGCATTCGGAATTCACACTCTACGGCCTGTCCATCTTCGCGATGTTCTACGGCCTCGACTGGATTGCCACGGTGCCGCCGACGGTGAAGCTGGCTGCCACCACGTTTGGCCGCGAGCGTGCGCCGATGGTGTTCGGCTGGATCTTCGCCGCCCACCAGATCGGCGCGGCCACGGCGGCGTTCGGCGCAGGGCTCTCGCGCACGCTGCTGCTGACCTATTCGCCCGCACTGTACGTGGCGGGCGGAGCCTGCCTGGTGGCTGCGTTGATGGCGCTCGCGGTGCGCCGCAAGGCGCCGGCCGCTACCCCGCCTCAGGCGGCGGCGCAGGCTTAACACCGGCCTCGCCAGGTTCGCCAGCCTGGGCAGGCGGCGGTGCGACGGCCACGAAGGCGTCGATCAGCGCCGCCGCCGGGGCGCGCTTGAGCGCCGACTGCCGCACCAGCACGCCGATCTCGCGGAACAGCGGCGGGCCGGGCATCGGCACTTCCTCGATGTTCGGCGTCTGCCGCAACGGCACCAGATCGGCGGGGATGATCGCGCAGCCGAGTCCCTCGCCCACCATCTGCAGGATCACGGCCGGCTCGTCCAGCTCCATGCCTTCGCGCACCCACAGCCGGTGCCGCTTGAGGTAGCGGTCCACCAGCTGCCCGCCCGTGGAATGCCGGTTGTAGCGGATGAACGGCACGGTGGCGAGCAGCGTCTTCAGGTCCGCCGGGCCGCCCACCGGCGCAATCGCCACAAAGCGCTCGTGCAGCAGCGGCACCCATTTCAGTTCAGGCGGAATCCCCAGACGGGGCTTCACCAGCACGGCGATGTCCAGCTCGCGCGCATCGACCTGGGTCAGCAGCTGCGTGGACATGCCGGGCACGATGTTGACGTGGGTGTCCGGGTAGGCGACGCGGAAGCGCTGCATCGCCTTGGGCAGCAGCGTCGACTGCACCGTGGAGACCGCGCCCAGATCCAGCGGCGCCGTGTCCGGCCGCGCCTGGGCGCTGCCCTTCATCGACTCATAGAGCGCCACGAAGCGCGTGGCGTCCGGCAGCAGTTGCCGGCCCTCCTCGCTCAGCGCGACGGACTTGCCCGAGCGGTCGAACAGCGCGTAGCCGAGATCCTCCTCCAGCCGGCGGATCTGCGTGCTCACCGCCGACTGCGTCAGGCCGAGCCGCGCGCCGGCGGCGGAAAACGACGCCGTCTCGGCGGCCATCAGGAAGGTGCGGAAGTAGCGGATCACGGGCGTCGCAGCGTAGGCAGGCGCATATCGAAATTTCTGATACTCAGACCAGAAATCATTCGTTTCATATTACGAGTTCTGCTGATTACAATCAACGACAGATCAAAACATCCCTGCCCACGAAAGGATTGCCATGAGCACGATGCCCCTGTTCCACCTTGCCTTCCCCGTGCACGACCTTGCCGCCGCGCGCCAGTTCTACGGCGACCTGCTGGGCTGCCCGGAAGGCCGCAGCTCCGACGCCTGGGTCGATTTCGACTTCTACGGCCATCAAGTGGTGGCGCATCTCTCGCCGGACGAATGCGGCCATCGCGGCACCAGTGCGGTCGATGGCGACGATGTGCCGGTACGCCATTTCGGCGCCATCCTGCCGATGGAGACGTGGGAAGCGCTGGCCGACAAGCTGCGCGCCGCCAACACCAAGTTCGTGATCGAGCCGCATGTGCGCTTCAAGGGCCAGGTGGGCGAGCAGGCCACCATGTTCTTCCTGGACCCGTCGGGCAACGCGCTCGAGTTCAAGGCATTCGGCGACCTGAGCCAGGTGTTCGCCAAGTAATCGCCAAGTCGTCCCCATCAAACCCAGACCCACAAGAGAAGAGCGAGACATGACCGAATTCGTTATCCAGCCGGCCCCGCAGGCCAGCGTGGCCGTGGCCGGCAGCCAGGCCCGCTTCCCGATCCGTCGCGTGTTCTGCGTCGGCCGCAACTACGCCGCGCACGCCCGCGAGATGGGCAAGGATCCGGACCGCGAACCGCCGTTCTTCTTCACCAAGCCGGCTGATGCCGTGGTGGCGGCCGGAGGCACCGTGGCCTATCCGCCGCTGACGGAGAATCTGCACCATGAGATCGAACTCGTGGTGGCCATCGGCAAGGGTGGCGCCAACGTCACCCCGGCGCAGGCGCTGGATCTGGTGTGGGGCTATGCGGTCGGCGTCGACCTTACGCGCCGCGACCTGCAGGACGTGGCCAAGAAGATGAGCCGCCCCTGGGACTGGTCGAAGGCGTTCGACGCTTCCGGCCCCTGCGGCCCGCTGCATCCGGTGTCGAAGGTCGGCCATCCGGCCAAGGGCGCGATCTGGCTCAAGGTCAACGGCGAGGCCCGCCAGCAGGGCGACCTCGACGAACTGATCTGGCCCGTGGCCGATGTTATCGCCTATATCTCGGAGAGCATGACGCTGGCCCCGGGTGACGTGATCTTCACCGGCACGCCCGCCGGCGTGGGCGCGCTGAACCCGGGCGACGTGGTCACGGGTGGCGTAGACGGCCTCGGCGAGATCGCTTTCACGATCGGCAAGCGCTGATCCGAGGGTTCGCAAGGTCGCCAGACGGCGCCGATCCACACGGGGATCGGCGCCGTTTTTCTTTATCAATCATCGATTTACGATGTAGACACGCGCGGCACACCAGACACCCCTCTGCCCCACAATCGAAATTTCTTTAAAAAGTCCTTGCCTATCTATCTAGTAGTAGATAATATTTGGCTCATGGACGGCGCTGCACCACCCGGCAAACAGAAACAAGCCCCGCGATGCAGTCCAAGTCCACGCAGTACATGTAGTTGGTTGGTACCGGAAGACGGTCTTTTTTTTAGCCCTGACCCTCTACCTACCAGTAGATAGCAGCAGCAAGGACCGTTACAACGCAGCAAGACATCGGCCCCGCGATCCACCTCTAACCGAGATCGCCCGGTCAAACCAAAGACAAGGAGCAACACCATGAACGCCAAGACCATCCTCTCCGCCGCCGCCCTCGCCGCCGCTTTCGTGACGGGCGCCGCCCAAGCCGCTCCCGGTAACAGCACCGGCGAAGTCTACGGTTACAGCTATCGCGTCAACGACCAGCGCAGCCCCTTCACCGATGGCGCCCGTGCCAGCGGCGTGAACGAACCCCGCAACCCGTTTGTCGACGGTGCCCGCGTGAATGACCAACGCAGCCCGTTCAGCGACGGCGCCCGCGTCGGCAAGACCGACCCGTACACCGATGGTGCCCGCACCGTTGCCGGCCTGGACACCCAGGGCGTCTCGGCCAGCCCGGCCCGCACGGTGGATGCCTTCACCGACGGCGCCCGTGCCGGCAAGTTCGACCCGTACACGGACGGCGCCCGCATCGTGGCTGGCCTGGACCGCACCGGTGTGTCGAGCGAACCGTCGCGCACCTTCGACGTGTACACCGACGGCGCGCTGGCCTGAGCCTAGTGCAGCGCCGCGCGCCCGGTAATCGCCTGGTAGCGAAACCGGGCGCACGGCCTAGATCGAACAAGGAGTTTCATCATGAGTTTGCGTGACAGCGCCCTGATCCTGGGCGGATGGGTAGTGCTCTGCATTGCCAGCGGATCACTGCTTTCTCTCGTCGCGCAGTCGCTGTCGGTCTGATCCGATCTGATCGGCGGCGGCATGAACCGGAGGGTCTCCCATAAGGGAGACAGTCGCCATGAAAACGCAACCCGTACGCGAGCAATTGCTGGAACACGCGTCAGTGCTGATTCGGCGCCGGGGCTACAACGGTTTTAGCTACCGCGATCTGGCGGAGCTGGTTGGCGTCAAGACGTCTAGCATCCATTACTACTTTCCGTCGAAGGACGACCTGGTACTGGAGGTGGTGCGGTGCTACCGCGAGACCGCCACGGCGCGGATCGGGGCCATCGACACCACGCTGCCGCTGGCCGAGCAGGCCCAGCGCTATATCGAGCCGCTGCGTGGCGGCTCGGACAACGGGCAGGTCTGTCTGGTCGGCATGCTGTCCGCCGAGGTGATGATGCTGCCGCCGGCCATCGGCGCGCTGCTGCAGGATCACTTCCGCATGCACGAGGCGTGGATTGCCGAGCTGCTGCGCCGTGCCGAAGCCGAGCGTGGCCAGCCCTACCCGCTGCCGCCGTCGGCCTTCGCCAAGGTGTTGTATGGCGCGATCCAGAACGGGATGATCACGGCGCGGATGTCGGGGTCGAGTGACCGCCTGGACGCGGCGGCGGATATGCTGCTTGGCGCCGTGGCGCACCCCGTGCCGGTATCGGCAAAGGCCGAAGAGGCCGTGGCGGTGTAAGGTCCAACCTCCGGAATCAGGCGCGTGGCGCCCGTCGCTTTGCGGCGGGCGCCTTTGTCGTTTTGGCGGGGGCTTCCTTGGCCGCGACTTTCTTGGCTGGCGCTTTTTTCGCTGCCACCTTCTTTGCCGCGACCTTCTTTGCCGGCACCTTCTTCGCCGGCACCTCCCCCAGATCCAGTTCGATCCATGTCGGCGCATGATCGCTCGCGCGCGCTTCGCCCCGCACCCATTTGTCCACACCGGCATCGACCATGCGCGGCGCCAGTTCGGCATTCAGCAACAGATGGTCGATGCGCAGCCCCGAGTTGGTCTGCCAGTGCTGGCGGAAGTAATCCCAGAAGGTGTAGATGCGCTCGTCCGGGTAGCGCGTGCGCAGGGCGTCCGTCCAGCCTTGCGCCAACAGGCGGCGGTAGCACTCCCGGCTCTCAGGCTGCAGCAGCGCGTCCTTGAGCCACGAGCGCGGGTTGTAGATGTCTTCGTCGGTCGGCACCACGTTGAAGTCGCCGGCCAGCACCACCGGGTGGCCGCTGTCATACAAACCCTGTGCGTGACGGATCAGGCGCTCGAACCACGCCAGCTTGTAGTCGAACTTCGGTCCCGGCTGCGGGTTGCCGTTCGGCAGGTAGAGGCAGGCCACCAGCACGCCGTTGATGGCGGCTTCCAGGTAGCGGCTGTGGGTGTCGGCCTCGTCGCCGGGCAGGCCGCGGCGCGCCTCGATCGGGTCCGTGCCACGGGCGAGGATGGCCACGCCGTTCCACGACTTCTGCCCGTGCCAGATGGCGCCGTAGCCGGCGGCGCGGATCTCGTCGATCGGAAACGCCGTGTCGATGGTCTTCAGTTCCTGGAGACAGGCCACGTCGGGCGCCTCGCGCGCCAGCCAGTCCAGCAGCGCCGGCAGGCGGGTGCGAATGCCGTTGATATTGAAGGTGGCGATCTTGAAGCGGGACATCGGCTCTCCTGTGCGAAGTGGCAACGCCATCGGCAAGTTTCAGCAGGTTTCGATAGCGTCGCGTGCTTTCCTTCCGGCGCAAAGACTGTATATTTATACAGTTCTTTCGTTGCCCTTGCCTGCTGCGCCTTGTCCGCCACATCCACCCCAGAATCGCGTGCTCTGCCCCGCTACACGGTTGCCGTGCGGGCGCTGTGCGAGTTCACAGCCAAGGCGGGTGACCTCGACCTGCGCTTCACGCCTTCGCCCACCGCGCAGGAAGGCGTGGCCGGCCACGGCGTGGTCACGGGCCGGCGCGGCGCGGGCTATGAGGCCGAGGTGTCCCTCTCCGGCACGTTCGAAGGGCTGCACGTGCGGGGCCGCGCCGATGGCTACGACCCCACCGCCAATCGCCTCGAGGAAATCAAGACGGTGCGCGGCGAAGGCGTCGAGGTGCCCGCCAACCACCGGGCACTGCACTGGGCGCAGGCCAAGGTCTACGGCTGGCTGCTATGCCAGACGCGTGGGCTGGCCCAGATCGACATCGCCGTGGTCTATTTCGACATCCTGAGCCAGCGCGAACGCGTGGAGCAGGAGCGCCACGACGCCGCCACGCTGCGTGCCTTCTTCGAGGCCAGTTGCCGACGCTTCCTGCAATGGGCCGAGCGCGAGATCGCCCACCGTCAGGCACGCGATGCCGGGCTGGTGGCGCTGACCTTCCCGCATGGCGATTTCCGGCCCGGCCAGCGCGTGCTGGCGGAGTCGGTCTACAAGGCCAATGTGGCGGCGCGCACGCTGCTGGCGCAGGCGCCCACGGGCATCGGCAAGTCGATCGGCACGGTGTTTCCGGCGCTGAAGTCGATGCCAGGGCAGCGCCTCGACAAGCTGTTCTTCCTCTCCGCCCGCACCACGGGCCGCGCGGTGGCATTGCAGGCCGCCGCACAACTTCGGGGCGAGGGCGACCGGGGTTGCGACCCATTGCCCCTGCGCGTGCTGGAGCTGACCGCCCGCGACAAGGCGTGCGAACACCCCGATCTGGCCTGCCACGGCGAATCCTGCCCGCTCGCGCAGGGCTTCTACGACCGCCTGCCCGCCGCCCGCGAAGCCGCCGCCGCCGTGCCGCTGCTGGACCGGGACGCCGTGCGCGGGATCGCCCGCCAGCACAGCGTCTGCCCCTACTACCTCGCCCAGGAGATGATCCGCTGGAGCGATCTGGTCGTGGCGGACTACAACTACTACTTCGACCGCAGCGCCATGCTGTACGCGCTGACCGTGCTGAACGGCTGGCGCGCCAGCGTGCTGGTGGACGAGGCCCACAATCTGGTGGAGCGCGGTCGCGCCATGTACACGGCCACGCTCGACCCCGCGGCCTTCCGGGGCGCGCGGCTGGCTGCGCCCAAGGCGCTGTCGCGGCCGGTGAACTGCGTCCATCGGGCATGGCAGGCGCTGGCGCGGGCCGAATCGTCAACCCGCGCGAACTTCGAAACCCACTCGACTGCCCCCACCGCGCTGGTGGAGGCGCTGGCCCAGCTATGCGGCGCGATCCTCGAACATCTGAGCGCCCATCCCGGCCAGCACGACGCCACGCTGGAGCGCTTCTACTTCGACGCCCTGCACTTCCTGCGCCTGACCGAACAGCTACCCGACCACGGGGGCCAGCACTCGCTGTTCGAGATCACGCGCACGCCCGGCCCGCGCGGCGGCGTGCAGGCCCAGCTCTGCGTGCGCAACCTGCTGCCCGCGCCGTTCCTGCGTCCGCGCTTTGCCGGCGCGCATGCCACCACGCTGTTCTCGGCCACGCTCCAGCCGGCGGACTACTACACCGACATGCTCGGCCTGCCCGCCAGCGCGGTCTGGGTGGAGGTGCCCTCGCCCTTCCACGCGGACCAGCTCGACGTGCACATCGCCCGCCACATCTCCACGCGCTATACCCAGCGCCAGCGCTCGCTGCCGGCCATCGTGCAGTTGATGGCCGACCAGTACGCGCGGCGGCCCGGTAACTACCTCGCCTTCTTCAGCAGCCACGACTACCTGCGTCAGGCTGCCGATCTGCTGGCCGCGCAGCATCCGGAGATTCCGATCTGGGCCCAGGCGCGCGGCATGGACGAGGCGGGGCAGGCCGCGTTCCTCGGCCAGTTCGCGCCGGGCGGGCGCGGCATCGGCTTCGCGGTGCTGGGCGGGGTGTTCTCGGAAGGCGTGGACCTGCCCGGCGACCGTCTGATCGGCGCCTTCGTGGCCACACTGGGGTTGCCGCAGGTCAATGATGTGAACGAGCAGTTGCGCGAGCGCATGGCAGCCGCGTTTGGCGACGGCTACGCCTATGCCTACCTGTATCCGGGGCTGCGCAAGGTGGTGCAGGCCGCCGGGCGGGTCATCCGCACGCGTGAGGATCGGGGCGTGGTGTGGCTGATCGACGACCGCTTCGGCCGGCCGGAAGTGCAGGCGTTGCTGCCGGCGTGGTGGGAAATCGACACCCCGGCACGTAAATCTGTCGCGCCGATGGCAAAAACCGGCATCGGCACGCCGCACGCGCCGGCGCTGCCACTGGCAGAATGACGGCAGCGCCTCTGGCGCGGTTCTCGCTTGCCCTTACTTGCCCCAAAGGGGGTAAGCCTCGACGGAGACCCAAGAATGAGCATGACCAAGGCCTTTGCCGCCACCGAGCCCACCCGCGCGGAGATCGACGCGCTGCCGGGTGCCACGCTGCTGGAGTTCGGCGCGCCGTGGTGCGGCTTCTGCATGCGCGCCCAGCCGCTGATCGAGACCGCGTTCGGCAAGCATCCGGCCATCCGGCACATCAAGGTCGAAGACGGCAGCGGGCGCCCGCTCGGCCGCGCGTTCCGCGTGAAGCTGTGGCCGACGCTGGTGTTCCTGCGCGATGGCCAGGAAGTGGCCCGGCTGGTGCGCCCTGCCGACGCGCAGGCGATTGCCGAGGCGATGGCGCAGATCGACGGCGCGTCAGTGACGCACTGATCACACCGATCAAGCCTCCAGCGGCATCGCGCTGGTGCATTTGATCTCGTCCAGGCAGACGCTGGACTTGACCCCGCTCACGCCGGGAATGCGCATCAGCGTGTCCAGCAGGAAGTCGGACAGCGACTTCAGGTCCTTGGCCACCACCTTCAGCACGTAGTCGATATCGCCGGTGACGGAGAAGCACTCCTGGATCTGGGCGAGTTCCGCCACCAGCCCCTTGAACTTCGACAGGTCGCGGATATGACCGCGCTCCATCGTCACATGGATGAACGCGGTGACGCCAAAGCCGAGCGCGGTGCTGTCCAGCCGCGCCTCGTAGCGCTTGATGATGCCGTTCTCCTCCAGGCGCCGGTGACGCCGCAGCGTCTGCGCCGGAGACAGGCTGATCGCCTCCGCCAGCTCCAGATTGCTGGCCCGTCCGTTCTCCTGCAGCACCCCCAGCAAGCGGCGATCCGTGCGGTCTAGCTCGGTATTCTGCATTTCCGTTTCCTCAGAACGCGATTTCGCGAAATCTTATCTCATATTTCAGGGTTTCCCTGCGTCCCGAACGAAATCCTATTTACTGGCGCGGGTTATACACTCGATTCCAGTTCGGACGGCTTTGAAAGTCGCTGAAATACGATTGCCAGCCCCGTGCTGGACTCCCTTGCCCCCACTTCCTTGTAGAGCACACCATGGCCGATCTCTTTGAAAACCCGATGCAGCTGATGGGCTTCGAGTTCGTCGAATTCGCTTCGCCGACGCCGAACGTTCTGGAGCCCCTGTTCGAAAAGATGGGCTTCTCGCTGGTGGCCCGCCACCGCTCCAAGGATGTGCTGCTGTACCGCCAGGGCGACATCAATTTCGTCATCAACAACGAGCCACACAGCGAGGCCGCCTATTTCGCCGCCGAGCACGGCCCGAGCGCCTGCGGCATGGCCTTCCGCGTGAAGGACTCCCACAAGGCGTACAACCGCGCGCTGATGCTGGGCGCCCAGCCGATCGAGATCGCCACGGGCCCGATGGAGCTGCGCCTGCCCGCGATCAAGGGCATCGGCGGCGCACCGCTGTACCTGATCGACCGCTTCGAGGACGGCAAGTCGATCTATGACATCGACTTCGAATTCCTGGACGGTGTGGACCGCCGCCCGGTGGGCCATGGCTTGCGCCTGATCGATCACCTGACGCACAACGTCTACCGTGGCCGCATGGCTTACTGGGCGAACTTCTACGAACGCCTGTTCAACTTCCGCGAAATCCGCTACTTCGACATCCAGGGCGAGTACACCGGCCTGACCTCGAAGGCGATGACGGCGCCGGACGGCAAGATCCGCATTCCGCTGAACGAGGAGTCGTCCAAGGGCAGCGGCCAGATCGAGGAATTCCTGATGGCGTTCAATGGCGAGGGCATCCAGCACATCGCCTTCCTGACGGACAACCTGATCGAGGTCATCGACAACCTGCAACTGGCCGGCGTGGAGCTGATGACGGCGCCGAACGACTATTACTACGACGCGCTGGCCAACCGCCTGCCGGACCACGGCCAGCCGGTGGACCAGCTCAAGGCGCGCGGCATCCTGCTGGACGGCACCACCGAGGGCGGCAAGCCCCGCCTGCTGCTCCAGATCTTCTCGAAGGCCGCGCTGGGCCCGGTGTTCTTCGAATACATCCAGCGTGCCGGCGACGAAGGCTTCGGCGAAGGCAACTTCAAGGCGCTCTTCGAATCGCTCGAGCGCGACCAGATCGAGCGCGGCACGCTCAAGGTCTGACCCTCCCTCCGTTTCCCGTTTCACCTGTTTCACCTGGTCCGGCGTCCTCCCGGGACGCCTGACCCCTCCCCGCCGCCGGAGCTACCCGCGCCGGCGGCCTTTTCATAGCGTCCGACCTCCCGGGTCAAAAGAGACGTGATCGCCATTCCACCAGAGTGGCCAGATAGGTAGAGGACACAAACCCATGCACGCCCCCCAACAGGACGGCACGCTTCAGCGTGGCCTGAAGAATCGTCACATCCAGCTGATTGCCCTTGGTGGCGCCATCGGCACCGGGCTGTTCCTGGGCATCGCCCAGACCATCAAGATGGCCGGCCCGGCCGTGCTGCTCGGCTACGCGCTGGCCGGCATCGTCGCGTTTTTCATCATGCGCCAGCTTGGCGAGATGGTGGTGGACGAGCCCGTCGCCGGCTCCTTCAGCTACTTCGCCAATAAATACTGCGGCCACTTCGCCGGGTTCATGTCCGGCTGGAATTACTGGGTGCTCTACATCCTGGTGAGCATGGCCGAGCTGTCGGCCGTGGGCATCTACGTGCAGTACTGGTGGCCGGAGCTGCCCACGTGGATCTCCGCGCTGGCGTTCTTCGTGCTGATCAACGTAATCAACCTGTCGAGCGTGAAGTCGTTCGGCGAGATGGAATTCTGGTTCTCGATCATCAAGGTGACGGCCATCGTCGGCATGATCGGCTTTGGCGGCTATCTGCTGATGTCCGGCGGCGCGGGCCCGGAGGCCTCCGTGGCCAACCTGTGGCAGCACGGCGGCTTCTTCCCGAACGGGCTGGGCGGCCTGGTGATGGCGATGGCCGTGATCATGTTCTCGTTCGGCGGCCTGGAACTGGTGGGCATTACCGCCGCCGAGGCGGACAACCCCGAGAAGAGCATCCCCAAGGCCACCAATCAGGTGATCTACCGCATCCTGATCTTCTACGTGGGCGCCCTGGCGGTGCTGCTGTCGCTGTACCCGTGGGAGAAGGTGGTCACTGGCGGCAGCCCGTTCGTGCTGATCTTCCATGCGCTGGATAGCGCGGCGGTGGCCCATGTGCTGAACCTGGTGGTGCTGACGGCGGCGCTGTCGGTCTATAACAGCGGCGTCTACTGCAACAGCCGCATGCTGCTGGGCCTGGCGCAGCAGGGCAACGCACCCAAGGCGCTGATGAAGGTGAACCGCCGCGGCATTCCGCTGGCCGCGCTGGGCGTGTCCGCGCTGGCCACCGGCGCCTGCGTGCTGATCAACTACTTCATGCCGGGCGAAGCCTTCGAACTGCTGATGGGCCTGGTGGTATCGGCCCTGATCATCAACTGGGCCATGATCAGCCTGATTCACCTGAAGTTCCGCCGCGACAAGCGCCTGGCCGGCCAGACCACGCGCTTCCAGAGCCTGGGCTATCCGCTAACCAACTACCTGACCCTCGCCTTCCTCGCCGGCATCCTTTATGTGATGTATCTGACACCCGGCCTGCGGATCTCGGTCTACCTGATTCCGGTATGGCTTGGCGTACTTGGCGTAAGCTATCGCCTCCGGCAAAAGAACGCCGCCGCCGCGCTGCGCGCCCCGAGCGTGCAGGCGCAATGAGTCTCCGCCCCCTGAAACACAGCCAGAGCTTTCCCATGTTCGAACACATCGAAGCCTTTCCGGGCGATCCGATCCTCTCGCTCAACGAGGACTTCCAGCAGGACCCGCGTACCAACAAGGTCAACCTGAGCATCGGCATCTATTTCGACGGCGAAGGCCGTCTGCCGGTGATGCAGGCCGTGGCCGAAGCCGAAGCCGCGCTGCTCGCGGACATGGGCCCGCGCCCCTACCTGCCGATGGCCGGCATTCCCGGCTACCGCCAGGCCGTGCAGGCGCTGGTGTTTGGCGAAGACTGCGCGGCCCGCGCCGAAGGCCGCATCGCCACGCTGCAGACGCTGGGCGGCTCCGGCGCGCTGCGCGTGGGTGCCGACTTCCTGAAGCGCTACTTCCCCACCGCGCAGATGTGGATCAGCGACCCGAGCTGGGAGAACCACCGCGTGGTCTTCGAGCGCGCCGGCTTCCAGGTCAATGCGTACCCGTACTACGACCCCGCCACGGGCGGCCTGCAGTTCGACGCCATGCTCGCGGCCATCGAAGCCATTCCGCAAGGTGGCATCGTGCTGCTGCACGCCTGCTGCCACAACCCGACCGGCGTGGACCTGAACCAGGACCAGTGGCGCCAGGTCATCGCGGTGCTCAAGGCGCGCAAGCTGCTGCCCTTCGTGGACATGGCCTACCAGGGCTTTGGCGCGGGGCTCGACGACGACGCCTTCGCCGTGCGCGAACTGGCCCGCCAGAACGTGCCGGCGCTGGTGGCCAACTCGTTCTCGAAGAACTTCTCGCTGTACGGCGAGCGTTGCGGCGGCCTGAGCGTGATCTGCCAGAGCGCCGACGAAGCCAGCCGCGTGCTGGGCCAGCTGACCGGCGCCGTGCGCGCCAACTACAGCAACCCGCCCACCCACGGCGCCCGCGTCGTCGCCCGCGTCCTGACCACGCCCGCCCTGCGCGCCAGCTGGGAGCAGGAACTGGCCGCCATGTGCGAGCGCATCGCCCACATGCGCCAGGCCATCCACGACAAACTGCGCGACCACGTCAGCGGCGAGGCCCTCTCCCGCTACATCACCCAGCGCGGCATGTTCACCTACACCGGCCTCTCCGCCGATCAGGTCGAACGCCTGAAGGCCGAGCACGGCGTGTACATCCTCCGTTCCGGCCGCATGTGCGTGGCGGGGCTGAACGAGCGCAATGTGGGGGTGGTGGCGAGTGCGATCGGGGACGTGTTGAAGGGGTGAAAGCCTTTCCGCTTGTGCAGCATGCGAAACAGATCGGGCCGCTCTTGCGGCCTGTTTTGTTTTCTAGAGTGCGCTGGATTCGCCCCGGCAGCATTCCGCCATCCGGTTTACCATCGCGGATCTTCCCAAGATTCCGACAGGAGCCCGTGCATGGCCGCAGCAGATTTGTCCGCCTTCCCGATCACCCGCAAGTGGCCGGCGCAGCATCCCGAGCGCCTGCAGTTGTATTCGCTGAACACCCCCAACGGCATCAAGGTTTCGCTGATGCTGGAGGAGCTGGGCCTGCCCTACGAGCCGCATCTGGTGCGTTTCGACAAGGATGACCAGACCACGCCCGAGTTCCTGTCGCTGAACCCGAACAACAAGATCCCGGCGATCCTCGACCCGAATGGGCCGGGCGGCAAGCCGCTGGCGCTGTTCGAGTCGGGGGCGATCCTGATCTACCTGGCCGAGAAGACCGGCAGGTTCATGTCCACGGACCCGGCGGTCCGCTACGAGACGATTCAGTGGGTGATGTTCCAGATGGGCGGCATCGGGCCGATGTTTGGCCAGATCGGCTTCTTCCACAAGTTCGCCGGCAAGGACTACGAGGACAAGCGGCCGCGTGACCGCTACGTCGCGGAGTCGCGCCGGCTGCTGGGCGTGCTCAACGAGCGGCTCAAGGGCCGGCAGTGGATCATGGGCGATGACTACACGATTGCCGACATGACCACCTTCCCGTGGGTGCGCAATCTGGTCGGTTTCTACGAGGCCGGCAGCCTCGTCGGATTCGACGACTTCACCGAAGTGCGCCGTGTGCTGGACGCCTTCCTGGCCCGCCCCGCCGTGCAGCGCGCGGTGAACATCCCCAAGCGTCCCGAGTAAGACCCTTTCCCGGGCGCAGGAATCAGGCAGGAATCAGGCGGCGAAGCCCAGCAAGGTGCTCACCGCCGCCGCTTCCTCGCGCACCGCGCGGCCGGTCGGCCCGTCGATCGATGGGTCGAAGCCGCCCGTGGCACCCAGCGCGGTCAGCACCGCGCACACCCGCCCCGTGTAGTCCCGCACCGGCGCCGCCACGGCGCTGATCCCCTTCAGATTGGTATCGCGCACGGCCGCGCAGCCATCGGCGCGCACCGCCGCGCGTAGCGGGCCGAGCGGGTCCTGGGCGTCAAGCAGCGCGCGCTGCTCCGGCGTGGCCGCCTGCAGTTCCGCCTCCGCCAGCGCCTGCACGCGCTGGTCGTCGAGCAAACCCAGGAACACGCGGCCCGTGGCCGACCACAGCAGCGGCATCACCGATCCCACCCGCACGTTCACGGTCACCGGCAGAGCCGGTTCCTCGAACCGGACGATGGTCGGCCCCTTGTTGCCCATCACCGAGATGAAACAGGTGATCTCCAGCCGCTCGCGCAGCCGGATCAGCGACGCCTCGGCCAGCCGAATTGGGTCGGACTGCCGCATCGCGGCCAGCCCGATCTGGAGCGCCTCCAGCCCCAGGTGGTACTGCTGCGTGCCGCTCTCCTGCGCCACCAGCCCTTCCTCGATCAGGCTCGCCAGGTAGCGATGCACCTTGGCCGGACTTTCGTCGATATGGGCCGCGATGGCCGTCAGGCTGGCACGGCCGCCCAGGCGCGCCAGCCCCTTGAGCACGGCCATGCCGGTCTCGGCGGCCTGCACGCGCTGGCGGCGTTCGCGGGGGCGGGCTTCGGGCTCAGGACTGCCGGGAATGTCGGGTATGGCTGGCATGGCGTTGGGTTAACCCCCATTCAACGATTACGCATTGCGTATATGATTTACGCAAAACAAGGCCACATACTATCCGGCCAAATACCAAGGAGACAAGCACCCATGCCCCGCCATCGCGCTGCCGGCCTCATCGCGGCATCCCTGACCTTTGCGTTTTCCGCTGCCTTCCCTTCGGCCCACGCCGCCGACGCCTATCCGAGCAAGCCGATCCGCTGGATCGTGCCCTACCCGGCTGGCGGCGGCTCGGACTTCCTCGCCCGCACCATCGGGCAGGGGCTCTCCGCCAAGGTCGGCCAGCCCGTGGTGGTGGACAACAAGCCGGGCGGCAACACGGCGATTGGCGCGTCCGAGACGGCGCGGGCGGCAGCCGATGGCTACACGGTGCTCTCGGCCGATAACGGCACGCTGGTCTTCAACCCGGCGCTCTACAAGACGCTGTCGTACAACCCCGCCAAGGACCTCGCGCCGGTGACGCTGCTGGGCCGCTTCCCGATGATCCTGGTGGTTGGGCCGGGCACCACCGCCAAGACCGCGCAGGAGTTCATCGCCCAGGTCAAGGCCGCGCCGGGCGGCGTGAACTACGGGTCCGCCGGGGCCGGCAGCCCGCACCACCTGGCCATGGAACTGCTCAAGGTGGAGGCCCAGCTGACCATGACCCACGCGCCGTATCGCGGTGCGGCGCCCGCGCTGTCCGACGTGGCGGCCGGCCAGATTCCCGCGATGATGGTCGACTACGCCGCCGGCGCCGGCTTCATCAAGGGCGGCAAGGTGCGCCCGCTGGCCGTGGCCAACGCCACGCGCCTGCCGCAACTGCCGGACGTGCCGACCTTCGCCGAACTCGGCTACCGGAACGTGGAAGCCGCCGCGCTGGTCGGCATGGTCGTGCCGGCGGCCACGCCGCCCGAGGTGATCGCCACGCTGAACAAGCAGGTGGTGGCGGCCATCAAGGAGCCGGCCATCCATAAGAAGCTGGTCGATTTCGGCGTGGAGCCGGTCGGCAACACCCCGGCGCAATACAGCGAGCTGCTGCGCAGCGAGATTGCGCGCTGGACCAAGCTGATCCACGACCTGAAGATCACGCTCGATAACTGAGGTTCGCTGTATGCCGTCATCCGCCACGCCCCCGTCGTCCTCGTCCTCGTCCTCGTCCTCCGCCACCGCCGCCCGCCCGGGCGGTTGTCCCATCGACCACACCGCGCTGCGGGCGCCCAACGGCTGCCCGGTGAGCGCCCACGCGGCCACGTTCGATCCGTTCGAGGACGGCTACCAGCAGGACCCGCCCGACTACGTGCGCTGGTCGCGCGAGCAGGAACCGGTGTTCTACAGCCCGAAGCTGGGCTACTGGGTGGTCACGCGCTATGACGACATCAAGGCGATCTTCCGGGACAACCTGACCTTCAGCCCGTCCATCGCCCTGGAGAAGATCACGCCCACGGGCGACGAGGCCAACGCGGTGCTGGCCACCTACGGCTATGCGATGAACCGCACGCTGGTCAACGAGGACGAGCCAGCCCACATGCCGCGCCGCCGCGCGCTGATGGAGCCGTTCACGCCCGCCGAACTGGCCCACCATGAGCCGATGGTGCGGCAACTGACGCGCGAATACGTCGATCGATTCATCGACAGCGGACGCGCTGACCTGGTCGACCAGATGCTCTGGGAAGTGCCCCTGACCGTGGCGCTGCACTTCCTCGGCGTGCCCGAAGAGGACATGGACCGGCTGCGCCAATATTCGATCGCCCATACGGTGAACACCTGGGGCCGCCCCAAGCCCGAGGAGCAGGTGGCCGTGGCGCACGCGGTAGGCAACTTCTGGCAGCTCGCCGGGAAGATCCTCGACAAGATGCGCGAGAACCCGGACGCGCCCGGCTGGATGCAGTACGGCCTGCGCAAGCAGCGCGAGCTGCCCGAGGTGGTCACCGACTCCTACCTCCATTCGATGATGATGGCGGGCATCGTGGCGGCGCACGAGACCACGGCCAATGCGTCCGCCAACGCGATCAAGCTGCTGCTCCAGCACCCGGATGCCTGGCGCGAGATCTGCGCGGACCCGGCGCTGATCCCCAATGCGGTGGAGGAATGCCTGCGCCACAACGGCTCGGTGGCGGCTTGGCGGCGGCTGGTCACGCGGGATGCGCAGGTCGGCGGCATCGCCCTGCCGGCCGGCAGCAAGCTGCTGATCGTCACCTCGTCCGCCAATCACGACGAACGGCATTTCGCCGATGCGGACCTGTTCGACATCCGCCGGGACAATGCCAGCGACCAGCTGACCTTCGGCTACGGCTCGCACCAGTGCATGGGCAAGAACCTCGCGCGCATGGAGATGCAGGTCTTTCTGGAGGAGCTGACGCGCCGGCTGCCCCATCTGCGGCTGGCCGAGCAGTCGTTCAGCTACGTGCCGAACACCTCGTTCCGGGGGCCGGAGCATCTCTGGGTCGAATGGGACCCGGCGCGCAATCCCGAGCGCACCGATCCGTCCGTGCTGGACTGGCGCGACGCCGTGCGGATTGGCGAGCCCTCCGGGCAAGCCATCGCCCGCACTGTGGTGGTAGAGCGGATCGACCCCGTGGCGGACAACGTGGTGCGGCTGCGGCTGGTGGCGCCCGATGGCAAGGTGCTGCCGCGCTGGGCGCCGGGTGCGCACATCGACGTGGAGTGCGGCCATACGGGGATTTCGCGCCAGTATTCGCTGTGCGGCGATCCGGCCGACGCGGGCGCCTTCGAGATCGCCGTGCTGCGTGAGGTCGATAGCCGGGGCGGCTCGGCCTGGGTCCATGACGTGCTGCGCGCGGGAGACCGGCTCCGCATTCGTGGCCCGCGCAATCATTTCCGGCTCGACGAGGGCTGCCGCAAGGCGATCTTCATCGCCGGCGGCATCGGCGTGACGCCGGTCAGCGCGATGGCGCGGCGGGCCCGCGACCTGGGCATCGACTATACGTTCCACTACTGCGGCCGCTCGCGCGCCAGCATGGCCCTGCGCGAGGAACTGGCCGCGCTGCATGGCAACCGGCTGCACGTCCATGCGGGCGACGAAGGCCAGCGCGCCGACTTCGCCGCGCTGCTCGGCACGCCCGACCCGCAGACGCAGATCTACGCCTGCGGCCCGGCGCGCATGATCGCGGCGCTGGAAGACCACTGCGCCGCGTGGCCGGAGGATGCGCTGCGCGTGGAGCACTTCGTCTCGGCACTCGGCACGCTCGATCCGTCGCGGGAACAGCCGTTCACCGTCGAACTCAAGGATTCCGGCCTGACAGTGGAGGTGCCCGCCCACCAGACGCTGCTCACCGCGCTGCGCTGCGCCAACATCGACGTGCAGAGCGATTGCGAGGAAGGCCTGTGCGGCTCCTGCGAGGTGCGCGTGCTGGCGGGCCAGATCGACCATCGCGACGTGGTGCTCACGCGCGGCGAACGCGAGGCGAACAGCCGGATGATGGCCTGCTGCTCGCGCGCGGTGGGCGGCGGGAAGCTGGTGCTGGAGTTGTAGCGCGCCACGTCAAGGCCGGCGCCCCCGCCATCCGTGTGCTACCGCACAGACTCGCCAGCCCCGGCGCCGTCACCTGCCGCGCCCACGCCTAGTATTCAAGGCTCAATCCCGGGCTTGAGGAGACCGTCATGGCGCGCTACCAGATTGCTGCTGCGCTGGCCCTGCTGCTTGCCGGCTGCGCCACGAGCCCGGGTACGCCCGGCAGCACACAGGCGTCGCGCACGGAGAACTGCAAGGCGACCTCCGAGCAGGAAATCTCGGCCCTGTTCGACCGCTGGAACCGCTCCCTGCAGACCGGCGACCCCCGCAAGGTGGTGGCCAACTACGCGGAACGATCGATCCTGCTGGCCACGGTGTCCAACAAGCCGCGCGTGACACCGGCCGAGAAAGAGGACTACTTCACCCACTTCCTGCAGAGCGGGCCGTCCGGCAAGATCGACTTCCGCACCATCGAAATCGGCTGCAACACCGCCGTGGATGCCGGGCTCTACACCTTCACCTTCGCCCGAACCGGCGCCACGGTGAAGGCGCGCTACACCTACACCTACCGCTGGGACGGCACGCAGTGGCTGATCACCAGCCACCATTCGTCGGCCATGCCGGAGAAGACCTAACGCGGCCCGATATTGCGCCGCAGCACGACTACCATCGGTCGCATCCGTCACAACACGCGCGTAGTTGCTATCCTGAAGTGGAGAGCCCACACACAGGAGACGCCCCCATGTGCCGCTGGCTGGCCTATTCCGGCCGTTCCGTCCCGCTCGAGGCTGTGTTGTTCCAGCCCGAGCACTCCCTGATCGACCAGAGCCTGAACTCCCGGCTGGGCCACACCACGACCAATGGCGACGGCTTCGGCGTGGGCTGGTACGGGCGGCATTCGGAGTTGCCGTTCCGCTATCGCGGCCTGCACCCGGCGTGGAGCGACACCAACCTGCGCGAGGCCGCCCGGGCGGTGCGGGCGCCCCTGTTCGTCGCTCATATCCGGGCGGCCACCGGCACGCCCACCCAGGAAACCAACTGTCACCCGTTCCGCTTCGGGCGCTGGCTGTTCGTCCACAACGGGCTGATCCGCGACTTTCCGCTGGTGCGGCGCGACCTGATGATGGCGGTGGCGCCGCATCTGTTCCGCTGGATCGAGGGTTCGACCGACTCCGAGGTGATGTTCTTCCTGGCGCTGACGTTCGGGCTGGAGCGCGACCCGCGCGGCGCGCTGGAGCAGATGGCCGGCCTGATCGAGGAGGTGGGGCATCGCCACGACGTGGAGCACCCGCTGAACATGACCGTTTGCGTCATGGACGGCCAGCAGATCGTGGCCGTGCGCTATTCCAGCGAAAACGCGTCGCGCTCGCTGTTCCACAGCACCTCGTTCCGGCAGCTACGGGCGCTCTATCCGGAAGACCCGCGCATCATCGCCGCTGGCGACGACGCCTTTCTGGTGCTGTCCGAGCCCCTGATCGACGTGCAAGGCGTCTGGGAGGAAATCCCCGAGGCCACGATCCTGGTGGGCAAGGGCGGCGAGATCCAGCACCTGCGGTTCACGCCCCGGCTGCCGGTGCGGGCCTGAGCGGGCCTGGGCGGGCACCCCCGGCCGGGCCCGGATCGTCGTTACCCGTCGCTTACTTCCCGGGCATTTTCATCAGCCGCTTGGCCTCTTCGATGTTCTGCTCGGCGCGCTGGGTCATCACGGCCAGCGCTTCCGCTTGCGATTTCTGGGCCATTTCCGCCAGTTCGCGCATGTTGTTGAACGCCGTCTGCAAGCCTTGCTGGACGAACTCGCCCTGCCGGGCCATGGCCGCGGCAGGATCGCCGCCTGCGGTCAGCTTCTGGGCCGCGGCCTGAATCTCCTGCATGCTCTGGCTCAGGATCTCGGCCTGCTTTTGCACCAGCGCCTGCATGCCTTCGTAGGCAATCTTGTTGGCCTCCGTGATGGCGTCGATATCCTTGCGCCGGGCTTCGATCACCGCCGTCATGTCGACGCCGGGCAGCTTGTACTGTTCGAGCAACTTGGTGAAATCGGTAAACGGATTGGGCGATGTTGCCATGATGCATCTCCTCGTTGAGGTGGGGGAAAGCCGAAAAACCGGGCAGATCGTGCTGGCCGATCGCGGCGCGGTTGCCTAAGTGTAGGTGCTACGGGCGACGGATACGATGCTCGCCGGCCATCCCTCAATGAAAATCCCGGCTCTCCGCCATCAGCTTGCCCAGCAGCGGGCTCAGGTCGACCAGTTCCTGCGCCACCAGGTGCCTGACCTCGCCCTGCCTTTGCCAGGTGCCGATCACGCCCAGCAGCTTGGCGCCGAGCACCTCCTTGCGCTGCCGCTCCACCAGGTCGGGCCAGATGATCACGTTGATCGGCCCGGTTTCGTCCTCGATGGAGGTAAAAATGGTGCCGTTGGCCGTGGAGGGGCGCTGGCGCACCGTGACGATGCCGCACGCGCGCACGCGGCGGCCGTTGCCCAGCCGCGATAGCTGCTGCGCCGTGAGGAACTTGAGCGCCGTCAGGCGGCGGCGCAGCAGGGTCAGCGGGTGGCATTTCAGGGAGAGCCCCAGGCTGGCGTAGTCGGCGGCCACGTCTTCGCCGATCTTCGGCTCGGGCAGCAGCAGCTCGGCTTCGGCCGGGGGTGCCTCGTGCAGCAGGTCGCGGTGCACGGACTGCACCGCCGCGCCGCGCGCCAGCCAACGCGCCTGGCGCCGGTGGCCGGCCAGCGACACCAGCGCGTCGGCCGCCGCCAGGACGTCGATGTCGTGCTTGTCCAGCCCCGCGCGCCGTGCCAGGTCTTCCACGCTCTCGAACGGCCGTTCGGCCCGCGCCGCCTCGATGCGCAGCGCGGCATCCTCGCGCATGCCGCGCACGCGGCCCAGCCCCAGCCGCACGTCGCGGTAGCGCTGGCCGGGGCGGCGGGCCTCCAGCGCGCTCTCCCAGCCGCTGACGGTCACGTCCACGGGCTGCGTCACCACGTCATGCCGGCGCGCGTCCTGCACCAGTTGCGACGGCGAATAGAAGCCCATCGGGTGGCTGTTCAGCAGGCCGCACAGGAAGGCATCGGGATGATGGCACTTGAGCCACGCGCTCACGTAGACCAGCTTCGCGAAGCTCGCCGCGTGGCTCTCCGGGAAGCCGTACTCGCCAAACCCCTCGATCTGCTTGCAGATGGCCAGCGCGAAGGACTCGGGATAGCCGCGCGTGGTCAGCGCGCGCACCAGCGCATCCTGGTGCTTCTTGAGATCGCCGCGCCGCCGCCACGCCGCCATCGAGCGGCGCAGCTGGTCTGCCTGCCCCGGCGTGAAACCGGCCGCGTCGATGGCGAGCTGCATCACCTGCTCCTGGAAGATCGGCACGCCCAGCGTGCGGCCCAGCACGCGGCGGATCACGTCGTTGAAGTAGGTCGGCAGCTTGCCGGTGCGGCGCAGCGCCTCGCGCCGCTTGAGGTAGGGGTGCACCATGCCGCCCTGGATCGGTCCCGGCCTCACGATGGCCACCTCCACCACGAGATCGTAATATTTGCGCGGCTGCAGGCGCGGCAGCATCGACTGCTGCGCGCGCGACTCGATCTGGAACACACCCACGGTATCCGCCTTGCAGATCATGTCGTAGGTGGCGTCGTCGGTCTCGGGCAGGTCTTCCATGCGGCACGGCAGCCCGGCCCGCTCGGGCTCGGGATTCGGGATCATCGCCAGCGCGCGCCGGATGGCGGTGAGCATGCCGAGCGCGAGCACATCCACCTTGAGCAGCCCCAGCGATTCGAGGTCGTCCTTGTCCCACTGGATCACGCTGCGGTCGGCCATGGCCGCGTTCTCGATCGGCACCAGCCGCGACAGCTTGTGCCGCGCGATCACGAAGCCGCCCACGTGCTGCGACAGGTGGCGCGGAAAGCCGCGCAGCTGCTCGGTCAGGCTCGCCCATTGCCGCACGGCCGGGGAGTCGGGGTCCAGGCCGTAGCGCGTAATGCGCTCCAGGAACGCCGTGCCGCCATCCCACCACGCCTGGCCCTTGACCACCTGCTCCACCACGCTCGGGTCGATGCCGAGCGCGCGCCCCACGTCCCGCAGCGCGCTACGGGAGCGATAGGTGATCAGCGACGCCGCCAGCGCGGCCCGATGCCGGCCGTACTTCTCGTAGATGTACTGGATCACCTCCTCGCGCCGCTGGTGCTCGAAATCGACGTCGATATCGGGCGGCTCGTCGCGCTCGCGCGAGAGGAATCGGCCGAACAGCAGGTTGGCCTGCTCCGGGCTCACCTCGGTGATATGCAGGCAGTAGCAGACCAGCGAGTTGGCGGCCGAGCCCCGGCCCTGGCACAGGATGCCGCGCTGGCGCGCGAAGCGCACGATGTCGTGCACGGTCAGGAAGAACGGCTCGTAGTGCTTTTCCTCGATCAGTTCGAGTTCGCCCTCAAGCTGCGCCTCCCACTCGGGCTCCATGCCGTGCGGAAAACGCTCGCGGCTGCCCCGCTCCACCTCCTTGCGCAGGTAGCTGATCGGCGTCTCGCCGTCGGGCACCAGTTCCTCGGGGTATTCGTAGCGCAGCGTGTCCAGCGAGAACCGGCACTGATCGGCAATCTTCAGCGTCTGCGCCAGCGCCTCGCGCGGATAGAGCCGCGACACCACCTGCCGCATGCGCAGGTGCGCCTCGGCATTGGGCGCCAGCGCCATGCCGCAGGCGGGCAGCGGCTGGCCGAGCCGGATGGCGGTCAGCACATCGGCCAGCGGCTTGCGCGAGCGCACGTGCATGGTCACGGCGCCCGCCGCCACCAGCGGCACGCCGGTTTCCGCCGACACGGCCTGGAGCCGGGTGCGATGCAGCGCCTCGGCATGGCCCTGCAGCAGTTCCAGCGCGATCCACACGCGCGCCCCGAACGTCTCCCGGCACCACAGCGCCTGCGCGCGCAGCACATCGGGATCGGCGCAGTAGTCGGGCAGCAGGATGGCGAGGCAATCGGGCATGCCGCGCAGGTGCGCCTGATCCGGCTCGGGGCTGGCGAGGTCGGACGGATACAGCAGATAGCTGCCCTTCTCCGCGCGCGTGCGGCCCAGCGTGATGAACTCGCAGAGATTGCCGAAGCCCTCGCGGTTCTGCGCCAGCAGCAGCAGGCGCGGGGGCGGCATGGGCATGGCATAGGGCTCGGGGGGCTGCCCGGGGGAGGCCGTCAGCGTGAAGCGGCTGCCGAGGATCACGTTGAACGCATCGGCGGCGGCGGCGCGCGCCTCCAGCACGCGGTGGCGGTGCGCGGCGGCATCGGGGTCGTCGTCCGGGTGGTCGCCGATGAGCGGCAAGGCGTCGGGGTCGCCCTCCTCCATGTCGTCCACATCGTCCATCCCCTCCATTCCATCGGGTGTGAAGGCATGGACCAGCTCGGCATCATCGAACTCGCCGTCCGCCTGCCCCGCCGCCAGCCGGCGGGCGCTGCGCGCCACGGCCTCCCACATCTCCTCGCGCAGCACCTTGATGGCGTGATGCGCGCGCGCCGTGCCCGCCACCGAGCACTCGTCGGTCAGCGCCAGCCCGCTGTAGCCGAGCTGGAATGCGCGCGCGATCAGTTCCTGCGGATGCGAGGCGCCGGTGAGGAACGTGAAGTTCGACACACAGTGCAGCTCCGCGTAATCGGGCAGCGAGGGCAGCAGCGAGGAGAGGCCAGGAAGCGACGACAGCATGGGGAAAACGTCAGGAATATTCAGGCGAAATCAGGCGAACAGCCCGTGCAGGAACCAGCGGTATTCGCCGCCCTCTTCCTGCCCGCTGCGGGTGGGATGGCCGGGGCGCTCGCGATAGACCCAGCAGCGCAGCCCGTCCGCCCGTTCGGCGATGAAATAGTCGCGCGTGGCCAGTCCGCCATCCCACCAGCCGGCTTCGATGCGCTCGGGGCGGGTGAGCATGACCAGCGGGCCTTCGTAGACGGGCCGGTGCCGCTGCACGCGCAGCGGCCGGGGCGCCTCCAGCAGCCACAGCGGCCGTTCGGGCGGCAGCGTGCCGGTGGCGGGCGCGCGGGGCGGCGGCTCGTCCACCGGGCCCCACTGGTTGGCGCATTCGGGGCGATGGTCGGCCAGCGGGCGAGGCTGCAGCACGTTGTCGCGGCCGAGGCGGGCCATCAGCGTATCGATCAGCCGGCCCAGTTCGGCCGGCGCCGCGCCGGGCTCCGGGAACAACGAATCGCTCTGCGGCAGGCAGGTCTCCATCGCCTCCACGCGCAGCGCCAGGCCGCCCACGGGCGCGTGGAAGCGCACCTTGTCGAGCTTCTCGCGCAGCAGCTTCGACAGGTGCACCGGGTCACGGCTGGGCTGCGCCAGGCCCAGCGGCACGAGCGTGCTGTCCATGTCCTCGCCCAGCCGGTAGCGCTCGTGCTCCAGCACCAGCACGCAGCGCGTAACGCCGGCCTGCTGCGCCGCCAGCCAGCCGGACAGCGCCAGCAGCAGCCGCTGCGCGCCGGCCAGCACCCCGTCGGCCGCTTCGATGCGCCCCGGCAGCTCCATCCGCTGCGCGAAGGCGGGCGGCGCCTCGAACCATGCAAAGCCGGCCGGCGCCTGATCGTAAGCCTGATCGAGCCGCGCCAGCAGTGCCGTGCCGATGCGGCGCGACAGCCCCGCGCGCGGCAACTGCCTCACCTGCCCCAGCGTGCGGCAGCCCACGCCCTCGAGCCAGCCCGGATCGGCCAGCGTCTGCAGGCACGCCACGGGCAGGGCATCGAGCAGGCGCGTCATGCGGGCAGGCTGGATGGCGCGGCGCGCGGGCCGCACGATCCCGCGCCGCGTCCGGCGCAGCGGCTGCCGGGCGAGCCAGGCCGCGCCCTGCGCCGTGGTGCCGCAGCCCAGTTGCGCGAACGTGCCGAGCTGCCGCACCCGCGCGCGGATGGCACGGCACAGCGCGCGGTGCCCGCCGAACAGGCGCAGGCTGGCGGTGACGTCGAGCATCACGGTGGCCGATTCGGCATCCGGGTCGATCGTCACGGCCGGCGTGAAGTGGAGCAGCGTCAGCGCCACGTCGGTCATCAACGCCTCTTCGGCCGGGAGGCTGCGCTCCAGTTGCACGACCTCCGCCGACAGCGCCTGCACGCCGCCGCGCCGCATGCCGAACGCCACGCCGAGGGCCACGGCCGGGCCGTTGGCCAGCACCACGCGCTCGTGCGCCATCACCGCCCCGGGCAGCGCCTGTTGCAGCGTGCCGGAGGCGGGGACGGACGGCGCACCGGCGGCCTCAGGCCAGCTCGGTTGCAGCGCGTCCAGCGGCAGGCGCGGCAGATGCACCGCGATCCAGAACGTCGGCAGCATGATGAGGGGGCACCACGGAAGGCGCGGTGGAGGTGACAGGAGCGGTGGGAATGACGGGCGTGGCGACGCGTGCGGGCACGTGCGCCATGCCGCCCAGCGACAGTTGCAGCGGCGCGTCCCGCACGGGGCCACGGCGCTTGTGGAAGGCAATCGACAGCATGTTGCCGGGCAACGGCGACAGCGCCAGCCGCAGCACGGCCGGCGACGATTCCTGGAGCACGCGCAGGGGCCGCAGCACCCAGACCACGGTATCGCCGGCCTGCGCCAGCACCTGGAGCCGGCGCAGCGCCTCGGGCCGTGCGATGCCGAGCCACACCAGCACGGCGCCGAACGCCTGGCTGCGCAGCATCTGCTCGGCCGCCCAGAGCATGTCCGTGCGGCGCGAGGCCGGCGGGGTGGCCGCCGGCGGCCGCACCCAGTAGAGCTGGCGCGCAGGCAGGCCGGCCAGCCCCGCCAGCCCAGCGGCATTCGGCAGATAAGGCGGATTGACGAACGCCACCCGCCGCCCCGCCGCGGCCAGCGTGCGCAACGCCGGCATCAGCAGGCGCAGTTCGCCCACGCCATCGTGGGCGAGCAGCAGTTCGGTGACCGCGCCAGCGGGCCAGCCCCCGCCGGGCAGCTCCTGCGCCAGCGCGTCATAGCCGCTCGGGCACACGGGCAGCCGGCCGGCATGGCCCAGTTGCCCGGCGCGCCACAGGCCGGGGTAGCGATGCTCGAGTTCGGCCACCGAGGCCCGGTGATCGGGCACGGGATCGGGAGGCGAAGGCAGTGGAGACGCACCATCCTCCTCGGCAGGCAGGATGTGCGGGGGCGCAGTCATGGTGATGAATTCGGCACACGCGGCGGGCGTGCGCCATCGGAAGATTGACGATTACTGTATGTTTATACAGTATCGACGCTGGCGCAAGAGGGGCATGGCCGAAGTGGAACGCGCGCCGCCTCGTTGGGCGAAAAGTGGCCCAAAAGGCCCCACATCTCCCACTACAGTGGGGCAACTGCCACGAAACGACGTGGCGGATTGCAAACAAATGTCAATCCGGATTGTGCAGCGCGGGGCAGGTGCGGAAAAATGCGCCCCTATGAAACGGAATACACGTCAATGTGTGCATCTTCTGATCGCCGGTTTGCAGCGCGAGGGTCCGCTGCGCCGCGACGCGCTGGCTGACGCCAGCGGCTTGTCCCCGGAGGAGACCACCCGGGCGCTGAAGGCCGCGCGGCAGATGAGCGTGATCGACCATGTGCCCTACGGCCCGGGCACCCTGCCGGCTGCCGTCTACTACCAGCTGACGGGGCGCGAACTGCCGCCCGCGCGCAAGAGCACGCGCATACCGCCCGCGCCCGACAACCGCTTCCAGCCCCTGCTGGACGCCTGGTGGAACAGCGACGAACTGGACCGGGTCTGAGGCGTCCGGCTTCGACGCCCCTCCCCGCGCCCTACTTCTCCCGCCGATACCGCGCCTGCATGATCTGCATCCATTCGCCGTCATCGCCCTGCATGAATGAGGTCAGCGTGCGGTTGTCATCGTCCTGGAAGGCGATCACGTCGCGGAATTTCGAGGTCTTGCCCGGCACCAGCTTGCCTTCCGGCGTGAAGGTCGGGCCATCGGCGCGCAGCGTCAGCGTGCGGCCATCGGCCTCGAGGTCACCCTCGTAGATCCACATATGGGTCATCATCGACCCGATGAAGGTGCCCACGAAATGCTTGCGCGTGGGGTCATAGCCCAGCGTCATCACCGTGACGGCCTGCCCGCAGCCGGGCATCTCGCCCTCGGAGCGGCCCTGCACCCAGAGGTCGCCCACGGCGCCCACCTGTTCGGGAATCTTCCACTTCTGCGGCGGGGTGTCCGGCCCCATCACCGCCTCGCCTTCGGCCATCCATTTGCCCACCAGCTTCTGCAGCCAGCGGTGTTCGTTGGTCGTTTCGGTCTGCATTGCAACGGTCTCCTGTTGATCGGTTTGATTCAGTCGATGATGTCGCTGCCTATTTGTGTACAGCGTACACAATAGCTTAGGAGATGGTCCCGTACGTGTAAAGACGCGCCAATGAAAAAGCCGCCAAGATGACAGCATTGTCATCTTGGCGGCTCGCAAACCCTTGTATTTACTGGGGCAGCCGTACCTTCGGCACGATGAACTGGTTGCCGGGCGCGCGCATGACATCACACTGGGCGTCGCCCTTGCGCGTCTCGCCGGCCTGGTTCACGAACTCGACGTTGCCGACCACGCTGTAGAAGTCCTCCGCCACGCGCCGCGTGGTGCCGCGCACCCAGCGGAAGCGGTCGGGGTTCGGCAGCCTGGCCTTGACGGCCTCCATGCAGGCCACGGGTGCCTCGGGTGCCTCGGGGCGTCCGCCGCGCTGGCCCAGTTCGATATTGACGGGCGCCTCGGTAGCGAAGGCGAAGGTCGAGAGCGTGGCAGCAGCCAGCGCCACCAGCATGCGGCGCCCCTGCCGTGAAACCGGCAACGTCATGGAATCCCTCCGAAAAACGAAAAACGGCCGACACGCGTGGCGTGCCGGCCGGCCGTCATTGTACTGCGACGTCAGGGGTCAACGTCAGGGCCAACGTCATACCGCGCCTACACCGACATGTCGCGCGGCTCCGGCTTGCTGTCGTCGAACCAGCGGTACAGCACCGGCACCATCACCAGCGTCAGCAGCGTGGAGGTGATCAGGCCCCCAATCACCACCACGGCCAGCGGACGCTGCACCTCGGAGCCCGGTCCGGTCGAGAACAGGAACGGCACCAGGCCCAGCATGGCGATCGTCGCGGTCATCATCACCGGGCGGAAACGCTGCGTAGCGCCGCGCACCACCGCGTTGCGCAGCGACATGCCCGACTCGCGCAGCGTGCGGATGTACGACACCAGCACCACCCCGTTCAGCACCGCCATGCCCCACAGCGCGATAAAGCCCACGGACGCCGGCACGGACAGGTACTCGCCCGTCACGAACAGCCCGATGATCCCGCCGATTGACGCGAACGGCAGCACCGTGATGATCAGCGTGGCAAAGCGCAGCGAGTTGAACAGCAGGAACAGCAGGAAGAAAATCGCGGCGATGGTGATCGGCACGATGATCTTCAGGTGGCCCATGGCGCGCTCCATGTTCTGGAACTGGCCGCCCCACTCGAAGTAGTAGCCCTCGGGCAGCTTGACCTTGCTCTCGGCCGCGCTCTGGAGTTCGGCCACGAAGCCGCCCAGGTCGCGGTCCTTCACGTTGATCATCACCACCACGCGGCGCTTGGCCATTTCGCGGCTGATCTGCGCCGGGCCGTCGCTGACCTCGATCTTGGCCACGGACTCCAGCGGCACCTGCACGCCGCCCGGCGCCGGCACCAATAGCTGGCGAATGGCCTGCACGTTGTCACGGAAGTCCTCGGGCAGGCGCACTGCCGCCGCGAAGCGGCGCTCGCCCTCGAAGATGTCCGTGGCGCGCTTGCCGCCGATGGCAATCTCGATGATGTCGTGGATGTCCGACACGTTCAGCCCGTAGCGCGCAATCGCCTGCCGGTCGATCTCGATCGACAGGTATTGCTGGCCCGAGATCCGCTCGATCCGCACGTCCTGCGAGCCCTGGATGCCGCCCGCCACGCGCGCGATCTCGCCGGCCAGCTCGCGCAGCTTGTCGAGGTCGTCGCCGAAGATCTTCACCGCCACGTCGGAACGCACGCCGCTGACCATCTCATCCACGCGGTCCGAGATCGGCTGCGCCATCACGACCTGCACGCCCGGAATGGCCTTGAGCTTCTCGCGGATGGCGTTGGCGATGTCGTCCTGGGTCCAGCCGTCCGGCCACTCGTCGCGCGGCTTCAGGCTGGCGATGGGGGTGGACTCGTTCTGGCCCTGCGGGTCCGCCGGGCTCTCGCCCCGACCCACGCCGGACACCACGGACTTCACGCCCGGCACCTCCAGCACCAGCTTGTTGGCCATCTTCTCGAGCTTGATCGACTCCTCCAGCGAGATGTTCGGCACACGGTCGATGGCGGGCACGATGGAGCCCTCCTTCATCTCGGGGATGAACGAGGTACCCAGCAGCGGCACGATCAGGATCGTCGCGACGAACAGCCCCACCGCCGACAGCACGGTGGTCTTGCTGTTCTGCAGCGCCCAGTGCAGCATACGCAGGTAGTTGCGCTTCATGAACGCGATGAGCTTGGTGTCATGCTCGGCGCCGCCCTTGAGCAGGTAGGCGGACAGCACCGGCGACAGCGTCAGCGACAGGAACAGCGAGATCGCCAGCGCAATCGAGATCGTGAAAGCCAGCGGCGCGAACATCTTGCCTTCCATGCCGGACAGCGTCATCAGCGGCAGGAACACCAGGATGATGATGCCTACCCCCACGATCACCGGCGTGGCCACCTCCTGCACCGCCTTGACGAGGATCTCGGTGCGGGTCAGCCCCGATTTCTCGGCGTGGCCCAGCCGCTCGAACGCGTTCTCCACCACCACCACGGAGCCATCCACCATCAGGCCGATGGCGATGGCCAGCCCCCCGAGCGACATCAGGTTGGCCGACAGCCCCACCTTGTTCATGACGATGAACGTCATCAGTGGCGTGAGCACCAGCGTGGCCAGCACAATCACCGACGAGCGCACGTCCCCAAGGAACAGGAACAGCACGATCACCACCAGCACCACGCCTTCGAGCAGCACCTTGGTCACGGTCCACAGCGCGGCGTCCACCAGTTCGCTGCGGTCGTAGTACGGCACGATCTGCAGCTTGCCGGGCAGCATGCCGCGGTCGTTGATCTCGGCCACGCGGGCCTTCACGCGGCTGACCACTTCCTTGGCGTTGCCGCCGCGCATCATCATCACGATGCCGCCCACGGCCTCGGTCTGGCCGTTCTTGACCAGCGCGCCCTGTCGCACCTCGTGGCCGATGGTCACCTGCGCCACGTCGCGCAGGTAGACCGGCGTGCCGTTGACCTCCTTCAGCACGATGCTGCCGATGTCGTCCACGCCCTTGGCCAGGCCCACGCCGCGAATCAGGTACTGCTCGGCATAGTGCGGCAGCACGCCGCCGCCCGAGTTGGCGTTGTTGCGCGCCAGCGCCTGGTAGACCTGCTGGATGTTGACCCCGTAGTGGCGCATCCGCTCCGGGTTGACCAGTGCCTGGTACTGCCGCACGTAGCCGCCCTGCGAGTTGATTTCCGCCACGCCGGGGATCGAGCGCAGCAGCGGCCGCACCACCCAGTCCTGGGCGATGCGGCGCTCGGCCAGCTCCTCCTGCGTCAGTTCGCGGTTGCCGTCATCGGCGCGGTCCAGCGTGTACTGGTAGACCTCGCCCAGGCCCGTGGAAACGGGGCCGAGCACCGGCGTCACGTCCGCCGGCATGCGCCCGCCCACCTCGATCAGCCGCTCCATCACCAACTGGCGCGCGAAGTAGACGTCGGTCTTCTCCGTGAACACCAGCGTGATCAGCGACAGGCCCGCCTTGTTCAGCGAGCGCATTTCCTCGAGGCCGGGCAGGCCGGTCATCGACATTTCGATGGGCACCGTGACAAAGCGCTCCACCTCCTCTGGCGAGCGCCCGGTGGCTTCGGTGGCGATCTGCACCTGGACGTTGGTCACGTCCGGGAACGCATCGACCGACAGCTTGCTGGCAGCGCGCAGGCCGAAGAAGAACAACACCACGGCAATCACGCACACCACCAGCCGCTGTTTGATAGCGGCTTCAACTAGGGATGTCATCATGGCCGCTTACCCCTGTTCCAGGCGCTTGCGTTCATTGTCCAGATGGAACGCGCCCTCCACGACCACGCGGTCGCCCGGCTTGATGCCGCCCTGCACCACGCGCATGCCGTCGCTCTCGGCGCCGAGCTTGACCTTGGTGATGCGGTACTGGCCCGGGGAGGTCTCCACGTAGACCTGCTCGTCGTTGCCATCGCGCACCACGGCGGACTCCGGCACCACGAGCTGGTCCACCGGCTTGCCTGCAATCAGCATGCTGGCCAGCATGGCGGGCTTCAGGCGCCCTTCCTTGTTCTCGAGTTCCGTGCGCACCAGCACCGTGCGCGACTGCGGGTTCACGGTGCGGCCGACGTAGATCAGCTTGCCCGTGATGCGGCCGGCGCCATTGGCCACCGACGGCACATCGATATCGACACTCTGGCCCTCGGCCACCTGGGCGGCCTGCTGCTCGGGCACCTCGGCGACTACCCAGACGTGCGAGAGGTCGGCCACGGTGTAGAGCGCGTCGGCGGGCTGCACCACCTGGCCCTGGGCCACGTTGCGCTCCACCACGGTGCCCTGGATGCTGGAGTAGACCGGCGAGTACGAGTCGATGCTGCCGCTCTTGGCCAGCGTGGCAATCGACGCCGCGGACATGCCGAGCACGCGCAGCTGGTCGCGGTAGGCGCGCATCTCGGCGGCGGCGATGGCGTATTCGCTCTCGCGGCGTTGCAGTTCGGCGCGGCCGATCACGTCGGCGGCAAACAGCTGGCGCGCGCGCTCGGCATTGCGGGCCTGCAGCGTGCTCTGCGCCTCGGCCTTCAGGAAGGCCATCTGGGCGGCGCCCAGCTCGCTGCTGTGCAGGCGGGCGAGCACCTGGCCGGCCTTGACCTCCTGGCCGAGGATGCCGTACAGGTCGGTCACCCGGCCGGTCACGCTGGCGCCGATGCGGGACACGCGCTGTTCGTCGAAATCGATGCGGCCGGACACGCGCAGCATCTCGCTGAACGGGGACGTGGCGACGGGCGCCACCTTCAGCGTTTTCTGGAGGTTCTCTTCGGGCTTGACGATGCCGGGCGGCAACTTGGGCGCCTCGGCGGTCGGCTCGGGTTTATCGGAGCAGCCGGCCACGGCCATCAGCATGACCGCGGCGGCGATCAGGGAAAGCAGGCCACGTGGACGATAGGGATGATGGGGGCGCATGATCAGTTCGGAGTCGGCGGATTCGGGGAGTCGGACATCGACGGCGCAGCGGGTGCACCGGGCGCACCGGGTGCGACACCGGCAGCGGTGCCGGGGGCGGTCGACATAAGCTTTTCAATCTGGATGGCGGCAACCTGGAGTTCGTACTGCGCGGAAATCAGTTCGCTGCGGGCGTTGCGCAGCACGCGCTGCGCGTCCAGGTAGTCGAGAATGCCCCGCTCGCCGAAGCGGTAGGCGGCCTCGGCCACGCCCAGCGCGGACTCGGCCTCGCGCACGATGCCGGACTCCAGCGCCGTGACCTGCGCCTGGGTGATCTCGTACTGGCGGTAGGCGGTTTCCAGCTCCTGGTTCAGCTCGAACTCGCGCGCCTCCAGCGCGGTGCGGGCCTGGGTGGCCTGCGCCGCCGCCTCGCCCACCGGGCCGCTGCGGCGGTCCCACAGCGGAATCGTCATGACCAGGCCGATCTGCGACACGTTGTTGTCGGGCTGGCGATCCGTGCTGGCACGCACGGCCACTTCCGGCCAGCGCAGCGAGCGCTGGTAGTCCACACCCAGCCGGGCGCGCTCCAGCTCCATGCGGCGCTGGGCCAGTTCCGCGTTGCCGGCCTGCATGGTGTCGCGCAGCACGGGCAGGTTCGGCACATCCGGCGCGCTGCCCAGGGTGCCGGTCAGGCGGAAGTTCGACGGCAGCGCCCCGCCCACCTGCTGGCGCAGCGCGGTCTTGGCCTGCTCGACGCGCAGCTCGGTGGTCTGGAGCGTCTTCTGGGCGGCCAGCAGTTCGGTCTCGGCCTTGATCAGCTCGTAGCGCGGCGCTTCGCCCACGTCCACACGCACCTTGGCGCGGGAATGGATCTGGCGCATCAGGGACAGGTCTTCCTGCGCGGCGGCCAGCTCGGTCTCGCGGCGCAGCACCTGGTAGTACGAGGTCTTCACGCGCGCGGAGAGGTCGCTGCGGAACCCCTGGCGCACGGCCTGCGAGGCTTCGAACCCGCGTCCGGCCATCTCCTGGCGCAGGCTGCGCTGCTGCGGATAGTCGAACTTCTGGACGAAGGCGTAGGACGGCGCGTTGCCGCTGGCGACACCGGCCTCCTTGCCGTGAAGTCGACCGTACATCACTTCGACCTGAGGATTCGGATAGGCCCGCGCGGTGCTGATGGCCGCGGACGCGGCATCGACATTGGCCTGCGCGGCCTCCACGCCCTTGTTGGTGGACTGGGCCAGCGAGAGCAGGTAAGGCAGGTCGAAGCTGTCGGCAGCGGCCATCGTGGCCGGTGAGGCGGCGCGCGGCAGCGTCACGGGGCCGGACGGCGCGGCAGGCTTGGTGGTGGCGGACTGCGCCACCTTGGGCGCGGCGGCGGAGCCACCGGGCACAGGCTGCGCGGCCATTGCCGGCGCCGCTACCAGCGATAGCGACGCGACCCAGGTCAGCGTTTTATTGATAGTCATGTCGGAATCAATCGAGCGATACAACTGCCCGACGCCGCCACGATGGCCAGGCGCGTCCTCGGCTGCGGCGGGCGCGAGAGGACCTGCATGGCATCACGCCGTGACGGCTCGGATCACGGACGCTTGGGGGCGCTCAGGGGCAATGGACGGGACGACGGACGGCTGGTTAAGAGTAGTCGCTCAATGCCATGAAGACAGAGGCGACCGTGTCAGAGACAGCGCGCGGGGTGGCCCGGGAGATCAGGCGAGGAGATTGGGCGGCCGGAACAGGCCGTCCGGTTGGGATGCGGAGCGTCCCGGCAGGATGGGCGCCACGTCGTCGATCGACTGGGCCAGTTTCATGTCGGGGAGATCGAACAGCGCGCTGGATTCCTCGATTTCATCGAGCAGGTCCAGCGGGTCGAGCAGATCGGCCGACCAGATATTGCAGTAGCCGGGCGGCGGCGCGTTGTCGAACAGCGCCTCGGCCTCCAGCGCGGCATCGCCGGGCAGGACGATCTGGGCGAGGTCGTCACCGGTTGCCAGCATCGCGTCATAGTCCGGCATGGCCGCCTCCACCTTCGGCGTGCCCGCGAGCGCACCCGCCGCTGCCGTAAAGGACAGCGCGGACAAGCACAGGGCAGTCAGCACGAAGAGGATGAAACGTCTCAAAACGGGGGCGCGATGGGCGTTGGGGCGATTGGGGGCACTCACCGGGACGGCGCTGGGGTTCTTGCAGAACACGCACCAGTACCGGCGTTGCTGCGGTACAGCATTGTAACCGAACGCAACAATTGACTGGTCAGACGGGGTAGTAGTTCCCCTAAGACCGTCGCCCCGATGCCCGCGGTCATCCCCCGCAGCGGTGCTACGATCGCCGCTTTGGAACCCGCAGCGCGCCGGCGCACGCACGCGCCGCCATCGTCATATGCATCGAATTTTCCGTAGATCGCTGATCCGGCTGACCATTTTCCTGAGCTTCGCCACCGGCACCCTCGCCGCCCACGCCGAAGGCATCGACCTCGACTGCGACCCCGCCCTGGCCGCCACCGCCCTCCCCGCCCACCGCCTGATCTGCGACCACGCGCTGCTATCCATGGGCTACCGCCGGATCTTCGCGGACCAGCAGCGGTTGCTGCGGGAGCAGAAGATTACGGACGCGGATGTGGCGGCGTTCCGCAAGCAGCGGGATGCGTGTACGTCTTTGGAGTGTCTGGATGTGGTGTTTTCGGGGTGGAAGGTGAAGGCAGGGGCGGTCAAGGGGAGAAAGCCCTGAGCTGGCGGCGCCTGGCGGGTCGATCTCCTCCCGCGTGTCGCGGCCAGCGCCGGCTCAACTCGCAATGAGATTCAGAAACCGTTGCACGCCAGGATTGTCGTTGCCGCGGAAGAACTGCTGCGGAGGCGCATCTTCCACTACCACGCCACCTTCCATGAATACGACGCGGTCAGCCACGTCCTGAGCGAAACGCACCTCGTGTGTCACCACCAGCATCGTCATGCCTTCCCGCGCCAGTTCGCGCATGACTACGAGCACATCCTCGCGGAGCACGGGGTCGAGTGCGGACGTTGGCTCATCGAACAGGATCACATCGGGATCCATGGCCAGGCCGCGTGCAATGGCCACGCGCTGCTTCTGGCCACCGGACAGGCGTGACGGATACTCATTGGCCTTGGCACTCAACCCTACACGCTCCAGCAGCGCCATTCCCCGTGTCATGGCCACCTTGCGGTCGACCTTCTTGACACTCACCGGGCCTTCGATCACGTTCTCGATAACCGTGCGATGCGGGAAGAGGTTGAACGACTGAAACACCATCGCGGATCGCTGGCGGATCGCGGCGATCCGCTTCCTGTTCTCGCGCGAGAGCTGCCGATTCGGAAAGCACTCGACTTCCGTGCCGCAGACCCGTATGGATCCGGCGTCGGGCTGCTCGAGAAAGTTCAGCGAGCGCAACAGCGTGGTCTTGCCAGACCCGGAGGGTCCCATGATCACGACGACCTCGCCCTTGGCGACGCTGAAGTCGACGCCAAGGAGTACCGGCGTTCCACCGAATGATTTGGTCAGGCCACGTACGCAGATTGTTGCTTCCGTATTGTTCATAGATAACGCTTCGACGCCCTGCTTTCCAGCACTGTCTGCAGGATCGTCAGGATCTGGTTCACTACCCAATAGATAAGCCCGACCATCAGGAACATTTCCATGTACCGGAAGGTGGTCGCGCCGACCTGCTCGGCGACCCGGGTCAACTCCACCACCGTGATCGTCGACGCCAGCGAGGTATCCTTGATCAGGGCGATCATGCGGCTGCCCACGGGCGGAATGGCAATGCGAAGACCCTGCGGCAGGATCACGCGCGACATGGCCTTCCAGTACCCCATGCCGAGCGACATCGCGGCTTCCCATTGGCCCTTGTCCACCGCGCCGATACCCGCCCGGAAGTTCTCGCTCAGATAGGCCGCGGCAAACAGCGTGAGTGCAAGCAGTGCAGCGGGAATCGGGTCGAGCGTCACACCGTAGTGCGGCAATCCGAAATAGAGCAGCAGGATCTGTACGAGCAGCGGCGTGCCCCGGAAAACCGACACGTAAGCGAAGGCCAACGCCCGCAGCGCAACGAAGCGGGAGAGCCGGGCGAGGGCCAGCAGCAGGCCGAGGATCGACCCGAGCGTGAACGCGCCGAGCCCCAGGAACAGCGTCATCAGGACGGCGTCCTTGAGCAGTGGCAGCGAACGGAGGAATAGCTCGCCCATCACTTACTCCTTGTCTTCGTTTGCCCTGGCAATGGCACCACGCATGTCATAGTCATGACTTACCCACCGCTTCGCCAGCCGGTCGACCGTGCCATCCGCCAGCATCTCGCCAATTGCCTTGTTGATCGCCGCCGCCAGGGCTGGCTGGTTCTTCGCGAGCGCAGGCGCCGAGAGCTGGTAGGTCAGCGGTTCGCCGACCTCCTTCAGGGGAAGCTTGTTGACCGTCGCGTATCGCAGCCCGCCAAAATGCGACACGATCACCGCATCGATGCGCCCGTTGGCGAGATCGCTGAACAGCAGTCCGCCGTTGTCGTAGGACCGCAGTTCGGAAGACGTGAGATGCTTGCGTGCCCAGGATTCGTTGCTGGAGCCCGTTGTCACGCCGACGCGTTTCGCGCCGAGATCGCCACGTCCCTTGATGGTCGTAGTGTCGGCACGCACAAAGATCCGGAAGTCCTCCGCACCGTACGGCGTGCCGAAGTCCACTTGCTTGCTGCGCTCGACCGTCGGGGTCAGGTCGTTCATGACCACGTCGTACTTACCCGCCTTCAGGCCTTCGATGAAGTTCTTTCCCGAGTCGGCGATGAACACGACCTTCTGTACACCCATGCGCCGTGCCACTTCCTTGGCGATCTCGACGTCGTAGCCGGCAGGCTGGTTCTTCTCGTCGAGCATGCTCCACGGCGGGCTGCTTTGGGTGTTGGCCACACGCAGCACGTTGTCTGCCTTGATCTTCGGAAGGAGATCGGTAGCGTGAGCGGCCGGCCATAGGCCCATCATCACACCCACCAAGAGTGCCTGCCTGAGTCGCATTGTCAGAGGCCAACGTTTCATTTTTTATCCTGTTGCTGTGAGTGTGTGTGGGGGGGGGGAAATCAGACCAGCCGATGGCCGGCATACTGTTCGAAGCCGTGCTCAAGGTCGGCGATGAGTCGCTGCGTGTCCTCAAGACCAATAGACACGCGGAAGATCGGCTGGTCGGTGGGTGGGAATCTGCGAGCCTTCTGGATCCCTGCCGGGTAGAACGCGATCAGACTATGCGTCCCGCCCCAGCTTGCACCGATCGAAAACACCTTGAGCGCGTTGAAGAACGCTGCGACCGCCTGTTCCGGGGCAGGTTTGAGCACGAATGAGAATAGGCACCCGGCAGCCGTGAAGTCCCGCTTCCAGATCGTATGCCCGGGGTCGTCTGGCAAGGCAGCGAACAGCACGCGATCGACAACTGGGTGGTGCCGCATCCATTGCGCCACCTCCAGTGCGCGCCTGCCCTGCTCGGCGAAGCGCAAGGGGAACGTCTCCAGACCGCGCAACACCAAAAAGCAGTCGTCCGCACTCACGGCAAGGCCCAGGGTGGCTTGCGCCTCGCGCAGTTTTTCGTACAGCGTGAAGTCGTTCGTGCTGATCGCACCCATCAGCAGGTCGGAATGCCCGCCGAAGAACTTCGTGGCGGCCTCGATACTCATGTCCACACCATGCAGGAGCGGCTGGAACCCAAGCGGACTCGCCCAGGTGTTGTCCATCATGGTGAGGATGCCGCGCCGCCGGGCCTCGGCGGCAATTTTCGGTACATCGGGCATTTCCATCGACACCGTCCCCGGAGACTCGAGGCAGATCATCCGTGTCGACGGCAGGATGTAGGAAGCGATGTCGCTGCCGATGTCGGCCGGATAGACATCGACATCCACACCAAGACGGGCCAGCCAGTCGCCCGCGAAGGCCTTCAGGCCGCCATAGCACGCGTCGGAAATCAGGATGTGGTCGCCGCTTTTGACGAATGGCATGATCGCGCTGACCAGCGCGGCCTGCCCAGACGGAACAACGACGCAGTGGCTGGCGCCTTCCAGCGCCGCGATCCTGCCCTCCAGCTCGCGGTGGGTCGGGGTACCAGTCACCCCGTAGCTGAATCCATCTGGCTGGCGTGATTTTCGCGCAACGAAATCTTCATACGAATCGAATACGATCGTGGACGCCCTGAATACACCAGGAGAAAGACTCTCAAAAGGTTGGTTACGGTAGTCGGCCGGTGGCGTGCTCATTTTTCAATGCCAGTGAATATGTGCCAGCATTTTTCACCACGATTTCAAATCCATCCACCTGCGGGACTTTTCAATCGAGAAGCCTGGCTTATTGGCCAATGAGCCATATCACCTTGCCTTGCGCCCGGGAAAATCCAGATATTCGCTATCTGGAATATCGCAATCAGTGGAATCCCCATCAGGGTATTGGATAAGCTTTCCGGCCGGGGGCGGGATTAGGCATCCAGATATCTGTTGATTTTGTCGGTCTCAGACTGAAGTTGCAGGCGCAGGTACCTCAGGAACTCCTGCCCGTTCGTGGAAACCGGCCGCCCCGGTCGCATGATGAGCAGCGTGCGCGCATCGATCGCCACTGCCAGGCGGCGGACCACAAGTCCGCGCGCCATATAGTCCAGCGCCGCAATCGGATTGACCAGCGCCAGGCCAACTCCCGCCAGTGCCAACTCACAGGCAGTCGCCGAGAGCGGCGTCTCGATGACACGGCGGAGCGTCACGCCATGTTCGACCAGCGCGCTCTCGAGGCGAGTCCTACCCAGATCCTCCGGGTTCATGTCGATGAAGGCGTCCGAAGCGAGGTCGCCCAGTTGAATCACCCGCCGCGCGCGCAGCGGGTGTTCAGGCGACATGGCAACCACGCCGGAAAACGTCGAAAACACCGAATGTTCGACACTCTGGGTCGCCACCTCATCATTCATGAGCCCGAAATCAACCAGGCCAGCGGAGACGAGCTGGAAGACCTCCTTCGAACTGCCGACCTGCAGAGACATTCGCACATCTCGCTTTTGCGGCGCGAAGGCGGCGATTGCCCGGCTCACGAAGGAAACGCCGAAGGCTGGGTACGAGGCCACCGATAGCCGCCCGACGCCGAACATTCTCAGGCTTCGGATGCGGTGTTCGATAGCCTCGTAGCCGACGAAAAACTTGTCCACCTCCGTCATCAGCGCGTGCGCTTCCTGGGTCGGCTGCAGGCGGCCGCCAATCCGGTCGAACAGACGCAATTCGGCCAACTCCTCAAGCTTGCGGATGGCCTGGCTCACGGCCGGCTGGGACACCCCAAGCAACCGGGCCGCTTTGCCGGTCGATCCCGACGTGATGACCGCCCGAAATGCCTCAATTTCCCTGATATACACCTATAAGCTCCGCTTCTGTATCAAGAAGGTAAATGAGTGGACTGCGAATATGGGGACGTGAAAAATCCGGCCACGCACAAGACGGCATCGAGATTTTCTGGATAACCGTTCTCCGGACAAGGCTCAAGAGAAAAGAGAAGCTCAAATCCGGTGCATCCGCCCACAACACCTGCACCATTATGGAACAGCACTCCATAATGGTACATCTCTCCCGGATGCTTGCGCGCATACCTTTCCACTAGTATCTCGGAGGACCATAATATGAAGAAGTCGCTTATCGCACTGGGATTAATGAGTGCAGCGGCGAGCCCCGTGTCGGCGCAAAATGCCATGACGTTGTATGGCATTATCGACGCAGGCATCACCTTTACCAACAATGCAGGCGGGCACCAGTTCTGGCAGGTACAGAGCGGCGTGGCCCAGGGGAGTCGCTGGGGGATAAAGGGCGCGGAAGATCTCGGCCAGGGCGTCAGGGCGATCTTTCAACTCGAAAGCGGCTTCAATGTCGATACCGGCAAGCTTGGACAAGGTGGCCTGATCTTCGGCCGGCAGGCGTATGTCGGGCTATCCGACAGCAAATACGGTACCGTCACTGTCGGCCGCCAGTACGATCCCGTAGCCGACCTGGTGCAGCCGGCTGTGATGAACGGCTCGAGCGGCGCCTTCTTCTCCCATGCGGGTGACATCGACAACAGCAACAACGGTTTCCGCGTCAGTAACGCCGTCAAGTACGTCACCGCGCCGCTGGGCGGGCTTACCTTCGAGGCACTCTACGCATTCGGCGAGCAGGCGGGCAACTATCGCGGCAACAGCACGGTCGGCGCGGGCGCCAGCTATGGCAGCGGCCCCGTCTATCTTGGCGCCGCATACTTCTACGCACGCAACCCGGCGACCCAGTTTCCCGATGGCAACTGGGCCCCCAGCACGACGAATCCTGGCGTATCGGGTCGTGGGCCGTTCGGCTATGTCGGCAATCCCTCGAACATGGAAACGTACGCGGCCGGCGGCACCTATTCGTTCGGCCAGGCCGGCCTTATCGGCATGGACTTCTCGCATGTCAGCTTTGACGATGCCAACGGCGTCACCGGCAATACCGTGAAGTTCGACAACTACGAAATCTGGGGTCGATACTATTTCACGCCAGTCCTGCAGACGACGCTCGGATACACCTTTACACGGGCCAAGGTCGACGCCACGGGCGGGAGCCCTAAGTACCATCAGCTCAACGCACTGCTGGACTACTACTTCTCGAAGCGCACCGACGTCTATCTGATGGGCATCTATCAGCAATCCGCAGGTGGTGCCCGGGCCGATGTCTATGACGGCGCAACGGGAAGCCAGTCGTCCACGACGCGACAGGTGGTGGCGCGTGTGGGGGTTCGCCACAAGTTCTAAGCGTGCCGAACCTAAAAAAACGCCGCGATCCCTGCGGACCGCGGCGTGTCAATGTGCCGATCGGGCGGCACCCACTATGCCGCCCGTGCGCCTGTATCAGGCGCCGATCGGCTTGCCTTCGTTGTGCCGGATGACGACCGTGGACGAGCGTGCCGGGAGGCTGGCGCTCGGCCATTTGTCGTTCGGATGCTGGATGTTCACGAAGAACGTCGTCAGATCCGGCGTGTACGCGAGACCGGTGATTTCACAGCCGTGCGGGCCGACCAGGAAGCGCTTCACCTCGCGCGTGGCCTGATCCACGTAGTGCATCGAATTGGCGCCGAAGATGTCGGTCACGCTGGTGCCCGTGCCCGCATCGGTCTGCACCCACAGGCGGCCCTTCGGGTCCACGCGGATGCCGTCCGGGCTCGAGAACGTGTCGCCCACCATGTTGCCCTTCAGGTTCGCCGCCGCGATGGACGGGTCGCCGGCCAGCAGCAGGATTTCCCACGTGAACTTGACCGCCAGCGGCGAATCGCCGGTTTCCTTCCAGCGGACGATGTGGCCGTGCGAGTTGGTCACGCGCGGGTTGGCCGCGTCGGTCACCTGGCGGCCACCGTTGTTGGTCAGCGTGCAGTAGATCGTCCGGTCCAGGCCCACCGTGATCCACTCCGGGCGGTCCATCAGCGTGCCGCCGGCCACGCGCGCGGCGGCCTTGGTGTTGATCAGCACGTCGGCCTGTGTATTGAAGTCGATTGCCACCGGCGCCGGCGGCACGACCGACTGCGTGAAATTGCCGGGGTCCGAGGCACCCGCCACGAGGCCATTCTTGCCCTGGGTCAGTTCGATCCAGTCGCCCGACCCGTCGGCATTGAACTTGGCCACGTACAGCGTGCCGTTGTCGAGCAGGCTGGCGTTGTTCAGGCGATTGGTCGCGTCGAAAGCGGTGCTCGGGATGAACTTGTAGATGCAGCCCGGCGTGCCATCGTCGCCCATGTAGAACGCCACGCGATTGCTCGAATCGGTCATGAACGCGGTGTTCTCATGGTCGAAGCGGCCCATGGCGGTGCGCTTGACCGGCATGCCCGAGATCTGCTGCAGCGGATCGATCTCCACCACCCAGCCGTAGCCTTCCTCGGCTTGCGTCGGGTCCAGGTAGTTATCGGTGGTTTCTTCGCAGGTCAGGTAGGTGCCCCACGGCGTGTGGCCGCTGGAGCAGTTGTTCAGCGTACCGACCACGGTACCGCCCACCACGCTGGCGGCCGGGCCGGAGACGCGATACAGCGAGTTGCCGGTGTAGCGCTTGTTGTACGTCGAGTTCTTCTTGACCTGCCAGGTGTTGGCGACGAACTCGACCTCGATCACGGACACGCCAACCGACGACAGCGCCAGGCGCTTCTGCTCGGGCGTGGCGGTGCCGGCGTTGTACGAGCCCGGGAACAGGATGGCGCTATCCATGGCTTCGTGATTCATCACGAGCAGGCCGCCCTTCTGCGGGTCCGTGCCCGGGATCTCGAAGTAGTGCATGCCGTCGTGGTTGCCGCCGGCCTGGCGCTCGGTTTCGGCCGACGACTGGAACGCGCCCGTGTAGCCCACCGAGCCCGCTTCCACCGGGTCGCCCGCCGAGAACAGCACGGTATACGAGTAGTTGGTCGGCAGCGTCACGGTGTCGGCGGTCACCTTGTCGGCCACCGGCGTGAAGTTGATGCTGTAGTCCAGCGGCTGCACCGGGGTCGGCGTTGGGGCCGCGCCGGGTCCAGGAGCCGGCGCCGGCGCGGGAGCCGGAGCGGGATCATCATCGCCACCACAGGCCGCCAGCAGGCTGCCGCTGCCGAATGCCGACAGCAGCGACAGGCCCAGCCCGCCACGCAGCACCTTGCGGCGCTCGGGGTTGGCGGCAACGATTTCCTCCAGCGTCTGGCCAGGCACGGTGACCGAGCCCTGGGCTTCGCGGCGCGGTGCGCGGAACTTATCGGTGATGTACGACATGAATAGAGACCTCCAGTTGTCAGGGAGACCGCCGGGCTTCTGTTGTCCCGGCGGCGACTTGCCGGGGCAGATACTAGCGATCACAAATGACGGTTTCGTTACATCATGTCTGTACATCAATGCATACCCGGCACTCCAGGTTGAGAGACATTTGGGGCGACCATGATCGCCCACCTTTTTTGCACTTTTGCGACGCCCCGGGTGCGCAATCAAGTGATGGTTATTGCGCTTTCAACACCTTGTCACACTCCGTTCATAGCATGGCGTCCGGCCTGAACGATTAGAGGTCGTTCCCACTCGGCGACATGGCGAGCCTTGCCATCGGGTTGCCGACCACACAAAAAAGGACGAGAAAATGCTGGACAAACTCAACGCATCGCGCCGCAAGGCCCTGAAACTCCTCGCCGGCGCGCCGATGCTGCCGCTGGGCATGGGTTCCATTTCCCTGCTGGCCGGTTGCGGCGGCGACAGCGACGCTGCCACGCCGGGTACGCCGAACACGCCCGCCACGCCGGGCGCCACCCCCGCGACGTTCGCCTCCGCCGAATTCACGGGCATGGCCGCGCCGACGCTGGCCGATCCGGCCGCGATGTCCACCACCACGGTGGGCTCGTCGCTCAAGGTGACCATGAGCGACGGCACCAGCCAGACCTACAAGCTGGCCTACCAGCCGTTCTTCATCACCGGCGACCAGGTGCCTGACGGCAACGGCGGCAAGATCCTGGCCGGCGGCTACGTCAACATCAATAACCAGCCGATCACGGACGTCTCGGTGGCCGGCAAGGAACGCCAGTTCTTCTCCGACTCGCCGGACGGCACGTCGCTGCTGAAGATCGACGGTGCCAAGGTGGCCGGCGTGACCGGCAACACCGTGTTCGCCGTGGTCCAGTTCGAATACAACACGGCCGACCAGGCCGGCGTGAGCACCTACGGCTGCCTGCCGTCGCCGATCGCCATCCTCACGCTCGACCAGAACCCGACCACCGGCAAGCTGTCGCTGGTCAAGTACCACAACGTCGACACCTCCAGCGCCAACGGCCTGTGGATTACCTGCGGCGCGAGCCTGTCGCCGTGGAACACCCACCTTTCCAGCGAAGAGTACGAGCCGGACCCGTGGACCACGGACGCCGCCCTGATCGCGCAGTACGCCAAGTACTCCACCAACCTGTACGGCAACGGGAGCATTCCGCTGAACCCGTACCTGTACGGCCACCTGCCGGAAGTCACGGTGAACGCGGACGGCACAGGCTCGATCAAGAAGCACTACTGCCTGGGCCGCATCTCGCACGAACTCGTGCAGGTGATGCCGGACAACCGCACCGTGCTGATGGGCGATGACGCCACCAACAGCGCCATGTTCATGTTCATCGCCGACAAGGAGAAGGACCTGTCCGCCGGCACGCTGTACGTGGCGAAGGTGGGTTCGGGCTTCTCGGTCGATCCGGCCGCCGCTGGCGCCGCGCTGACCTGGATCAAGCTCGGCCACGCCACCAGCGCCGAGGTGGAAGCCATGGCCAAGTCGCACCGTCCGCAGGACATCATGGACGTGAAGTGGGCGGACCCGGTGGACGCCAGCTACACCAAGATCTTCGCGAACGGCATTGCCCAATGGGTCAAGGTCGTGCCGGGCAAGGAGCACGTCGCCGCGTTCCTGGAAACCCACCGCTACGCCTACCTGGCCGGCGGCAGCATGGGCTTCACCAAGATGGAAGGCACCACGGTCAACATCAAGGACAAGATCGCCTATTCCGCCCTGCAGAACGTTCAGGACTCGATGGTGCTGAACAACGCCAAGGGCTGGAACGCCGCCAGCAACATCAGCGTGCCGGCCGCGCTGAAGGCCGGCGTGGTGATGCAGCACAACCTGACCGGTGGCCAGACCGACACCAGCGGCGCTGCCATCAGCAGCGAATGGGTGCCGGTGCACACCAAGGCGCTGATCGCCGGCAAGGACATCGCCGCTGACGCGCTGGGCAACACGGCGGATCCGGAAACGATCGGCAACCCGGACAACCTGAAGTTCTCGGAAAAGCTGCGCACGCTGTTCATCGGCGAAGACAGCGGCCAGCACGCCAACAACTTCCTGTGGGCGTACAACATCGATACGAAGAAGCTGAGCCGCCTGATGTCGGTGCCGTCTGGCGGCGAGTCGACGGGCCTGCACGCCGTGGACGAACTCAACGGCTGGACCTACATCATGAGCAACTTCCAGCACGCGGGTGAATTCATCAGCACCATGCCCGCCGGCGTGAAGACCACGCTCGATCCGCTCGTGCGTGCCAACTACAAGGACAAGTTCGGCTCCGCCGTCGGTTACCTGACCGCGGATGCCACCAGCGTCAAGCTGGGTTGATGTCCTGATGTACCCGGGCCATCCGCACTGCCGGGTGGCCCGGTCATGTGGCAAAAATCCCACGCCCCCAGGGCACCATCCAGTCCAATTCCCGATCAACGCCCGCAATTCACGCGCAACGGGAATATGTCATCTTTAGCCTATTGAAGTCCTGAATAAGGGCGGATAAGGTTCGGCGAATAATATTTTCCACGGTGATATATGTTATTCGCGACATATATTGCACGCCCCAATCTGGAAATCCAAATGAGTCATTTCGAAACGGGACGCAGCACGCCTTCCTTCGCCCTCGATGCCGGACCCCCCAGGTCCGTTGCGCACGCACGTCCGGTGTGTGCGGCCCCCGTTTCCACCGTGTAGTAATTGTCGGACCGCCCCGGGGCCACAAACCCTCTCAAAGCCCGGGGGCACCGACATTTCTGGGGGTAATTCGTCCAGGGCGTGACGGGGTCAACCGCGCTGCCGCCAGAGCAGCCGGGCGCGCCAGGCCAGTGGGGACGAACTACCCGGTATTCCCATGTCCCGGAGAATGTTCAACATGAGCAGCGTGATCAACGATGGTGGCAGCCCGTCCTACGGGCGAGCGCCGTTCTTTTCCAAGGAAGCGACCTACGCCAAACCGGGATTTTCCCGTTGGATGGTCCCGCCCGCCGCGCTGGCGGTGCACCTCTGCATTGGCCAGGCCTATGCTTTCTCGGTATTCAATGCCCCCCTTTCCAAGGTCATCGGTATTACCGAATCTGCGGCTGACGACTGGAAACTGACCACGCTGGGTTGGATTTTCTCGCTGGCCATTTTCTTCCTCGGCATTTCCGCCGCCTTCGCCGGCAAATGGCTGGAACGCGTGGGCCCGCGCAAGACCATGTTCACGGCGGCCTGCTGCTTCGGCGGCGGTTTCCTGGTTTCGGCCCTCGGGGTCTATACGCACCAGATCGTGCTGCTCTACCTCGGCTACGGCGTGCTCGGGGGGATCGGGCTCGGCCTCGGCTATGTCTCGCCGGTCTCCACGCTGATCCGCTGGTTCCCGGACCGCCGCGGCATGGCCACCGGCATGGCCATCATGGGCTTCGGCGGCGGCGCGATGATCGCCGCGCCACTGTCCGTGGCGCTGATGAACACCTTCAAGAGCGCCACCTCGGTCGGCGTGACCCAGACCTTCCTGGTCATGGGCGTGGGCTATTTCATCTCGATGACCATCGGCTCGCTGGCCATCCGCGTCCCGCCGCCCGGCTGGAAGCCTGCTGGCTGGACCCCGCCGGTCACCACCAACAAGATGATCACGCGTAACCACGTGCACATCGACCAGGCGCTGAAAACGCCCCAGTTCTACCTGCTGTGGGTGGTGCTGTTCCTGAACGTGACCGCCGGCATCGGCGTGCTCGGCCAGGCTTCGCTGATGATCCAGGAAAGCTTCAAGGGCTCGGTCACCCCGGCTGCCGCCGCGGGCTTCGTGGGCCTGCTGTCGCTGTTCAACATGGGTGGCCGCTTCTTCTGGGCCTCGTCGTCGGACTGGATCGGCCGCAAGAACACCTATTTCGTGTTCTTCGCGCTGGGTGCCGTGCTGTACTGGCTGGTGCCGCAACTGGGTGGCGCCGGCAGCATCGCGCTGTTCGTGCTGGCCTACTGCGTCATCATGTCGATGTACGGCGGCGGCTTCGCCACCATCCCGGCCTACCTGGCCGACATGTTCGGCACGGCCTACGTGGGCGGCATCCATGGCCGTCTGCTGACCGCCTGGGCCGCCGCCGGCATCGCCGGTCCGGTGCTGGTGAACTACATCCGCGAATACCAGGTGGCGCACGGCGTGACCGGTGGCGCGGCGTACACGATGACGCTGCACATCATGGCCGCCCTGCTGGTTATCGGCTTCCTGGCCAACCTGCTGGTCTCGCGCGTCAGCGAGAAGCACCACATGAGCGACGCCGACGTGGCCGGCATGGCCGGTGTGGCGGGCGGCGCGCACTAAGTATCTAGAACGGAGTCATCCATGGAAAACCAATCTCTCAACGCGCAACCGACCAATACGGGTCTGCTGGCGGTGTTCTGGCTCTATGTGCTGGTGCCGCTGGTCTGGGGGGTGTCCAACACCATCACCCAGGCGCTGAAGCTGTTCCACTAATACCGGACAGCCAGTGACTCAGTGACGGAAGGGCCGCGGCAACGCGGCCCTTTTCATTTCCTCCTACACTTGTCGGGTTGCCCCGCGCGGGGCCCGTTCCTTTCTTTCCACCCAGTTGAATGGAGTCGCCATGAAGATCGATCTATCGGGCAAGACCGCCCTCGTCACGGGTTCCACGGCCGGCATCGGCTTTGCCACGGCCAAGGGGCTCGCCGAGGCCGGCGCGCGCGTCATCGTCAACGGCCGCAGCAGCGCCAGCGTGGAACAGGCGCTGGCCAAGCTGAAAGCCGCCGTGCCAGACGCCCAGGCGGTAGGCTTTGCCGGCGATCTGGTCGATGCGGCGGTGTGCGACAAGCTCGTCGGCACCCATCCCGACCTCGACATCCTCGTGAACAACCTCGGCATCTTCCAGCCGCAGGACTTCTTCGACATCCCCGACAGCGAATGGACGCGCTTCTTCGACGTCAACGTGCTGACCGGCGTGCGGCTCTCGCGCGCCTACGCCCAAGGCATGGCCACCCGGAAATGGGGCCGGATCGTGTTCATCGCGTCGGAGTCCGGGATCAATATCCCGGTGGAAATGATCCACTATGGGGTCACCAAGACCGCCCAGCTGGCCATCTCGCGTGGGCTGGCCAAGCGGCTGGCGGGCACCGGCGTGACGGTCAACGCGGTGCTGCCGGGGCCGACGCTGTCCGAAGGGGTGGAGGCAATGCTCAAGGACGAGATTGCCAAGACCGGCAAGAGCGCCGAGGAAGTGGCGGCCGACTTCGTCAAGGCGCACCGCAGCTCGTCGCTGATCCAGCGCGCGGCCACGGTGGAGGAAGTGGCCAATATCATCGTCTACGCGTGCTCGAAGCAGGCATCGGCCACCACCGGCGCGGCGCTGCGGGTGGATGGCGGCGTGGTCGATACGATCATCTGAGGCCGCCCGCCCCCAGCAATTCCACCGCACGCGCCAGCACCGGCGACGGGTTCCCCGGATGCCAGATCGCCGAGTACTGCGCGTGCGCCGGCGGCCCGGTGAGCGGCTTGAGCACCACACCGGGCACCGCCGCCGTGCCGAGCGTGCGCGGCACCAGCGCCACGCCCCGGCCCAGCGCCACCAGGCTGATGACGGACAGCAGGTGCTTGGCGTAGTGGCGGAAGTTCGGGCTGAAGCCGCCGGCCAGGCAGGTGGCCGCCGTCAGGTCGAAGTAGCCCGGCGCGCTCTCCCGGGGAATCACGATGAACGGCTCGTCGGCCAGCGCCGCCACGTCGATCTTCGCCCGACCGGCCAGCCGGTGCGTGGCGGGCAGCGCCGCCGCCAGCGGCACACTGGCCACGAGGTGCGCCGCCATCTCGCCCACCCCCATCGGCACCTGCGCGAAGCCCAGGTCGATGCGGTCCTTGCGCAGCGCCTCCACCTGCTCTGACGAGCCCATCTCCTCCCACACCGTTTCCACGCCCGCCAGTTCGCGATGCAGCCGGGCGAACAGCGCCTCGATGCCGATGTAGACCACTGCCGCCACGAAGCCGATGCGCAGCGTGCCGGTCTCGCCCTGCTGTGCGCGCCGCACCACCTGCAAGGCCACCTCGGCCTGATTCAGGATGCGCCGCGCCTCCTGCACCAGCGCCGCGCCGGCCGGCGTCAGCCGCACACTGCGCTTGTTGCGGTCGAACAGCATCACGCCAAGCTGTTCCTCGAGCTGCTGGATGTGCTTGGTCAGCGGCGGCTGCGAGATGCGCAGCCGCTCCGCCGCGCGGCCGAAATGCAGTTCCTCCGCCAGCGCCATGAACATGCGCAGGTCCCGAATCTCCATCGTCGCTTTCATGCTTCCCGCCCCTTGCGTGCGCCACCGGACAGCGGCGCAAGTCATTCTATTTTGGAATCAGTCTGTTCCCAAAAATATATTGGACGCATCCAAACGCCATTTGCACAATGGCCGGATTCCAAGACAACCCTACAATTCCGGAGACAGGCGCAATGCCCCGCATCCCCAACCTGGCGCTGGACGCCATGACCCCTGCCCAGCGCGCCGTGCACGACACCATTGCCGGCGGCCCGCGCGGTGGCGTCCGCGGACCGCTGGCGGTCTGGCTGCAACGCCCCCAGCTCGCCGCCACCGCCCAGGCGCTGGGCCAATACTGCCGCTACCACTCCTCCCTGCCGCCGCGCCTGTCCGAGCTGGCCATCCTCTGCATGGCCCGCGCCTGGCGCGCCGAGTACGAGTGGTACGCCCACAAGCCGTTGGCGCTGAAGGCCGGCGTGCAGCCTGAGGTGGTCGAAGCCATCCGCACCGGCCGCACCCCGGCTTTCGCCAACGAGGACGAGGCCGTGGTCCATGCCGTGATGCAGAGCCTCGACCAGACGCGCCGCATTCCCGACACGCTCTACAAGCACGCCATCGACGTGCTCGGCCAGGACGGCGTGGTGGACCTCGTCGGCCTCGCCGGCTACTACACGCTGATCTCGATGACCATCAACGCGTTCGAGGTGGTGCCGCCCGAAGGCACGCCCAGCGAACTCGATCCGCTCTGAACAGGAATCCCGAAACATGTCATCCACATCGTCCAAGAGACTCGAAGGCAAAGTCGTCATCGTGACCGGCGCGGGCTGCGTCGGCCCGGGCTGGGGCAACGGCCGCGCCGTTGCCGTGCGGTTTGCCGAGGAAGGCGCGCGCATCTTCGCCGTCGACAAGAGCGCCGACGCCATGGCCGAAACCCTGGAGCGCGTGCGCGCCATCGACGGCGACGTGGAAGCCCATTGCTGCGACGTGACCGACGCCGCCGCGGTCAACGCCATGGTCGATGCCTGTATCGCCCGCTTCGGCCGGGTGGACGTGCTGGTCAACAACGTGGGCGGCTCGGCCAAGGGCGGCCCCGTGGAACTGAGCGAGGAGACCTGGGACGCCCAGCTCGACTTCAACCTCAAGAGCGTGTTCCTGACCTGCAAGGCCGTGCTGCCGCACATGGAGGCACAGGGCGGCGGCGCCATCGTCAACACGGCGTCCACGTCCGGCATCCGCTGGACTGGCGCCGCGCAGGTGGGCTACGCCTCGGCCAAGGCCGCCGTGATCCAGTTTTCGCGCGTGGTGGCCGTGCAGTACGCCCCGAAACGCGTACGCGTGAACACCGTGATTCCCGGCCAGATGCATACGCCGATGGTCGAAGCCCGCCTGGCCGGCCAGCGCGCCGGCGGCAACGTGGACGCCCTGCTGGCCCAGCGCCAGGCCCGCATCCCGCTCGGTTTCATGGGCGACGGGCGCGACACCGCCAACGCAGCCCTGTTCCTCGCCTCGGACGAAGCACGCTTCGTCACCGGCACCGAGATCGTCGTCGATGGCGGGATGAGCGTGCGCTGCGACTGAGCAGCATATAAAAACAGATAGAGGAGACACCCGCTCATGGCATCGACACCGCGCGCCGCCGCTTCCCGGCGACGCATCCTGCTGGCCACGTTCCTGGCGGCCAGCCTCGGCCTTCCCTCTTTCGCGCAGGCCGCCCAGGCCGACACCTACCCCGACAAGCCGATCCGCATGGTCGTGGCGTTCTCGCCGGGCGGCCCCACCGACATCATCGCCCGCGTGATCGCGCGCAAGCTTGGGGAACGGCTGGGCCAGCAGGTCGTGGTCGAGAACCGGCCCGGCGCGGGCGGCAATATCGCGGCGGAGCAGGTCGCCAAGTCCGCCGCGGACGGCTACACGCTGCTCTACAACAGCTCGTCGATCGCCATCTCGCCGGCGCTGTTCCAGAAGCCCGCGCTGAATCCGACCGAGATCTTCACGCCGGTGGCGTACGTGGCCACGGTGCCGCTGGTGGTGATCGTCAACGCCGCCTCGCCGATCCGCACGCCCAAGGACTTCCTCGCGCAACTGAAGGCGCGGCCCGGGCAGATGAGCTTCGGCTCGTCCGGCAACGGCACCATCGACCACCTGACCAGCGTGCTGTTTGCCGCGCGCACGGGCACGCAGTTCAACCATATCCCCTACAAGGGCAACGCCGCCGCGCTGCCAGACCTGCTTTCCGGCCGGCTGGACTTCATGATGTCCGGCAGCCTCAACGCCGCGCTGCCGTTCATCCAGGACGGCAGGCTGCGCGCGATTGCGGCCACCACGGCGCGGCGCGTCTCCGTGCTGCCCGATGTGCCCACGCTGGCCGAAACCATCGCGCCCGGGTTCGACTCCGGCACGTGGCAGGGCATCGTGGCGCCGCGCGGCCTGCCCACTACCGTCGTTACACGGATTCACCGCGAGGTGGCCGCCGTATTGAAGGACCCCGACACGCTCGCCGCGCTGCACGCGCAGGGCGCCGAAGCCACCGGCGGCACGCCAGAGCAGTACGGCGCGCTGATCCGCAACGAATATGCGCGCTGGACCCGCGTGGTCAAGGAAACCGGCGCGCGCTCCGACTGACACCAATATGCCGACTTCTGCCGCCAGCACCTCGGGCATCTGGGACTGCCACTTCCATATCTTTGGCCCCTACGACGCCCATCCGCTGCCCCCCAACCCCATCTACACGCCGCCGCCCGCGCCGTTTGCCGAGATCCGGGCGATCCACGCCGCGCTCGGCATCGCCCATGGCGTGATCGTGCAGGGCGCCTGCTATGGCAACGATCACAGCGCGCTGCTTGCCGCGCTGGATACGACCGACGGGGCCTATCGCGGCATTGCGACCATCGATCCCGATATCGACGAAGCCCAGCTTGCCGACATGGCGGCGCGCGGTGTACGGGGCATCCGCCTCGGCCTGATGTCCCACCTCGGCGGCGCGCCGGACATGGGCCAGATGCGCGCCGTGCTGGAGCGGATTCGCCCGTACGGCTGGCACGCGCTGCTACACGGCCAGATCGACGATGTACTGGGCGCGCTCGCGGTGCTGGCCCCGCTGGGCGTACCGCTCGTGATCGACCACATGGCACGCGTGCAGGCGCGCGACGGCGTGGCCTATGCCAGCTTCGCGCGGCTCCAGGAGACCCTCGCCCTGCCCCACCTGTGGATCAAGCTCTCCGGGCCTGACCGCATCACCGACGGCATCGCGCCCTATCTCGATGCCGTGCGCGTAGCGCGCGCCCTGCTGGACACCGCGCCGGACCGCGCGATCTGGGGCACCGACTGGCCGCACCCGAACATCCGCTATCCCCGGCCCGACGAGGCGCAACTGCTGGCCTGGATTCGCGCGCTGTGCGGCGACGCCGCCACCGCCGACGCCGTGCTGCGCCACAACCCCGCCCGGCTCTATGCCTGAAACAGGAACCCCCATGCACGACAACGACCGCATGCCCATCGGCCGCTATCCGGACGCCGCCGTCCAGGTCCTGCAGCCCGCCTTCGAGCACTACCGCCTGGTGCTGGCCGCCGTGGAGCGCATCGCCACCGGCGGGCGCTGGAACGAAGGCCCGGTCTGGTTCGGCGATGGCCGCTACCTGCTCTGGAGCGATATCCCGAACAACCGCATCATGAAGTGGGAGGAAGAAACCGGCGCGGTAAGCGTGTTCCGCGCGCCCTCCGGCCATGCGAACGGCAACACGCGTGACCGCCAGGGCCGCCTGATCACCTGCGAGCACGGTGGCCGCCGCATCACGCGCACCGAGTATGACGGGCGCATCACGGTGCTGATTGACAGCGTCGACGGCAAGCCGCTCAACTCGCCCAATGACGTGGTGGTGAAGTCCGACGGCTCGATCTGGTTCACCGATCCGCCGTTCGGCATCGCCGGCTACTACCAGGGCGAGCGCGCGCAAGCCGAGCAGCCGGAGCGCATCTACCGCTTTGATCCCGCTACCGGCACCGCCACCGTGATGGCCGACGACGTCAGCGGGCCGAACGGCCTGGCCTTCTCGCCCGACGAATCCACGCTGTACGTGATCGAATCGCGCGCCCGCCCGCGCCGCATCCGCGCCTTCCAGGTCAGCGGCGACGGCAGCCGGCTCGGCGAGTCGCGCGTGCTGGTCGATGCCGGCCCCGGCACGCCGGACGGCTTCCGCGTGGACGTGGACGGCAACCTCTGGTGCGGCTGGGGCATGGGCACGCCGGAACTGGACGGCGTGCGCGTGTTCTCGCCACAGGGCGAGGCCATCGGCCATATCTCGCTGCCCGAGCGCTGCGCCAACCTCTGCTTCGGCGGGCGGCATCGCAACCGGCTGTTCATGGCGTCCTGCACGTCGATCTATTCGCTGTACGTCAACACGCAAGGCGCCGTGGGCGGCTAGACCCGCGCGCCACCGACCCTGTCAATCTGGAGGAGACCCCCATGCGCATCCGCATGCTTGCCCCGGCGTTCGCGCTCGCGGCCCTGGCCACGCTGGCCACCCTTGCCACTGCACCCGTCGCCCACGCGGCGCCCATCACGCGGCTCGTTGTCGCATTCCCGGCCGGCGGCCCTGCTGATTCGCTGGCGCGCGCCATCTCGCGCCAGCTGGAACTCGAACTCAAGCAGACCGTCGTCATCGACAACCGCCCCGGCGCCAACGGCGCCATCGCGGCGAGCTTCGTGGCGAAGTCGCCCACCGATGGCTCGGTGCTGTTCCTGACCAGCGCCGGGGCCATCGTCATCAACCCGTCGCTCTACGCCAGCCTGCCCTACAACCCGCAGAAGGACTTGACGCCGATCTCGCTGGTGGTGAACACGCCCGAAGTGCTGGTCGTGAAGCCCGACGCGCCCGCCGCCAACGCTGCGGCATTCGTCAAGCAGGCGCAGCAGGCGGCCAAGCCGCCGAGCCTGGCCTCCACCGGCGTCGGCAGCATGCCGCATATGACCATCGAGCTGTTCAAGGCAGCCACGCGCGTGAACTTCCTGCACGTGGCCTACAAGGGCGCCGCACCGGCCATCACCGACACGCTCGGCGGTCAGGTGGATGCGTTCTTTGGCGATGCGTCCGGGCTGATGCCGTTCATCACCAGCAAGCGGCTGCGGCCGATTGGCGTGGCGGCGCCGAAGCGGCTCGGCCTCCTGCCCGATGTGCCGACGCTCGGCGAGCTGGGCATCGCCAACGTAGAGGCCAGCAACTGGTACGGGATGATGGGGCCAGCCGGCACGCCGCCTGATGTGGTGAAGCGCGTGAACGAGGCGCTGCGCCGCACGCTGGACAACCCCGGCGTGCGCACAAACCTTGAACAACTTGGTCTGGTCCCCGCCCCTGGCAGCGCCGCCGAGTTCACCACGCTGATCCGCAACGACACCGCCAAGTGGGGCCGCGTGGTCAAGGAACACAACATCCACGGAGAATGACATGAGCACGATGACGCTGTACTGGTCGCCCCGCTCGCCGTTCGTGCGGCGCGTGATGGTGACCGCGCACGAACTGGGCATCGCCGACCGCATCCGCTGCACGGACGCCGTGGTGGCCATGACCGCCTGCAACGCAGACGTGATGGGCGTGAACCCGCTCAACAAGATCCCGACGCTGGTGCTGGAGGACGGCGGCGTGCTGTCCGAATCGACGCTGATCTGCGAATACCTCGCTGCCGGCTCGGCGCTGGTGCCGCAGGAGCGCGCGGCCCGCCTGCGCGCGCTGCGCTGGCACGGCATCGGCCATGGGCTGACCGATCTGCTGGTCTTGTGGCGCAACGAGCGGCTACGCCCGACGGCGCAGCAATCGGCACCCATCCTTGACGCCTGGGCCGCCAAGCTGGCGGCGACACTGGCGGTGCTCGACGGCGAAGCGGCCACCTTGCGCGAGTCAGCCGTATCGCTCGGGCATGTCGCCATCGGCTGCGCGCTGGGCTATCTCGACTTCCGCTTTCAGGAACGTGACTGGCGCGCGCAGGCGCCAGCGCTGGCGCAATGGTTCGCCACATTCGACCAGCGCGCGTCGATGCGCGAAACCGTGCCGTCGGCGTAGCTGCGTCAAGCCGCGTCGGTACTCCACGACCGGATCAGGTCGACCGTGCCGGCATCCGCCGCGCACGCCGCTTCGCCGATCTCCCGGCCCCAGTAGCGCTCCGAGCCATCGGCCAGCCGCCACGCGTGCAGGCGGCGCGTGAACAGTTGCAGGTCGTATTCCTCGGTCACGCCCATCGCCCCGTGCACGGCGTGGGCGCTGCCGGTCACCGGGGTCACCGCCTCGCTGGCATTGAGCTTGCCCACCGCTGCGCGCATGCGGTCCGGCCAGGCGTCGTCCGACGCGCACGCGATCTGCGCCGCCACGCGCGCCGCCGCCACCTGCTCGGCCATCACGCTGACCTGATGCTGGATCGCCTGGAACTTGCCAATAGGCCGCCCGAACTGCGCGCGGTCGTTGGCGTACTGCAAGGTCATGTCGAAGACGCGCGCCATCGCGCCGGCCATCTGCGCGGCGTGCAGGCAGGCGCCCAACGTGCGCAGCAGCCCCGGCGCCAGCGGAAAGGTTGTTGACGGGGAGCGGCCGATGGAGACCGTCAGGTCGCCGTGCACGCCGGTCTCGGATACGTCCGCTGCCTCGCGGGCGACCAGCGCGCCCTGACCGCCGTCCTGCACGACGAACCACGCGGCAGTCGCCCCACCCGGCGCATGGGTACGCGGCGCGCCGTCAAACGTCGCCAGCGCGATCGGCCCTTCCGGCAATTCGATGCCGGCCCGGTGCAGCACGGCCCGCGCGAACATCGTCTGCGCGAGCGGCAACGGCATCGCGTGCCAGCCCATCGTAAAGAACAGCGGGGCGACGTCCGCCAGCGAGAGCCCCGCGCCACCGGCGTCCTCGGGCAGCAGGCAGTCCGCAAAGCCGCTGTCGCGCAGCACGTTCCACAGCGACGCCGCGCCCTGCCCCGCTTCCACGGCGCGCACATGCGCCGGCGTGCAGTGGTCGCGCAGCAGGGCCGTCAGCGCGTCGGAATAGGCGTTATCCATCTCGAAACTCCTTCAGCGCAGGCCAAGCCCGCGCGCGATCATGCCGCGCAGGATCTCGCGGGTGCCGCCCCGCAGCGAATAGGTCGGCGAAATCTGGCTGACGTAGGCCGCCGTGCGATACAGCGCCGTGTCGGCGGCCAGTTCCGGATCCTCCCCGAGCGCCGCTTCGGCCAGCGCGCCCACCGACTGCTCCAGCTCGGTGCCGAGGTCCTTGACCAGCGCGGCCTCCACCAGCGGGCTTTCCCCGGCGGCGAGCCGCGCCGTCACCGCCAGCGACATCGCGCGCAGCGTGGCGAGCCGGCCGACCAGCCGCCCGACGGTGACCGTGTCGCGCCGGATCGACGGCAGCCGGCGCAGCGCGGCAATCCATGCATCGAGCAGCACCACGCTCGAATAGAGCCGCTCCGGGCCACTACGCTCGAAAGCCAGCTCCGCATTGACCTGCTCCCAGCCCGCGCCTTCCAGCCCCACCAGCGCATCGGGCGGCAGGGTCACATCCTCGAAGCTCACTTCCGAGAAATGCGCGTCGCCAGCCAGGTCGTGGATCGGCCGGATCGTGATGCCCGGCGCGGCAAGGTCCACGATGACCTGGGACAGGCCCTTCTGGCGGTCGCCCGCCTCACCCGAGGTGCGCACCAGCGCCAGCATGTACTGGCAGCGGTCGGCATTGGTCGTCCAGATCTTGCGGCCGTTCAGCCGCCAGCCGCCTTCCGGCAGCGGCACCGCGCGCGTGCTGACGCTGGCGAGATCGGAGCCGGCGTTCGGCTCGCTCATGCCGATGCAGAAGAACGCCTCGCCGCGGCAGATACGCGGCAGGTAGAAGGCGCGCTGGGCGTCGTTGCCGTAGCGCAGGATCAGCGGCCCGCTCTGCCGGTCTGCGATCCAGTGCGCGGAGACCGGCGCGCCGCATGCCAGCAGCTCCTCCACGAGCACGAAGCGCGAAAAGGCGTCGAGTCCGGCGCCGCCGTAGGCCGCCGGCAGCGTGATCCCTACCCAGCCGCGCCGCGCCAACGCACGGCTGAAGCTGGCGTCGAAGCCCATCCACGAGCGCGCGCGCACATCGGGCGGCAGCGCGGGCAGATGTTCGGCGAGAAAGGCCTTGACCTCGGCACGGAAGGCCGCAGCCTGCGGCGGCAGCGCCGTGAGCTGGAACGTTGCGAACAGCGCACTCACATCGAACTCCTGTTTCAGTCCAGCGTGACGCCGGAATCCTTGACCACCTTGCGCCAGCGATCCAGCTCCTGGGCCACGTACTTGCCGTAGGCCTCGGGGCTGGTCCCGCGCGGCTCGGCGCCCTGCGCGGCCAGGCTGGCGCGCACCTCGGGCGCGGCCAGTGCCTTCAGCGTGGCGGCATTGAGCTTCTTGACGATCTCGGGCGGCGTCTTGGCCGGCACCATCATGCCCTGCCAGGCGCCCACCTCGAAGCCCGGCATGACGGTTTCGGCCACGGTCGGCACGTCCGGCAGTTGCGAGCTGCGCGTGAGGCTGGTCACCGCCAGCGCCTTCATGCGCTTGTCGCGGATGAATGGCAGCGACGAGTTGATCGTGTCCGTCATGAACTGCACCTGTCCGCCGGCAAGGTCGGTCAGGGCCGGCGCGCTGCCCTTGTAGGGTGCGTGGACCGCGTCCAGCCCGTTGGCCTGCAGGAACAGGAAAGCGGCCAGATGCGTGACATTGCCGTTGCCGGCCGACCCGTAGGTCATCTTGCCGGGGTTGGCCTTGAGCCAGCTGACGAACTCGGCCACGGTGTTCGCGGGCACCTTCGCGTTCACCTCCAGCACCAGCGGCACCATGGCGGTCATCGCCACCGGCGCGAAGTCGCGCTTCACGTCGTAGGGCAGCTTCTTGTACAGCGCCGGACTCAGTGCGATGGACGAGGTGTTGTACAGCACCGTGTAGCCATCGGCGGGCGCCTTGGCGACCATCTCGCCGCCGATATTGCCGTTGGCGCCGGGGCGGTTGTCCACCACCACCTGCTGGCCAAGGTCTTCCGACATCTTCTTGGCGATCACGCGCGAGACGAGGTCGGTCGGGCCGCCCGGTGGGAACGGCACCACGAGCTTGATCGGATGATCGGGAAATTCCGCCGCCTGCGCCGACATGGCGACCGGCGCGCAGACCAGCGCGGCGACGGCGCAGACGCGTCGCAGCGTGGGGTGATGCCTGGCATTTTTGCTCTGAACTGGCATGTTGTCTCCTCCTGGGTATGCGTGGGGGCCGCCGCCGGCGGGCTAGCGCCCTGCCAGCAGGCGGCGCGCGGTGTAGGTCATCACCAGCTCGTTGCGCTGGTTGAAGACCTCGATGCTCGAATCCACCACCGCGCGGCCGCTCTTCGACGTCGGGCGGATGCCGGTCACGGTCACGGTGGCGCGGATCGTGTCGCCTACCACCACCGGGCCGTGGATCTTCTGCGTCAGTTCCAGCATCGCCAGCCCGGTGCCCTGGATCATGGTCTGCAGGATGAAGCCCTCGATCAGCGCATAGGTCAGCGCGGCCGGCACCGGGCGGCCCTGAATCGCACCGCCCTCGTAGCCGGCCTCGATGAAGATGGCCTCCAGCATGCCGGTGGTGGAGATGAAGTTGACCAGATCGGTCTCCGTCACCGTGCGGCGGAAGGTCTCGAAAACCTGCCCGACCTCGATGTCCTGCCAGTAGTAGCCCTGCCCGAGGCGCTTGGGCTGTGCTTGGGTCATGTTCGTCTCCTTGTGGATCTTGTTTGGAATGGGGGTATCAGCGCGGCTTGGCTGCGAACGCCGCGCCGTCGCGCGTCAGGGCGTCGATGTCCTGCGCGTCCAGCCCAGCCTCGCCGAGCACGGCGCGCGTGTGCTCGCCGAGCCGGGGCGGCAGCGCCGCACGGGCGCGCTCGCCGTCGAAGCGCACCGGGGCGCCCGGAAAGCGCAGCGTGCCCATCGACGGATCGCTGACCTGCTCGAAGAAGCCGGTGGCTTTCAAGTGCGGGTCATCAATCAGCTCGTCGAGGTCGTTCACGCGCGCCACGGGAATCTGGAGGCCCTCGCAGATCTCGAGCCAGTCGTCCGTGGAGCGTTCCCTCACCAGTTCGCCGGTGATTTCGTAGAGGGTTTCGATATGGCGCGTACGCGCCGCGATGTCGGTGAAGCGCGGGTCGGCGGCCAGATCGTCGCGACCGGCGCTGCGGAAGAAGTCGCGCCAGTGCGCGTCGGTGTACGGCATCATGCAGACGTAGCCGTCGGCGGTCTGGTAGGGCCGGCGCAGCGGCGCCAGTACGCGCGGATAGCCGGCGGTGCCGCGCGGCGGCTCGAAATGCTGGCCGTAGAGATGCTCGACCATATTGAAGGCCACCATCGACTCGAACATCGGCACTTCCACCATCGAGCCCTTGCCGCCCTGCCGCGCGCGCCCGGTGAGCGCCGCCGAGATCGACAGCGCCGCCACCAGCCCGCTGGTCTTGTCCGCTGCGATGGTCGGGAAGTAACGCACCGTGCCGGTCTGCGCGGCCATCAGCGCGGCATTGCCGGACAGGCCCTGGATGATGTCGTCGTACGCGGGGCGCCCGCCGTAGGGGCCATCCTCCGCAAAGCCCAGCAGGCTCACATAGACCAGTTGCGGATGCCGCGCCATCACGCTGGCGGGGTCCAGATCGAGCTTGCCCAGCTTCTGCGGCCGCATGCTGTGCATGAAGACGTCCGCCGTGGCCAGCAGCCGGTGCAGCGCGGCCTGCGCTGCGGGCAGCTTCAGGTTCAGCACCACGCTCTTCTTGCTGCGGTTCACGCCCAGGAAGATGGCCGACATGCCGTCTTCGGTGGCGGGGCCGGTGCGACGCGTGGAATCCCCCTCGGGCGGTTCCACCTTGATGACCTCGGCGCCCAGGTCGGCCAGCCACTGGCTGGCGTACGGGCCCATCACAACCGTGGACAGGTCTACCACGCGAATGCCTGACAGCGGCAGCATGGGCGTCTCCTTATATCTTTTGGCTTTGAGCGACGAGGTTACCGCTGGCGAACCCTTTCCGTCTAATATTAGTTTTTTAGGAACCGATATCGATTAGATATCGCCATCTCGCCATGGACCTGCGCCAACTCCAGCAATTCGTCGTGCTCGCCGAAACCGGCAACTTCCACCGGGCGGCCGAGCGCCTGCATATGGCGCAGCCGCCGCTCTCGATCTCCATCCGCAAGCTGGAGGCGGATCTGGGCACGCCGCTGTTCGTGCGCACCACGCGCGGCGTGCGCCTCACGCAGGCCGGCGAGGCGGCGCTGGCCGATGCCCGCCGCGCGCTGTTCCACGCCGATCAGGCCCGGGCGGCTGCGCTCTCCGCCGCACATGGCGAACGCGGCGCGCTGCGCGTCGGCTTTATCGGCTCGGCTACCTACGCGCTGCTGCCCCGGCTGATTCCGGCCTTCCGCGCGGCGCATCCCGGCATCGAACTGATCCTGCATGAGTCGACATCGGCCTCGATCCTGGACCGACTTGAACGCGGGCAGGTGGATGCCGGCCTCGTGCGCTTCCCGATCCTGAGCGCCGGCCCCTTCACGCTCACACCGCTGGAAGAAGACACCTTCGTGGCCGCCGTGCCGGCCGACAGCCGCTTCGCGGCGCAGGAGTCCATCGCGCTCAAGGCACTGGCTGACGAGCCCTTCATCATGCATCCGAGCGCCGAGGTGCCCAACCAGCAGGCCGTGGCGATGCTGCTGTGCCAGCAGGCCGGATTCGTGCCGCGCGTGACGCAGGAGGCGGTGCAGGTGCAGACCATGGTCAGTCTGGTGGAAAGCGGCCTGGGCGTGGCGCTGGTGCCCGGCGTGACGGCCCGCTACACCAATCGGCGCGTGCGCTTCCTGCGGCTGTCGAGCCCCCGGCCCGCCGCGCGCATCGGCATTGCGCTGGCCACGCGCGAGGGCGCCGATGACCGCCACGTGCAGCACTTCACCACCGTGGCGCGGGGCATGATGCAGGACGGCTAGCGCCGTTCCGCAGCGCAGCACCGGTCATACAGGCCGTGCATGGCCGTAATGAAACTTGCGCCATGCGTGTCCGATTCACGTTGTGACCGGTGGCCGCCGCCCCTTACAGTCTGGCTTGCATCCCACGTCGTCAACCTCGGGAATCCAGCCAGTGAAGAAGCTTCTGATTGCAAATCGCGGCGAGATTGCGCTGCGTGTCCAACGGGCGGCCCAGGATCTTGGCATCGCCACGGTGGCCGTCTACGCCGCCGACGACGCCCAGTGCCGCCACCGCATGCTGGCCGACGAATCGGTGGCGCTACCGGGCAGCGGCCCGGCGGCCTACCTCGATATCGACGCGATGCTCGGCGCCGCGCGCGCCACCGGCGCCGATGCGATTCACCCCGGCTACGGCTTCCTGAGCGAGCGGGCCGACTTTGCGCAGGCGTGCGCCGATGCGGGCATCGTCTTCGTCGGCCCCACGCCCGAGCAGCTTGGGCTGTTCGGCGACAAGGGCCGCGCGCTGGCACTGGCGGCGCGCTGCGACGTGCCGGTCATGCCCGCCACGCCCGGTGGTGCCACGCTTGACGCCATCACGGCGTTCTTCCACGCCCAGCAAGGCAACGGGATCGTGCTGAAAGCCGTGGGCGGCGGTGGCGGGCGCGGCATGCGCATCGTGCGCGAGGCGGAGGCGCTCGCGGAAGCCTACGCGCGCTGCCGCTCGGAAGCGCGCAGCGCCTTCGGCGTGGACGAGATCTACGCGGAGCGGCTGGTCGAGCGCGCGCGCCATATCGAAGTGCAGATCGTGGGCGATGGGCGAGACGTGGTGGCGCTGGGCGAGCGCGACTGCACGCTGCAGCGGCGCTTCCAGAAGCTGGTCGAGATCGCCCCGAGCCCGGTGCTCACGGCGGGCCTGCGCGAGCGCATCCTCCATGCCGCCACCGTAATGGCGCGCGAGGTGGGCTATCGCAGCCTTGGGACGTTCGAGTTCCTCGTGGAGACCACGGAAGCCGGCGAGCCGCGCGGCTTCGTCTTTATCGAAGCGAACCCGCGCCTTCAGGTCGAGCACACGATAACCGAGCAGGTCACCGGCGTGGATCTGGTGGCGACGCAGCTTGCCCTCGCGCAGGGCCGCTCGCTGCGCGAGGCGGGGCTCGATCCGCAGGCGCCGCCCGCCCCGCGCGGCTATGCCATCCAGCTACGGATCAACGCCGAGGCCACCGACGCCCAGGGTCTCGCGCGGCCCGCGCAGGGCCGGCTCGAGCGCTTCGATCCGCCCAGCGGCCCGGACGTGCGCGTGGATACCCACGGCTACACCGGCTATGCCCCGCCGCCGGGCTATGACTCACTGCTGGCCAAGCTCATCGTCACCGCCGCCGCGCCGCGCTTCGACGACGCCGTGCGCCGACTGCGCCGCGCGCTGGCCGAGTTCCGCATCGACGGCGTGCCGACCAATATCGACCTGTTGCGGGCGCTGGTCGCGCGCGAGGACTTCGCCACCCAGCACGTGCATACGCGCCATTTCGAGGCGATCCTGCCAGAACTGCTGGAGCACGCGAGGCGCATCGCTGCCACGGCTGCCACCCGCGATGCCACCAGCGGCCAGCCCGCCGGCGTACCGGCCAGCGCGCTGGCTGCGGGCAGTGAAGCAGCGCCCGGCGAAGGCCTCATCGCCATCCGCGCGCCGATGAACGGCCGTGTGGTCGAGATGCGCGTCAACGAGGACGCCATCGTGCAGCCGGGCCAGACCGTGGCCATCCTCGACGCCATGAAGATGGAGCACACCATCGTCGCCGAGGCCGCCGGCCGCGTGATCGACGTGCGCCTCGGCGCCGGCGCGCAGACCACCGAGAACCAGATCCTGCTGGTGCTGGAGCCGATGGAGACCACCGGTGCAGCGCAGCACCGCACCGCAGGCGCCGATCCGCGCGCCGTACGACCAGACCTGCAGCGCGTGTTCGACCGCGACGCCTTCCTCGCCGACGCCGCCCGCCCGGACGCCGTGGCCAAGCGCCATGCCCGTGCCCAGCGCACCGCGCGCGAGAACGTGGCGGACCTGTGCGATGCCGACAGCTTCGTCGAGTACGGCGCCTACGCGGTGGCGGCGCAGGCCAGCCGGCGCAGCGCCGAGGACCTGATCGCCAACACCCCTGCCGATGGCCTGATCACCGGCACGGGGCGCGTCAACGGCGCCCGCTTCGCACCCGAGGCAGCCCGCTGCGCGGTGCTGGCCTATGACGCCACCGTGCTGGCCGGCACGCAGGGCAAGCGCAACCACATCAAGACTGACCGCATCCTGCAAGTCGCCGCGGACCAGAAGCTGCCCACGGTGATCTTTGCCGAAGGCGGCGGCGGCCGGCCCGGCGATGTCGATTTCCCGACCGTGGCCGGGCTCTACCAGCCGTCGTTCGCGGCGTTCGCCAGCCTGAGCGGCGAGGTGCCGGTGATCGGCATCGCGGCGGGCCGCTGCTTTGCCGGCAATGCCGCACTGCTCGGCTGCTGCGACGTCATCATCGCCACACGCGACGCCAACATCGGCATGGCCGGCCCGGCGATGATCGAGGGCGGCGGGCTGGGGGTGTATCGCCCCGAGGACATCGGCCCCGCTGCCGTGCAGTTCCAGAACGGCGTGGTGGACCTGCTCGTCGACAACGAGGCCGCTGCCGTGCAGGCCGCCAAGCACTATCTGTCGATGTTCCAGGGCCGCACGCAGGACTGGCAGGCGCCCGACCCGCTGCTGCTGCGCGGCGTGGTGCCCGAGAACCGCCTGCGCGTCTACGACACGCGGGCGGCCATGCAGGGCATTGCGGACGTGGACAGCCTGCTCGAACTGCGCGCCGGCTACGGCACGGGCGTGCATACGGCGCTCGCGCGCATCGCGGGGCGCCCGGTCGGCATCGTCGCCAACAACCCGCGCCACCTCGGCGGCGCTATCGACGTGGACGCCGCCGACAAGGCCGCGCGCTTCATGCAACTGTGCGACACCCACGGGCTGCCCATCGTCTCGCTGATCGACACGCCGGGGTTTATGGTCGGCCCCGAGATCGAGGCGCGCGCGCAGGTGCGGCACGTGTCCCGCCTGTTCGTGCTTGGCGCCAAGCTGCGCGTGCCGTTCATGGCCGTGGTGCTGCGCAAGGGCTACGGACTCGGTGCGATGGCGATGGCAGCCGGCGGCTTCCGCGCGCCGGCCTTCACCATCTCGTGGCCCACCGGCGAGTTCGGCGGGATGGGGCTGGAGGGCGCCGTGCGGCTCGGCTTCCGCAAGGAACTGGAGGCGCTGCCCGAAGGCCCCGAGCGCGACGCGCTCTATCAACAGCTGGTAGCGCAAATGTACGAGCGCGGCCACGCGATCAACGCCGCCGCCGGGCTGGAGATCGACGCCGTGATCGATCCCGCCGAGACACGCCGCTGGCTGCTGGCAGGGCTGGAACCCGCCCCGCGCGACATCCCGCCGCGCCGCTATGTAGACGCCTGGTAACCCCCTGTTCGTCCAACGCCCCGGAGACACGATGGAAGAGACCGCCTTCTTTGCCGACCTGGACGCCCGCCACGCCCGCATCTGGCCGGCTGGCCTGCCTACCGCCCCGCACTACCCGCACGGCGAGATCGGACTGGGTGACACCCTGCGCGCCTGGGCGCGCGTGCAGCCAGACCGCCCGGCGCTGGTCTACTACGGCACCACGCTGACCTATGCCGAACTCGACGACCTCAGCGAACGCTGCGCGGAGCTGCTGCGCGGCCACGGCGCCGGGCCGGGCGAGCGCGTGGCGGTGCTGCTCGGCAACTGCCCCCAGTTCCATATCGTGTTCTACGCGATCCTCAAGATTGGCGCGGTCTACGTGCCGGTCAACCCGCTGTTCAAGGAACACGAGCTGGCCTACGAGCTGAACGATGCCGGCGCCACCACCGTCATCGCGCTCGATTCGCTGGTGCCGATGCTGATGGCCGTGAAGGCGCAGACGCCGGTGGCCACGGTGTTCCGCACCTCGCCGGGCGAGTTCCTGCCGGCCCAGCCGACGCTGCCGGTGCCCGCCGGGCTGGATGCGCCGCCCGTCGAGCACGCCGGCACCATCGACCTGATGGCCGCCGTGCGCCTGTGCACCGGCAACGTGCGCGACGCGCACGTGGATCTGGACGCCCTGGCGGCGCTCAACTACACCGGCGGCACCACCGGCATGCCGAAGGGCTGCATGCACACGCAGCGGGACATGCTCTACACCGCCGCCGCCTCGCTGGCGGTGGCCAGCGGGCAGGCGGGCCGCGACCCGGCCCAGCCCTCTTCGGACGTGATGCTGAACTTCCTGCCGATGTTCTGGATCGCCGGTGAGAACCTCGGCCTGATCTACCCGATCTTCAGCGGCGCCACGCTGGTGCTGCTGGCGCGCTGGGACCCCTCGGCCGTGATGGCCGCCGTGGACCGCTACCGCGTGAACCGGACCTTCATGGTGGTGGACAGCATCGTCGAACTGCTCCAGCACCCGGACCTCCCCCGCCACGACCTGCGCACGCTGCAACACACGCGCGTGGCGTCGTTTATCCGCAAGCTCACGCCGGACCTGCGCCGCCAGTGGCAGGCGCTGACCGGCGGCATCCTGGCCGAGGGTGCCTGGGGCATGACCGAGACGCACACCAGCGACACCTTCACCACCGGCATGCAGACCGACGACATGGACCTGCACGGCCGCCCGATCTTCGTGGGCCTGCCCGTGCCCGGTACGCGCATCAAGATTTGCGATTTCGAAACCGGCGCGGTGCTGCCGGTGGGCGAGGAAGGCGAGATCGTGGTCAGCACCCCCTCGCTGTTCAAGGGCTACTGGGGCCGCCCGGAAGCCAACGCCGAGGTGTTCCGCAACGGCTGGTTCCATACCGGCGACATCGGCGCCTACGACGAGGCCGGCTATCTCCACTTCCTCGGTCGCCGCAAGGAGATGATCAAGGTGCGCGGCATGAGCGTGTTTCCGTCCGAGCTGGAAGTGCTGCTGGGCCGGCATCCGGCCGTGCTCGGCTCGGCCGTGGTGCCGCGGCCAGACCCGGAGCGCGGGCAGGTGCCCGTGGCCTTCATCCGGCTGCGCCCCGAGCATGCCGCCGTTTCCGGCGACGACCTGCTGCACTGGTGCCGCGAGCATATGGCGAGCTACAAGGTGCCGGAGATCCGCCTGGTGGCGGAACTGCCAATGACGGCCACCGGCAAGGTCCGCAAGGTGGAACTGCAGGCGCAGTTCGAGCAGAACTAACAAGACAAAGAGGAGACACCTGATGAACACGCCGCGACGCACCCTGCTCAAACTGTCCGCCGCCACGCTCGGCGGCCTGGCCCTCGGCCGCCCCGCCTGGGCGCAGCAGCCCACCCCCTCCGGTCCGATCCGGATCGTGCTGCCCTACCCGCCCGGCGGCTCCACGGACGCCATCACGCGCTTTATCGCGGACAAACTCGGTGCCTCGCTGAAGACCAGCGTGATCGTCGACAACCGCCCCGGCGCCGCCGGCATGATCGGCGCGGCGGCTGTGGCCTCGGCCGCGCCGGACGGCCGCACGCTGCTGTTCACCAACACCGCGCTGATCCAGAGTCCGCTGATCCAGCCGCAGCCGCTCTACAACCCGATGACCGACTTCGAGCCGCTGACGCTGGTGGCGGACGCCGCGCAGGTCTTTGTCGCCAGCGATGCCATCCCTGCCAAGACGCTGGCGGAGTACGTCGAGTACGCGCGCCAGAACCCCGGCTCGGCCTACGGCAGCCTGGGCGTGGGCTCCACCGGCCATCTGTACGGCGAGCTGCTCAAGCGCAAGGCCAACCTCAACATCGTGCACGCGGCGTACAAGGGCGACACGGCCGCCATCGCGGACCTGCTCGCCAAGCAGTTGCCCGCCGGCTTCGTCTCCACGGTGATGGCCAAGACCTATGGCGACGCCGGCCGGATCAAGGTGCTCGCCACGCTGGGGCCGGCGCGGGTGCCGTCCATGCCGAACGTGCCGACCTTCGCCGAAGCCGGCTTCACGGGCTTCGAGTCGATCGGCTGGATCGGCATGCTCGCCCCCGCCAAGACGCCCGCCCCGCTGGTGCAGCGGCTGTCCGCCGAGATCGCGACCATTGTCAAATCCCCGGCTGGCGCCAAGATGCTGGCCGATAGCGGCATGCTGCCGCGCGGCACCACGGCGCCGGAGTTCGGCGCCCTGCTCAAGCGCGACCAGCAGGTGTGGCAGGCGCTGGTCAGCCAGTCGGGGATCAAGGTGGCGTCGTAAGGCGATGCCATAGGCCGGCGTCTCCCGATATACTCCCCGCATCGTCTCGGGGAGAGCGCGCGTGGATCGATTGCAGGCCATGAAGACCTTTGTCACCGTGGTGGAGAGCGGTGGCTTCACCGCGGCCGCGCGCAAGCTCGATATTTCGCTGTCGGTGGTCAGCCGCATCGTTACCGACCTCGAAGCCCACCTTGGCGTGCGGCTGCTCACGCGGACCACGCGGCTGGTGCGCCCGACGGACACCGGCGCCACCTACTACGAGAACTGCCGGCGCATCCTGGCCGAGATCGACGACGCCGAACTCGCCACCACGGGCGCCCACGCGGCGCCGCGCGGGCAGCTGTCGATCACGGCCTCGGTGCTGTTCGGCCGCCGCTTCGTCACGCCGATCGTGGTCGAGTACCTGCGGCGCTACCCGGAGGTGGACGTCCACTGCCTGTTTATCGACCGCATCGTCAATTTCGTCGACGAGGGCATCGACGTCGGCATCCGCATTGGCGAGCTGCCCGCCTCCTCGCTCCAGGCGGTGCCGGTCGGCCATGTGCGGCGCGTGGTCTGCGCGTCGCCCGCCTACCTGGCGCGGCAGGGGGTGCCGGCCTCCCCGGCGGACCTGCCGGCGCACACCGTGATCCAGACCACCGGCATCTCCACCTTGCCGGAATGGCGCTTCCTCGCCGGCAACGAGATGACGCCCACGCGGCTCGCCCCGCGCATGGCGACCACCACCAACGATTCGGCCATCGCGGCGGCCGTGGACGGCTTCGGGCTGGCGCGCGTGCTGTCGTACCAGATTGCCGATGAATTGCGCGACGGCCGCCTGCAGGTCGTGCTGGCCGACTTCGAGCCGGCGCCGCTGCCGATCAACGTGATCCATCGCGAGGGCCGCCACGCGATGCACAAGGTGCGCGCCTTCCTGGACCTCGCCATCGAGACGTTGCGCGCCGCGCCGTCCCTGCGCTAGAGCGGCTCGGCAGGCGGCAACTGGGCATTCTTCGCGTTGGCGCAAGAGTGCCTTCTGCCGGCGGCGGTTTTTCGTGCGCCGAAAGGCACCTATAGTCGGACCATCCCAACCAGGATCCGACATGAAACTGTATGCCTACCCCCTCTCCGGCCACTCGCACCGCGTGCGGCTGTTCCTCGCCCTGATCGGCCAGCCAGTCGAACTCATCGACGTGGACCTGCGCGCCGGCGCCCAGAAGGCCCCGGAATTCCTCGCCCTGAACCCGTTCGGCCAGGTGCCCGTGCTGGTGGATGGGGACACGGTGCTGCCGGACTCCAACGCGATCATGGTCTATCTGGCCAAAACGCTGGGCCGGACCGACTGGCTGCCCGAGACCCCCGCCGGCGCCGCCGCCGTGCAGCGCTGGCTGTCCGTGGCCGCGGGCGATCTCGCGGCCGGGCCGGCCTCGGCACGCCTGATTACCGTGTTCGGCGCGCCGCTGAACAGCGAGCAGGTCATTGCCCGGGCACATCTGGTGCTGGGCCGCATGGACCGCGCGCTGGCGGGCCGCCAGTGGATTGCCGCCGATCAGCCGACGATTGCCGATGTGGCGCTGTACAGCTACACCGCCAGCGCGCCGGAAGGCTTTGTGGATCTGGCCGACTACACCCACGTGCGGCAATGGCTGGCGCGCGTGGAAGCGCTGCCCGGCTTCGTGCCGTTCCAGAAGACCGCCGTCGGGCTCGCCGCCTGATTGCCGCCCCCGCCATCCACCCTACCGGAGCCAACATGTCCTCCCACGCCGCCCTCCTCCCGGATCTGCCCTGGCATACCGGCGAACGCCTGCTGCAGGAGCGCGCCGGCGTGCAGGCGCGCATGGCAGAGGTCGGCCCGCGCGTGGTGCGGGACTACATGCCCGACCAGCACCGCGACTTCTTCCAACAGCTTCCGCTGGTCGTGCTCGGCACGGTGGCGCCGGATGGGCGCGTCTGGGCCACGCTGCGCGCCGGGGCGCCCGGCTTCCTCCACTCCCCGGACCCGCGCGTGCTGGACGTGGCAGTGGCGCGAGAGCCCGCCGACCCGGCCGACGCCGGCATGGACGACGGCAACGCCCTCGGCCTGCTCGGCATCGATCCCATGACGCGGCGCCGCAATCGCATGAACGGCCACGTGCAGCGCACCGGCCCGGACGGCTTCCGGCTGGCCGTGGGCCAGAGCTTCGGCAACTGCCCGCAGTACATCCAGCAGCGCGCGTTCGATTTCACGCGCGATCCCGGCGTGGCGTCCGACCAGCCGCCGCAGGTCCTGCCGGCCCTGGACGAGCGGGCGCGCGCGCTGATCGCCGGCGCGGATACCTTCTTCGTGGCGTCCTACGTGGATCTGGCCGATGGCAGCCGGCAGGTGGATGTATCCCATCGGGGCGGGCCGCGCGGCTTCGTCCGGCTCGATGCGGACGGCGGGCTGACGATTCCCGACTACTCGGGCAACCGCTTCTTCAATACGCTGGGAAATCTGGCCGCCAACCCGATTGCCGGACTGGCCTTCGTGGACTACACCACCGGCAACCTGCTCCAGCTTTCGGGCCGGGCCGAGGTGCTGACCGACTCCCCGGAGATCGCCAACTGGGAAGGCGCCGAGCGCCTCTGGCGCGTGATACCGGACCGCGTGGTCTGGCGCGAGGCGGCGCTGCCGCTGGTCTGGCACGCCCCGGACGCTTTGCCCCGGCCATAGCCCTGTGACACAATCGCGCGACGCCTGGCCCCGGAGTCCGCGATCATGTCCCTGGAAGCGCTGCAAAACATCAATCCGCAATCGCTGCTCGATACGGCGATCAGCCTCGCCGCCGCGTTCGTGCTCGGCGGCATGATCGGCTACGAGCGCCAGTACCGCCAGCGCACGGCCGGGCTGCGCACCAATGTGCTGGTGGCCGTGGGCGCGGCGATCTTCGTGGACATGGCCAACCATCTCGCCGGCCACGATGGCGCGGTGCGCGTGGTGGCCTACGTGGTGTCCGGCATCGGTTTCCTGGGCGCCGGCGTGATCATGCGCGAGGAAGGCAATGTGCGCGGCCTCAACACGGCGGCCACGCTGTGGGGCTCGGCGGCGGTCGGCGCGTGCGCCGGGGCGGACCTGATCATGGAGGCGGCCATCGGCGCGCTGTTCGTGCTGGCCGCCAACACGCTGCTGCGGCCCGTGGTGGACCGCATCAACCGCCAGCCCATCGACACGCCTGCCGTGGAAGTCACCCATACCGTGCACGTGATTACTGCGCGCGAGCACCAGAAACTCGCCATGCGGCTGCTGGAGGAAGCGCTGGATGCGGCCGACTTCCCCACCCGTGACCTGGAGGTGCGGGCGTTCGGTGAACAGGATGTGGAGATCGAAGCGGTGCTGGCAGCCGCCTCGGTGGAGGGCGACGCGCTCGACGCGATGGTGGCCAGGCTGGGCGCCACGAGCGTGGTCAGCCAGGCCTTCTGGAGCGCCAGCACCACCGAGTAGCAGCGCCGGCGCCGGGGTTCAACGGCTTATGCGGCTTTAGCGGTTGGCGGCGAGCGCCGCCACGGCGGGCAGGGCCATCTGGCCGAGCACCCGCAGCACGGTGATCTGGTCACCGGTCCAGCTTTCCACGGCGGTCAGGTAGTTAAAGGTGCCGATCACCCGGCCGCCCTCGCAGAGCGGCACGTTGACCACGCCATTCAGACCCAGGCCACGGATCACGGCGATGTCGTCGAAGACGGCGGCCAGCGCCGCGTCGCCCTCGCCGACGAACACCTCGCCGCGCACCAGCAACTGGCGCGTCCAGGACGTGTCGCCCTTGACCTTCTTCCCACCCACCGGGTAGGCGGCCGGATCGGACGACCACAGCCGCCCGATCTCGCCGGTCTCGGCCTGCCACGTGTTGATCGTCAGCAGGCCGGGGCCGAGCAGGTCCAGCGTGGCCTGCCCCACCGCATCCATCACGGCCACCGGCGTCGCCGCGTGGCGCAACTGGTCGCACAGCGTATTCAGCCGCGCCAGGTTGGCGAGTTCTACCATCGACGCTTACTCCGCCTTGATGCCGAGTTCGCGGATCAGCTTGCCGTAGCGGTCCGCGTCACGGCGCAGGATCTTGCCGAACGCCTGCGGCGTGGACGTGGTGGTCTCCACGCCGATGCTGTCCATCTTGGCCTTCACTTCCGGCAGCGTCATGATCCGGTTGATCTCGCTGTTCAGGCGCGTCACCAGCTCGGCCGGCATGTTCTTCGGGCCGAAGGCGCCGTACCACACGGACAGCTCATAGCCGGGCAGCGTCTCGCCCACCGTGGGCACGTCCGGCAGCAGCGGCGAGCGCTTGGCTTCGGTCACCGCCAGCAGGCGCAGCTTGCCGGCCTTCACGTGCGGCAGCGTCTGGGTGCCGGCGGAGAACAGCAGTTGCGTCTGGCCTGCCACGAGATCCACCACGGCCGGGGCGCCGCCCTTGTACGGCACGTGGAGCATGTCCACGCCGGCCATCTTGGCGAACAGCACCGCGCTCAGGTGGTTGGTGGAGCCGGAGCCGGCGCTGGCGTAGGCCAGCTTGCCCGGATTGGCCTTGGCGTAGGCAATCAGTTCCTTGACGTTCTTCGCCGGCACCGACGGATGCACCACCATGGTGTTCGTCACGTAGGCCAGCAGCCCCAGCGGGGTGAAGTCCTCCACGCCCTTGAACGGCATGTTGGGCATCAGCGAGGGGTTCATCGCGTGGGTGCTCATCGAGCCGATCAGCAGCGTGTAGCCGTCCGGCTGGGCCCGGGCGACCGTGGCCGAGCCGATATTGCCCGAGGCGCCGGGGCGGTTGTCGACGATGACCGGCTGGCCGAGCGACTTGGTCAGGTGTTCGGACAGCACGCGCGCCAGGATGTCCGTGGAGCCGCCGGCGGCCCAGGGCACGATCAGCGTGATCGGTTTTGTCGGATAGGCATCGGCGGCACCAGCCCCCGAAATGGCGGCGAACGACATTGCCAGCGCGGCGGCGCCGCACAGCAGGCTCTTGACTACGGACCTCATGACTGCAACTCCCTCTGTCTTCGTGCGGACCGCCCCGTGCGGGCCGACTGTTTGTGCGATACCGCTATCGCGATACCTTCCATGCCTGCCGCCCCGTCAGCGGCCCACGGCATAGCCTTGCATCCCACGCGCATTGGCGCCCGCGCGCAGCACCAGCCGGCCCTGGGCATCGCGCTCGCGCGAGCAGGCCGACATGCGGCCCTCGGACCAGTCGTCGCCCACGCGCACCTCGTGCCCGCGCGCGCGCAGCGCCTCCAGCGTGGCCGCCGGAAAGCGCGACTCGATGCTGATGCGGTTGAGCACGGTCTGGCGCGGCCAGAACGAACCCGGGAAATGATCGATATGCCAGGCCGGCGCGTCGATGGCCTCCTGGAGGTTCATGCCATGCACGGCATGACGCAGGAAGAATGCCAGGGACCACTGGTCCTGCTGGTCGCCACCAGGCGTGCCGAAGACCATGTACGGCTCGCCGTCGCGCAGCGCCATCGACGGCGACAGCGTGGTGCACGGGCGCTTGCCCGGTGCCAGCGTGTTCGGCAGGCCCGGCTCGAGCCAGGTCATCTGCAGGCGCGTGTTCAGCGCGAAGCCGAGCGACGGAATCGTCGGGCTCGACGACAGCCAGCCGCCGGACGGCGTGGCCGCCACCATGTTGCCGTGGCGGTCGATCACGTCGATATGGCAGGTATCGCCCACGAACAGCTCGCGCTCGGCCCATTCGGTCACGGGCGGCAGCGCGGCAAAGGTGGGCTCGCCCACGCCGAAGCGCACGTCGGCGGTGGCCAGCGTGCGCGTGGCGACGTCGAGGTCCGGCATGCGCGGCGCCTCGCCCTTCAGCGTGCCCGCCGTCATGGTCAGCGCGGCCTGCTCGCCGATGCCCGCCGCACGCGCGGCCAGGTAGTGCGGATTGAGCAGCGCGCAGAGCTTGCTTTCGGTGAAGCGGGGGTCGCCGTACCAGGCGGTACGGTCGGCCATCGCCAGCTTGGCGGCCTCGGCAATCTTGTGGACGAATTCGGGGGACGTGGGCGCGTGGGCTTCCAGCCCGGCGTGGCGCAGCATGCCGAGCTGCTGCAGGAACATCGGACCCTGGCTCCAGATATCGCACTTGGCCACGGTATAGCGGCCGAAGTCCAGCGTCACCGGGGCTTCTACCGTGGGCGCCCACTGGGCGAGGTCGTCGTAGCGCAGCAGGCCGGTGTGCTTCTCGCCGGTGGTGTCGCGCACCGGGGTGTCGCGGCAGTAGGCGTCGATGGCCTCGGCCACGAAGCCGCGGTACCAGCAGTCCATGGCGGCATCGATCTGGCCCGTGCGGGAGTCGCTCGCGGACTGGGCCGTCTCGATAATGCGGGTATAGGTGTCGGCCAGCACCGGCAGCCGGTGGAGCGCGCCGGGGCGCGGCACCTTGCCGTCCGGCAGCCACGTATCAGCCGAGCTGTGCCATTCGTCGCGGAACAGCGACTGCACGGCCAGGATGGCCTGCGAGATACGCGGCACCAGCGGGAAGCCATCGCGCGCATAGCCGATGGCGGGCGCGAGCACGTCCGCCAGGGACCACGTGCCGTGGTCGCGCAACATGGTCAGCCACGCGCCGAACGCGCCGGGCACGGTGGCGGGCATCAGGCCGATGCCGGGCATCAGCTCCATACCCTGGGCGCGCAGCGCCTCGGGGTCCGCCAGCGCGGGCGCGGGGCCCTGGCCGCAGACCGAGCGCATCGCGCGCGTCTTTTCATCCCAATACAGGATCGGCACTTCGCCGCCCGGGCCGTTCAGGTGCGGTTCCACGACCTGGAGCACAAAGCCCCCGGCGACGGCCGCATCGTAGGCATTGCCGCCCCGCTCGAGCACGCCCATCGCGGTCTGCGTGGCAAGCCAGTGGGTGGAGGCGGCAACGCCGAAGGTGCCAACGATTTCCGGACGGGTGGTGAACATGGCCTAATGACTGGTATCGAATGCATTTGAGTATAGGAGCCCGGAATAACTGCAAACGGCGAAAAAATTATTGTTGCATTACCATTTGGTTATATCGCTCCTTCGCCATCATGCCCATTTCGTCCGACAAGCTGCTCCACAACGTGGTCTCGCGCCTGCGCCTGCGCCATCTGCCGCTGCTGCTGGCGCTCGAGCGCCAGCGCTCTGTCTCGCGCGTGGCCGCCGAACTCAATCTCTCCCAGCCGGCCGTGACCAAGGCGCTGCGCGAGATCGAGGACATTTTCCTGACGCCGCTGTTCACCCGCACCCGGCAGGGCCTGGAGCCGACACCGACCGGCGTGGCCGTGCTGGCCCACGCGCGCACGGCGCTGGCCGATGCCGAGGCGCTGGGGCGCGAGCTGACGGTGATCGAGGCCGGCCTGCGCGGGCGGCTGCGGATCGGCGTGATTCCCTACGTGGCGCGCGGCGTGCTCGATGCCGCGCTGGACTTCGGCCTGCGCCACACGCCGCGCATCTCGATGCTAGTACGGGAGGGGACCACCGACGAACTGGTCAACGCGCTGCGCCAGCACGAACTCGATTGCGTGATCGCGCGCTCGTTCTACCTGGCAGGCGAGGATATCGTCCAGCAGCCGCTGTATCGGGAGGAACCGGTGCTGGTGGTGCCGGCGGACGCCGCCGCGCGGCTCTCCCGGGCAGGGCTGGACTGGAAACGGCTGTCGGAGCGGGACTGGATCCTGCCGCCCCCGCACACGCCGGTGCGCCGCACCATCAATACGATGTTCGCGGTGGCCGGCGTGGCGCCGCCGCTGCCCACGGTCGAAACCTACTCGATCAAGCCGATGGCCACCCTGCTGCGCCGCCAGCCGGACGCCATCACCATCGTGCCGCGCTCGGTGGCCGCCGAACTGGTGGAACTGGGCGGTGCCGCCACCCTGCCCTTTGCGCTGAGCTGGGACTTGCCGCCCGTCGGCCTCATGTGGCGACGGGGGCTGGAAGACAACGAATTGATGACGTCGCTGGTGGAGGCGCTGCGAGAAGCGGCTCAATAGTCACTTCACTCAGAGTGCGTGCCCTCCGTGCGAGGGGACGCCATGTCTCATACATTCATGGACAATGTGCTTGTCGTGATTGACCCCTCGACATTTGTACCCGCACCCGCGACGGCTTCGTCGCGGGCTTTTTTTTGGTCAAAGCATCTTCCGCATCAGGGCGTTTTCCAGCGTCACGCCCCGACAGACTGGGAAATTCCGTTCGACCACGTGAAAACCGTGGCGCGCGAAAAAGGGCTCGGCCGTCTTGCTCACGTTTGAGGTGAGTGCCGTTATCCCCAGATTCACGGCCTCCTCGTGAATACGCGTCATCAGCAGGGTCCCGATTCCCTGCCGGGGATGGAAACCCGACACATAGAAGTGATCGATGTAGCCGTTGGGCTGAACGTCGGCATAACCGACGATCTCATTTTCGAGTTCGACGACGAAGGGCCGGAGCTTTTGGACCCGCGGTGCCCATAGGGCCATGTCAAAGTCGGCTGGCGCCCAGGCTGCGATTTGCTCGGGGGAATAGTCACTAGAGGCAATCTCATGGATGGCCGGGAAGTAGACCCGGAACAGTGCCGGTTCATCGCCTGGTTGGAAGCTTCGGAGGTTCACGGGGGTCTTCGCAAGGCGACGTTGGAAAGCACCAGTCTGTCACACGTGAGCCGCGAGGCGGCGTGGATTGCTGTGGCGTACGGCGTGTGGATCGCGTCCCGATAAGAGCGATTCGCGTGCGCTGTCTTACCGCATCATGCGTACCCGCCTTTCCGCAAGGTCATAGGGTCCCCGCTTGAAATTGCATACATTGCCAGCCGTTTCTGAGATGACATCCAGGGCCCGCGAGAAACCGGATTGCCGATACACGGCCGAGTAGATGAGGGGAGGCGGCATTGGATCGGTCCGGACTACGCGCAGCAGGCCGTCATTGATATCCGAGGCGAAGTAGTCGACCGCTAATTGACTGACGCCCAGTCCCTCGATCGTTAACTCCCGCAACACCGTGAGGCTGTTGGTGGAAAAGACCTTCTTGAACTGGAATCCGTGCTCACGGTTCCAGGAACCATAGAACGCATTCTTTGCAGAGCCGGCCGCCTGTTGCAACACCGGATATTCGGCAAGCTCATTGGGCTTGAGTGGGCGATCGGGGATGTCCAGCTTTGGGCTGGCCATCCAGAGATCCTCCACCCGGCCAACTTCGACACACCGGTAGGCATCGCCCCAGTACGTCCCGGGCAAAATGGTCAGATCAATCGTATTGGCTTCCAGCGCGGCGAACAGGCTTAGGCCAGCATCGACCACGGGCTCGATCTCGAGTGCCGGGTGCGTCAACTTCAATTCGCGCAACAGGCGTGTCAGCCATGTCAGCGCCACGAGTTCGGTCACGCCGATGCGGAACGTGCCGCGCACTTCGTTGTCCAGGCCGACCTCTCGCGCAATTCGGTCCTTGAGCACCATCGACTCTTCGGCAATCGGCATGAGCCGCGCGCCAGCCTGCGTAGGGACGAGACCCTTGGGCATGCGGTGCACCAGTTGCACGCCTAGTGCCTGTTCGAGTTCGATCACGCGCTTCGAGACGGCTGATTGCGTCGTAAACAGCTTGGCGGCCGCGACGGTGAATGACGCGCTCGTGACGCTGAAATAGAAGGCTTCAAGTTGCTTTAATGTCACATTCACGGTTTTTTCACCCATTGAATGACGGATTAGGCACCACTATGAAGCAATCCAGGAATTTAAAGAATAGCAAAGCAATCTTATTACTCGTTTGTGGCATGCGGAGAGGGCTCACATACTGGTGTCCATCGATCCACCAGTGAACCGCCCATGCTGAAGCTTGCCGACAGACTCAACCGCATCAAACCATCCCCCAGTTCCATGGCAGGGCAGCGCGTCCGCGAGCTGCGGGCCGCCGGCCGTGATGTCATCGGCCTGACGGCCGGAGAGCCGGACTTTGCCACGCCCGCGCACATCTGCGAGGCCGCCCTGGCGGCGATGCAGTCGGGCAAAACCGGTTACACCGATGTGGGCGGAACGTCCGAACTGCGAGAGGCGGTTGCGCGCAAGTTCTCACGCGAAAACGCGCTGAGCTACAGGCCCAGCGAGATCATCGTCAGCACTGGCGCAAAGCAAGTGATTTTCAACGCGATGCTATGCACGGTGCAGGCCGGCGATGAAGTCATCATTCCCGCGCCGTACTGGGTGTCCTATCCTGACATCACGCTGTTCGCGGGCGGTACGCCCGTATTCGTTCCCGGCTCGCCGGAAATGGGCTTCAAGCTAACGCCACAGTCGCTGGAGGGCGCCATCACGCCGCGTACCCGCTGGCTCATGCTGAACGCGCCGAACAATCCGAGCGGCGCGGCCTATAGCCGTGACGAACTGGTCGCGCTCGGCGAAGTCCTGAGCCGCCACCCCCATGTGTGGATCATGACCGACGACATCTACGAGCACCTGATGTACGACGGCACGGGGTTTTTCACCATCGCGCAGGTGTGCCCGCAACTGGCCGACCGGACGCTGACGATCAATGGCGTATCGAAAGCCTATGCCATGACCGGCTGGCGAATTGGCTATGCCGGCGGGCCGGCAGCGTTGATCAAGGCCATGACCAAGCTGCAATCGCAAAGCACTTCGTGCGCCAATGCCGTGGCGCAGGCCGCTGCGCTCGCCGCGCTGGAAGGGCCGCAAGACTTTATCGCGGCGAACCGCGACGTCTATCGGCAACGCCGCGACTTCGTGGTGGAAGCGCTGAACCGTATCGAGGGCATCGCGTGCAAACCGCCAGCCGGTGCCTTCTATCTCTTCGCGTCATGTGCCGGCCTTTTCGGACGCCGGACCAGCGAAGGCCTCGCCATCCGGAACAGTGACCAATGGGCGGCCTGGTCGCTTGACGCGGCCAACATCGCCTTCCTGCCTGGCTCTGCCTATGGGGTCGATACCCATTTCCGGCTCTCGTTCGCCACCAGCATGGAAGTGCTGGCAGAAGGCACCCGGCGCATTGCGCACGCGGCCGAAACCCTGCTTGCGTAGCGCCGCCACGAAGACACCTTACAAACATGCAGAGATCCGCAGAGATCCGCCGACAGTTCCGCCAGCGCAACACTTCCTCTACAACGACGAAACGAAACATCATGCGCAGCCTGCCCAGCCTCCTGATTCGCCCAGCTTTTCTGAAGCTCCTTGCCGTCTGTGTCTCGCTTGCCGCCACAAGCGTTGCGACGGCGGAGGAAGCCTGGCCAACCCGGCCGATCCGCATTCTTATCGGCTTCTCGCCGGGGGGCTCGAACGATATCGTCGCCCGCTTGATCGCGCCGAAACTTGCCGATGCGCTGGGGAAGCAAGTGCTGATCGACAACCGGCCGGGAGCGGGTGGCAACATCGCCGCCGACACCATGCTCAAGGCCCCCGCCGATGGCCATACGCTCATGATCTGCACGACAGGCATGTTGTCGATCCAGCCAAGCCTGCAAAAGATGAGCTATGACGCCCAGACGGACATCGTGCCGGTGTCGCTGATTGCCAATACGCCATACGTGGCCCTGGTCAACGCGTCGCTGAACATCCACAACGTCAAGGAGCTGATCGCCTATGCCAAGGCGAACCCCGGCAAGCTCAACTACGCCTCTTCTGGCAATGGCACGGCGGGCCACCTCGCGGGCGAGATGCTCAAGCTGCGTACCGGGATTGATATCGTGCATGTGCCTTATAAGGGCACCGGCCAGGCCATGGCCGACCTGCTCGGTGGCCAGGTATCCCTCATATTTGACCAGCCGATCAGCTCCTTGCAGTACGCGAAGTCGGGCAAGTTGCGGGTACTCGGCGTCGCCGCCTCCCATCGGCTGGACGGATTGCCCGAGGTGCCGACGTTTGCCGAAGCGGGCGTGAAGGACTTCGAGCCCGTGGCCTGGACCGGCCTGTGTGCGCCGAAGGGGACGCCGGCTCCGGTGGTCGCACGGCTGCAAAAAGAGGTGCAGCAGGTACTGCGGCAGCCCGATATCGCGCAGCGACTGCAACAGGATGGCATGGAGGTCGTGGGTAACTCGTCGGAGAAGTTCCGAGAATTCCTGAAGGCCGACAGACAGAAGTGGGCGGGCGTGATCAAGGCCGCCAACGTTACCGCAAACTGAGAATCCCGATGAAAGACAGCCAGGACTTCCGCGCCATCGTGACCGATATCGCGCGTGTATCACCGGACCTCGTAGCACGTGCTTCGCAATTCGCCTCCTCGCTGCTGGCGGATGTCAATGGCCGCCGCGGCGGCATGCACGGCCGCGTGGCGCCGCTGGATCCTCGATCCCGCTTGTGCGGGACGGCGCTGACCGTCGAGGTTCGCCCCGGAGACAACCTCATGATTCATGCCGCAATTGCGATGGCCAGACCCGGCGATGTCATCGTTGTCGATGGCAAGGCGGATCAGACGTGCGCCCTGATGGGCGCGATCATGGCGAACCAGTGCCGGGCCAAGGGCGTGGCAGGGGTCGTCCTGGACGCGGCCGCGCGGGATCGCGACGAGATTGGCGAACTGGGTTTCCCGATGTACGCCGTCGGGACGAATGCCAATGGCCCGACCAAGCTTGTCCCCGGCCTGATCAATCACCCGGTCCAATGCGGCGGCGTGACCGTACGCCCGGGCGATCTGATTGTGGGAGATGCCGACGGCGTGGTCGTGATCGAACGCGAGAAAGTCGCCACCATACTTGAACTTGCGGCGGATAAGCTGGAAGCAGAACGCAAACGGATTGCCAATATCCAATCCGGCGCGGAGACAAGCCCCGCCTGGCTTGCCTCTGCGCTATCGGCCTCGGGGGTGCTTGCGCCGGGGCAGGTGCTATAGAGCCCCACTACACAGGCCGCACCGTAAAAATAAAATCCACTTCTATCGACGCGCCTTTTGGCAATTGCAATACACCAACAGACGAGCGAGTGTGTATGCCGACGTCGCCAAGCACCGCATACAAGACGTCAGAGGCGCCGTCGGCGACTTCGCTTTGCATCGTGAAGTCTGGCGCGCTTCGCACAAATACGGTGATGCGCGGCACCGCCTGTATGGCGTCGAGCGTTCCGCAGCTTTTCTTGATTAGAGACAGGGCACGCAGCGTCGAAGTCCCTGCTGCACGACGCGCTTCGTCGAGCGAAATGGAGTCGCCCACTACGCCAACGAAGCGCACCGTTTCCCCAACTCGCGGGATTTGGCCAGCAACGTAGGCTACGTTCCCATCCACCAAAACAGGCGTGTACTTTCCACCGATCTTGATTTCCTCGTCCGGATCAAATCCGAATTCCGCCGCGATCTGCCGCAGCTTGTCGTCTCTTGTCATGAGCACCTTCACCAACGCTGTCGAAAGGGTAAAGCGTAATCGATTGCGCTGCGTTTGTCTGAGATGACGCTCCGTCCCTCAGATTCGCCATGGGCTTGGTCGAAAATGGAAAATGCTATGCACTGGCGGGTGAGTCGTTCTAGGTGTCGACGATTTTGGCAGCGACGTCGAATGGCCGGATTTGGCCGGTAAGAGGCCGCCTTCGGCGGGACCCCCGTCACGCCGAATTCATTCCGCTAGCATCGACGCCACCTGCTTGTGAAAGAACGTCGTGCCGCAGAATGTGCCGTCCGGCATCAGCGCGTAATTGGGCACATCGCCGACGCGCTGCCAACCAGCTCGCTCGTAAAGCCTCGAAGCATCGCCGCCGGTAACGGTATCAAGTACGAGAACGGATTTTCCGGCAGAGCGGGCCACCTTATCTACTTCTTCCAGTAATCGCCTCGCAACGCCTTGGCGTCTCGCTTCCCGATGCACCAACATCTTCGCAACGTCAGCGCGATGTGGTTGGTTTTCCGGTTGCGCGGTGATTAACTGTACGGTTCCAACGATTTGACCGGCAGCATTCTCGGCGACTAGCAGAATTCGTTCGTTGCGCCTTGTGCCTTCCACGACCTTTATCCAGAAGTCCTCTGCTGTTTGTCGCGAGATAGGCATCATGAAGCTGACTGAGGCGCCACCCTGCACGCAGTCAATGAGGATATCGGACAGTACACCAACGCATTCCAATGCGTCGGCACTATGGAGCTGTCGTATGGTTATGTGGTTGTTCATCTTGTCGAACAGCGTTCCTCGGAATACAGGCCGCGAGTCTGGTACATCGAACTATTTCGAGTAATTCTAACGTACCATTCTGCCCAAATATCGCGCGATTTTTGCGCATGGCACGTCAAGGACCCACAGATCATGAGAAAAGCGGGAAGAATCAAATCCTGGCATGCCGATAAGGGCTATGGGTTCATCGACATTCATGCGGACCTCAAGGACGTGTTCTGCCATGTCAGCGCATTGCAGACTCGCTCAGTTCACCCGAAGCCGGGTGACCGCGTGAGCTTCGAGCTGGCCAGAGGAAAGGATGGCCGGATGCAGGCGCTCAATGTCGCGATAGCGGGCGCACCAAAATCCGGCGGCGGCGCGGCGAACTGGTTGCCGGCGCTCGTCGGGCTGGCGGCCTTGGCTGCCATGGTCGTTGGTGCGCTCCGTGGCGATCTCCCTCAACAGGCCGGCATCGTCAGCGTTCTGGCCAGCGTCATCGCCTTCCTCACGTACGCGGACGACAAGGCACGGGCAAATCGAAAGGCATGGCGCATTCCTGAGGCAAATTTGCATCTGATTGCACTCTGCGGCGGATGGCCCGGCGCGCTCGCCGCCCAGCACCTCCTTCGGCACAAAAATCGGAAGCAGGCGTTTCAGGTTGTCTTCTGGGGCACCGTGGCCCTGAACATTGGCGCGCTGGTGCTGTGGAAGACGGTCATTGCCAATTGAGGGACTGCTCGCCGAGGCTGTCTATCTAGCTTCCGCACCACCCCCAAACCCCAGCCACACCACATGCCCGCGCACGTCCTCCGGCCAGCCGGCGATCAGTTCGTCCATGCGTTGCCGGTCATCCGCGAACAGCGCGCGGGACGCTTCCTCGAAGCCCGGAAGATCCCCGGCGATGGCGGACATGAAGTGATACGCGCGCTCCCGCGCTACGCGGCGGTTATCGCCATGGGCATTGGCGCGGCGTGCCTCTTCCACGAGCTTGCGCAGCGCCACGGAGGCCCCGCCCGGCTGCTGGGCGAGCCAGTCCCAGTGGCGCGGCAGTAGCGTGACCTCGCGCGCCACGACGCCTAGTTTGGGGCGGCCCCTGCCGCGCGGCGCGTCCGGGGCGTCTTCCTGATCGGCGGCATCGGCACGCCCACCCTCCGGGCTAAAACGGGCGACGATGTCCGCATCGCTGCCGCGTGTGTCGATGTCGATGGTGCGCCCGGTGGCGTTGTCGAACACCAGCACCGGGTCGCTGGTGCCCCCCTCCATCGCCCGCCTGACCGCGAGCGCAACCACGCCGAGCGGGCCGGAGGCGAGGCGACGATGGCCTTCGAAGGCGGTATGGGACGGAAGATGATCGATTGGGCTCATGGTGGCTCCCCGTGATGACGTCCGCAATTTATACCCGGATAAAATTAAAGTCAATATTACCCGGGTATAAATTTACCCTGAGGTGGCGAGGGAATAACAGCAGGGTGTCCTGCGTTTACGGGGCATGCGGCCGCAACCAGGCCGCCACCCTTCACGAGGAGCCCCGTGCCCAGTCATCACCGATCCCCATCACCACCGCTTAGGTTCCTCCTGCCGTTATTGGCCGCCCTTGCGCTGCCCGCCGTCGCCGCCCCGCCCGCCAGCCCTGACAGCGCTGCGTTCCTGTCGGAAAGCGATGCCGCCATGACAAAAATGATGGACGACATGGCGGTCAAGCCCGGCGGCAACGTCGACGAGGACTTCGTCGCGATGATGATTCCCCACCATCAGGGCGCCATCGACATGGCCATGGCCGAGCTGCGCCACGGCAAGAACGAGCAGCTCCGACGCATCGCGCAGGAAATCATCGTCGACCAGTTGCAGGAGATTGCCGCGATGCGGCTCGCGCTCGGACAGCCCCTGCCCCCATCCGCGCCGGCGCCCACCCGCCCCGATCCGGCCCAATCGGCCAGCCAACCCACCACCCCCAGCCATTCCGCTCACGCGCACTGATGCGCCCACGACCATGACAAGACATTCCCTCAGGAACACCCTCTCCCTCATGCTGCTGCTCGGCGCGGCCAGCGCGGTTCTGGCCGGGCAGGCGCCGGGACCGTCGACGGCCCCGGACGTCCCCATCAGCCACCGCGACCGCCTCTATGCCGCCGAGCAGTTCTCCAACACGGTTTCCGTGACGGACCCGGCGGACAACCGGCTGCTGGGCGTCATCCGCCTGGGCGACCCTGCGCCGGGCAACTTCAGCCCGCTGTATCGCGGTCAGGTGCTGGTCCACGGGATGGGCTTCTCGCCGGATCACCGCACGCTTGCCATCGTGTCGATTGGGTCGAACTCGGTGTCGTTCATCGACACGGCTACCAACGCCGTCAAGCACGTCACCTACGTGGGACGGTCGCCGCACGAGGCGTTCTACACGCCGGACGGCAAGGAGGTCTGGGTCACCGTGCGCGGGGAGAACTACATCTCGGTGATCGACGCCGCCACGTTCCAGGAAAAGACCCGCATGACCGTGGCCGACGGCCCGGGCATGCAGATCTTCTCCCCCGATGGCAAGTACGGCTACATCTGCTCGTCGTTCAATCCGGAAACGGCCGTGGTCAGCGTGGCCGACCATCAGATCGTGGGGCGCGTGAAGCAGGAGAGCCCGTTCTGCCCGAACATCGCCGCCACGCCTGACGGCAAGCAGGTCTGGTTCACGCTCAAGGACGTCGGCAAGGCCCAGGTGTTCGAGGCCCGCCCGCCCTTCCGCCTGATCAAGACGCTGGAGACCGGCCCGATCACCAACCACGTGAACTTCGCCCACACGGCGGCGGGCGACTTCGCCTACATCACGGTGGGCGGGCTGAATCAGGTCAAGGTGTTCCGGACCGATGACTTCTCCCAGGTGGCCACGATTCCGGTGGGCAGCCTGCCGCACGGCATCTGGCCCTCGGGCGACGGCACCCGCATCTACGTGGGGCTGGAGAACGCCGACCAGCTGGCCGCCATCGACACCGCCACCAATCGGGTAGTCGCCAACGTGCCGGTCGGGCAGGCGCCGCAGGCCATCGCCTATGTGCCGAACGCCGTGCCCGAGGGCGACGGCACGCAGGGACTCCAGCCGCTGGGGGTGGCCGGGCAGACCACGCAGCTGAAGCTGCATGGCGTCGTGAACGGCAAGCCTGTGGCCACCGACCATGCGCCGACCAGCGTCACGCTGTTCGATCAGGGACTGCTCCAGGTCCTGCAGGCTTCGGCGACCGGGTTGCAGCCGAAGCGCGCCTACGTGCTGGCGCTCGCCACCCGCGCGGACGGCAGCGGCCCGCTGGAGCCGCTCGCCGCCTTCATGTCGAATCCGGCGGGCTCGGCCATCGTCAACGCGATTGGCCCGATCCGGCAGGTGGTGCGGGACGATACGGGGGCCGGCGCGCGCCGCTATCTCGTGATCGCCCCGTCCGAGAACGGCAAACCCGGCGCGCCTGTGCAGGTGCAGGCGCTGTAGCCGGTCCGGGGGGCCGGGAAGGTACGGCGGATGATACAAATGGCACGACATTTGCGTAGTACCTGGCAAATGCGTAGTACCCATCCCGGCCGCGCCCACATTCCCAGCACAATGCCCCTTTCCGCCTCAACCCTCGTCCTTCGGGCCAAGCAGCTCGAAATCGAGGCCGTCCGCCTGATGGCAAGTCGCGTGGAGCTGGCCGACCTGATCGGCCAGCTGATCCACGCCTTGCAGCGTGAACGGGGGGCCAGCAGCATCTTCCTGGCCTCCGGTGGGCAACGGCTGGCGCAGGAGCGCCAGACGGCGATGGGCGAGGCGGTCCACATCGCCTCCCGGCTGGGCGAGCGCTTCGCCAGCCAGCTGGAAGCGGGCCATACCGGCACGGCGTCGATGGTGTCGTTGATGGCCTGGGTGCAGCTCGATCTGGCCACGCTGCCGGCGCTGCGCCAGTCCATCGATCAATGCCAGACCACCGCGCACGACGCCGTGGCGGCGTTCAGCCGCCTGATCGCCGCGCTGCTGGAGCTGATCTTCCATCTGGCCGATGTGGCCATGTATCCGGGCATCGCCCGGCCGCTGGTGGCCTTCGTCTACCTCGTGCAGGGCAAGGAAGCCGCCGGGCAGGAGCGGGCCGTGGGGGCGCAGATGTTCGCCTCCGGCACCTGCGCGGGCACCGCGCCGCAGCGCGTGCAGCAGTTGGTGGAAGCCCAGCAGCGCAGCTTCCAGATGTTCGAGCGCTTCGCCGACCCGTCGCTGCTCGCCGCATGGCGGCAACGGCAGGCCAGCGCCGCGGTCGCCGCGCAGGACGGCATGCGCCGCACGCTGCTGACCACGCCGCCGGGCACGGCGCTGGTGCACGACGACAGCGAGAAGTGGTTCGAAGTCTGCAGCGAGGTCATCACGGGCATGTGGACGCTGGAGATGCAGGTGGTGCAGGACCTGCGCAAGGCCTGCGAGGCGCAGATCCAGCGTTCCCAGGCCGATCTCCAGGATTCGGCCGGGCTGCTGCGCCAGCTACTGGACAACCCGCCGCCCCATACCCATGCCGTCGAGCGCTTTTTCGATGTGGCCGAGCAACCCGCCGCCGCCCCTGTGCTGCCGGGCATGCCCGATGCCGGAAACGGACCCGCCGAGGTGCACGCCACCACCGTCACGTCGCTGGAGCGCCTGCTGCGCCAGCAGTCGGCGCGGCTGGCCCAGACCGAAGTGGAACTCGATGCCGCCCGGCGCGCGCTCAAGGAGCGCAAGGTGATCGAGCGCGCCAAGAACGCGCTGATGACCCGCATGGGGCTCAGCGAGGACGCCGCGTTCCGGGCCTTGCAGAAGGCGTCGATGGACAACAACCGCCGGCTGGCGGACATTGCCGAAGCCACCCTCTCGCTCACCGGCCTCGCCCTGCCCCCACAGGACGACGATCAGCACCAGGATTGAACCCGCCCGGCCGCGCGCACCAAAAGCGGGCAGCCCATGCACTACCAACGCCCCCTAGATCGTCACTTGCCCCAACCCGGCCCAACCCGGCCCCACCCGGCGGCGGGCATGGAACGTGCGTCAGCACTGACATCGGGCTGATGACGGCCCGGCAGTGCATCACCCTGTAAAGCATCAAGGATGACGGCGTCCTGTCACGTGCCGGCCATAGGCCGGGCGGACGGACGCCGTTTGTCTTTTCTGAGCCAAACGAAGGAAACGGAGAGGAATACCCCATGGCCTATCTCGCCCCCACCGAGTTCGTCACCAAGATGGTCGATGCCGGAGAGTCCAAGCTGCTGATGTCCACGCGTGACACGCTGATCCGGTCCTATATGGCCGGCGCCATCCTGGCGCTGGCGGCAGCCTTCGCGGTGTCCATCACTGTCAACACCGGCAACGCGCTGGTTGGCGCGCTGCTGTTCCCGGTTGGCTTCTGCATGCTGTACCTGATGGGCTTCGACCTGCTGACCGGCGTCTTCACGCTCGCGCCGCTGGCCGTGCTGGACCGCCGCCCGGGCGCCACCTGGAGCGGCGTGCTGCGCAACTGGGGCCTGGTGTTCTGTGGCAACCTCGCCGGCGCCGTCACCGTGGCGTTCTTCATGGCCATCATCTTCACCTTCGGCTTCTCCGAAGCCCCGAACGCCATCGGCCAGAAGATCGGCCACATCGGCGAAGGCCGCACCGTGGGCTACGCCGCGCATGGCGCCGCCGGCATGCTGACGCTGTTCATCCGCGCCGTGATGTGCAACTGGATGGTCTCCACCGGCGTGGTGGCGGCCATGATGTCGACCTCGGTGTCCGGCAAGGTCATCGGCATGTGGATGCCCGTGCTCGTGTTCTTCTACATGGGCTTCGAGCACTCCATCGTGAACATGTTCCTGTTCCCGTCGGGCCTGATGCTGGGCGGCAACTTCACCCTCATGGACTACCTGATCTGGAATGAAATCCCGACTGTGCTGGGAAACCTGGTGGGTGGCCTGACCTTCGTGGGCATCACGCTCTACAGCACGCACTACAAGTCGGCCAGCAAGCGCGCGCTGGGCTGATCGGATCACTACCCGGTATCGAGGCGACCGCGCCATGTCCGGCGGGCTCCAGGTCAGCGTTGGCCAACACTCGGACGCTGGCCGGAAGGCGGTCAACCAGGACTTTCATGGCGTGACCCACCCCGCCGGCCACCACCGCGTGACCAAGGGCGTTGCGCTGGCGCTGGCGGACGGCATCAGCACCAGCGCGGTCAGCCAGATCGCCAGCGCCGCCGCCGTCCGCACCTTCCTCGAGGACTACTACTGCACGTCCGAAGCCTGGACGGTGCGGCGGGCGGCGCAGTGCGTGCTGGCCGCCGTCAACTCCTGGCTCCACGCGCAGAGCCGTCACAGCGAAGCCCGCTTCGACCGCGACCGCGGCTACGTCTGCACATTCAGCGCGCTGATCTTCAAGGCGCGGGAGGCCCACCTGCTGCACGTGGGCGACGCGCGCGTCTATCGGCTGCATCGGCACACGCTGGAGCAGCTCACCGTCGATCATCGGGTCTGCGTGTCGGCCTCTGAGGCCTATCTGGGCCGAGCGCTGGGTGCGAGCCCGTCTGTCGAAATCGACTATCGGACGTGGGGCGTGGAGCCCGGCGAGATCTACCTGCTGGCCACCGACGGCGCCTACGAATACCTGGAAGCCGCCGATGTCCACCAGGCCCTGACCGCCAGCGGCGACGACCTGGACCGCGCCGCGCAGACGCTGACGGCGCTGGCCCTGACGCGCGGCAGCGAGGACAACGTCACGCTGCTGCTGGCCCGTGTCGACGCCCTGCCCGAACCCGGCGCCCGCAACGCGATGGCGCAGACCGGGCACCTGACCCTGCCGCCGCCGCTCACGCCCCGCATGCAGTTCGAGGGCTACACCATCGTCCGGGCGCTGCATGGCAGCGCGCGCAGCCACGTCTATCTGGCGACGGACGACCACAGCGGACAACACGTGGCGCTGAAAACGCCTGCCGTCGATCAACGCGACGATGCGGCCCATCTGGAGGGCTTCCTGCTCGAGGAATGGGTCGCCCGACGCATCGACAACCAGCACGTGCTGCGCCCCCACGCGGCGGACCGGCCCCGCAAGCACCTGTTCGTGGCGATGGAGTACCTCGAAGGCCAGACGCTGGCGCAATGGATGATCGATCATCCCCAGCCCGACCTGGACGCCGTGCGCGGCATCATCGCCCAACTGGCCACCGGCCTGCAGGCGTTCCACCGGCGCGAGATGCTGCACCAGGACCTCCGCCCCGAGAACGTCATGATCGACCGCTCGGGCACCGTCAAGATCATCGATTTCGGCTCGGTCCACGTGGCAGGGCTGGCCGAGGCCACGCGGCCGCCCCACGCCGCCATGCCGGTCGGCACGCTGCAATACACCGCGCCGGAGTACTTCGTCGGCGATGACGGCACGGCGGCCTCCGACCTGTTCTCGCTGGCCACCCTCGCCTACCAGATGCTGACCGGCAAGCTGCCCTACGGCCTGCAAGTCACGCGCATCCGCGACCGCGCCGACGTCCGCCGCCTGCGCTACACCAGCCTGCGCGAGCAGCGCCCCGAACTCCCGGCCTGGGTCGACGACACCCTGCGGCGCGCCCTGCACTCCAACGCGCTGAAGCGGCACGAAGCCCTGTCGGAATTCGTCCAGGCATTGCGGGCGCCCACCGAGCCGCTCTGGCAACGCGCCACGCCCCCGCTGCTGGAGCGAAACCCGCTGCGGTTCTGGCAAGCGCTGGCGGCACTGCTGGGGGTGGCGGTGGTGGTCTTGCTGGGGCTGCGGGTAATGGGGGTGTAGCGGAATGGACGTAAAAAACCCGCCCAGCCTTGCGGCCGGACGGGAAATCGCTTCCACGGGAAGGTCGGCGAAAGCGTTAGCGCACGGGTTGGCGCACGGACTTGAATGCCGCGCGGAGTTCCTCGGCAAACAGTTGCGGCTGCTCCCAGGCGGCGAAATGCCCGCCCTTGGCGGCCTGGTGGTAGTACATCAGCGAGGGGTAGGCCTGCTTGCTCCAGCTTTCCGGCGCGCGGTAAATCTCGTGCGGGAATACGCTGATCGCCACCGGCACCTTGATCTCGCGCGTCTTCTGCGCGTCGGCGCTGAAGTTGTTGTTATTGTTTTCCCAATAGAAACGCGAGGACGAGGCGCCCGTATTCGTCAGCCAATAGAGGGTGATGTCATTCAGGATCGCGTCCCGGGACACCACGCGCTCGGGCACGCCGTCGCTGTCGCTCCATTGCGCGATTTTCTCGTAGGTCCAGGCGGCCAGGCCCAGTGGCGAATCAGACAACGCGTAGCCAATGGTCTGCGGCCGGGTCACCATCATTCCGCCGTAGGCGGCATTGCGGCCGAAGAAGGTGCTCAGCGACTGGTAGGCATCGCGCTCCGGAGCGGTCAGTTCCGACGGCGGCGCATCGCCGCTGAGAATCGACTTCATCAGCGGACCCGGCACGGTGGCGGGCATATTCAGATGGATGGCCAGCAAGCCTTTCGGCGCCTGCCGCGCGAGGGCATCGGAAATGACCGAGCCATGGTCGCCACCCTGTGAAACATAGTGCGTATAACCAAGCCGCTTCATCAGGACATCCCACGCGCGCGCGGTGCGGTCCGGCCCCCAGCCCAGTTCGGTGGGCTTGCCCGAAAAGCCGTAGCCGGGAATCGACGGAATCACGACATCGAACGCGTCATCCGCCGAGCCGCCAAAGGCGGTGGGGTCGGTCAGCGGGCCAATCGTCTTGGTGAACTCGAAAATCGAGCCCGGCCAGCCGTGCGTCAGGATGACCGGCAGGGCCTTGGGGTTGCGCGAGCGGACGTGGATGAAATGAATATCCACCCCGTCGATCGTCGTGACGAATTGGGGCAGCGCATTCAGTTCCTTCTCGGCCTTGCGCCAGTCATATTGGGATCCCCAATATTTGACGAGTTCCTGAACCTGCGCCGTCTGGATGCCCTGGGATTGATCGCTGACGATTTCCTTGTCGGGCCAGCGCGTGGCCGCAATCCGCTTGCGCAAATCGTCGAGCTGGCGCTGGGGCACATGCACCTTGAACGGACGAATACTCTCGTCGGTGCTGGCGCGCTGCGCGGCGGCAGCCTTCGGCGCCGAATCCGCGGCAAATGCCGGCTGCATGGCGCCGGCAAAGCCGAAGGCCGCGAGCACTGCCGCGCCAGAAATGGCCCGGCGGGCCAATGCGAATTGCCAAACGGATGGGGTCACTGCACGGGACATAAAGATTTCTCCTGGTTGATTCGCCCAATGCAAAGAAGTGGGCTTGTACGGGGCTTGTACGAACCCACGCAGTGTGACCGCCAAGTGCCCGCCCAACGTGTCGCCAATGCACGGTTTTGGCTCGCCATGTATCCTCACGCGGCCAGATACATTGCGATACAGAGTCGGATGGATGGCGCGCCGGCCGGCTGATATAAATGGCCCGAAATTCGGCACCGGTATTCCCTTCGTCCCCCTCCTCAAGACCAAGAAAAAGTGATGAACTTCGAATCATTCGCCTCCCCCGCCTTTTTCACGAATCCGTATCCGCTGTACGACCAGATCCGCAGCGCGGGCGCCCTGCTGCCGCTCGGGCGCAACATCTTTGTCACCGGCCACTTCGCGGTCATCGATGCCCTGCTGCGCGACCGCCGCATGGGCAAGACCTACCTCCAGAGCGTGGAGGCGCGCTACGGCGAAGCCGCCACGCGGGACCCGGTGTTCCAGGCGCTGAGCCGCACCTTCCTGATGATGAATCCGCCGGCGCATACCCGGCTGCGCGCGCTGCTCATGCAGGCGTTCAACCGCAAGCAGGTGGAGGGGCTGCGAGAGATTGTCGAAGCCACCACGCAGGCGCTGCTCGACCGCATCGGCGACAAACTCGGCGACAAACTCGGCGACAACCCCGGCGACAACCCCGAATTCGACCTGATTGCGGATTTCGCCTTGCCGCTGCCGGTGGAGATCATCTGCCGGCTGCTGAATATCCCTGCCGCCGATGGCGTCGCACTCGGCACGGCCGCCAGCCGGCTGGCCTCCGCGCTCGACCTCGCGCCGCTCAACGCCACCCAGCTCGCGGCGGCGAACCAAGCCGCGCTCGAGCTGGAGGCCTACTTCCAGACCGTGGTGGCGCAGCGGCGCGCGCATCCCGGGGAGGATCTGATCTCCAGCCTGCTCGGCGCGGAGGACGACGGCGCCACCCTGAGCGAGGCCGAGATCATCTCGAACGTGATCCTGCTGTTCGTGGCCGGCCATGAAACCACCTCGAACATGATCGGCAACAGCATGATTGCGCTGTTCCGGGCGCCCGCCGAGCTGGCGCGCCTGAAGTCGCAGTTGTCTGACGCCACGGCGGTCTCGCAAGCCGTGGCGGAATGCCTGCGCTACGACGGTGCGGTGCAGATGGTGGTGCGCACGGCGTTCGAGGACGTCACGGTCGAAGACGTGACCGTACCGCGCGGCAGCATCGTCTTTATGCTGATCGGCGCCGCCAACCGCGATCCGGCCGTGTACACCGACCCCGACCGCCTCGACCTCGCCCGCGACGCCACGCCCTCGCTCGCCTTCGGCGGCGGCATTCACTACTGCCTCGGCACCCGGCTGGCCACGCTCGAACTCGAATCGGCGATTGCCGGCGTGCTCGCCCGCTTCCCAGCCCTCCAGCCGGTTGACCTCGATCAACTGTCCTGGCACCGCCGCAACAACCTGCGCGGCGTGGAGACGCTGCGGGTTCGCACGCGGTAACGCGGGCGGCGGCTCCCCGGGGCTGGGGTATCCTTGCGTGTCCCTTCCGCACCTACCCCAGCCACCATGACCACCCCCACGCCCGCCACGCCCCCCGATATCCGCCTGACCAGCTTTTCCCATGGGGGCGGGTGCGGGTGCAAGATCGCGCCGGGGGTGCTGTCGGAGATCCTGCGGAGTAGTGGCGGGTTGCCGATGCCGCCGGAGTTGCTGGTCGGCATCGAGACCGCCGATGACGCGGCGGTCTACCAGTTGAACGACGACCAGGCGCTGATCGCGACCACCGATTTCTTCATGCCGATTGTCGACGACCCGTTCGACTTCGGCCGCATTGCCGCCACCAATGCCATCAGCGACGTCTACGCCATGGGCGGGCGGCCGATCATGGCGCTGGCGCTGGTGGCGATGCCGGTGAACCAGTTGCCGTTGGAGGTGATCGGCCGGGTGATGGAAGGTGGGCAGGCGGTGTGCCGGGCGGCCGGCATTCCGATTGCCGGCGGGCACACCATCGACTCGGTCGAGCCGATCTACGGGCTGGTGGTGATGGGTCTCGCGCATCCGTCGAAGATCCGCCGCAACCGCGACGCCCGCGCCGGCGACGTGCTCGTGCTCGGCAAGCCGCTCGGCGTGGGCGTGCTGTCCGCCGCGCTGAAGAAAGGCCAGCTTGCCGATGACGGCTACGCGCGGCTGATTGACACCACCACGCGCCTGAACACCCCCGGCATGGCCCTCGCGGCGTTAGACGGCGTGCATGCGCTGACCGACGTCACCGGCTTCGGCATCGCCGGCCACACGCTGGAGCTGGCGCGCGGCGCCGGGCTGCGCGCGGTGCTGGACTGGTCCGCCCTGCCCCTGGTGCCCGAGGTGGCGGCGCTGGCCGGGCAAGGCCATGTCACCGGGGCGTCGCGCCGGAACTGGGAGGGCTATGGCGCCGAGGTGCAACTCGATGCCGGCCTGCCTGCCATCGCCCAGGCTCTGCTGACCGACCCGCAGACCAGCGGCGGCCTGCTGGTCAGTTGCGCGCCGCAGGCGGTGGATGCCGTGCTGCGCATCTTCCGGGAACAGGGTTTCGGCGAGGCCGCCGTGGTCGGCCGCATGGAGGCCGGCACCCCCGGCCTGACGGTCCGCGCATGAAGCCCGTCGTCCGTGTGGAGGATCGGCACGCCTTCGATACGCTGATCGATGCCCGCTCGCCCGCCGAGTTCGCCATCGATCACATTCCCGGGGCCGTGAACTACCCGGTGCTGGACAACGAGGAGCGCCGCATCGTCGGCACGCTCTACAAGCAGGCCGGCGCCTTCGAGGCCCGGCGGGTAGGCGGCGCGATGGTGGCGGCCAACCTCGCCCGCCATCTGCGTGAAGCCTTCGCGGATCGCCCGGCGAACTGGAAGCCGCTGATTTATTGCTGGCGCGGCGGGCTGCGCAGCGGGTCGATGACGACGTGGCTGCGCCTGGTCGGCTGGGATGCCCAGCAACTGGCCGGCGGCTACAAGTCCTGGCGCCGGCATGTCATCGACACCCTCGCCGTGCAGGCCCCGCTGCTGCCGCTGGTGGTGGTGTGCGGCGCCACGGGCAGTGCCAAGACGCGGCTGCTGCACGCGCTGGCCGCGCAGGGCGAGCAAACCCTGGACCTGGAGGGGATGGCGCGGCACAAGGGATCGCTGCTGGGCGCCCTGCCGGATCACCCCCAGCCCTCGCAGACCGCCTTCGAAACCGCCCTCGCGGCGGGGGTCGAAGGGCTGGATTTTTCGCGCCCTCTATATATAGAGGGCGAAGGCCCGCGGATCGGCCAGCTGAACCTGCCGGTGCCGCTGGTGGCCCGGATGCGCGCCGCCCCCTGCGTGGAGATCCAGGCGGCGCTGCCGGCGCGGCTGGACTTCCTGCTGCGGGACTACGCCTACCTCGGCGAGCGGCCCCAATGGCTGGCCGACCAGCTCGCGCATCTCAAGCCGCTGCATGGCAAGGACACCATCACCGCCTGGCAGGCCATGGCCCACGCCGGCAACCTGCCCCAGTTGTTCGCCGAACTGGCGACGCGGCACTACGACCCGGCCTACGCGCGCTCCCAGCGCAAGCACTTCTATGCGTGGGATGCGCGCACCGTGATCACGGCGGACGACCTGTCCCCCGAGGGGATCGTGGCCCTGGCACGGGAGATTGCAGCAAGAGAAGCGGCAAAGCGAGCAAAACAGGGCGGATAAGCCACCGCCAGCAAGCCGGGCGAACTTCCTTCACAATAGCGCCCTGACGCCACACCGGAGCACGCTGGCAGCCCCGAGGCAGGACACAGATCCCGCCCGCCAGTGCGTGGTGATCCATAAATGCTTGCGATCTCTCTCCTTATGTCCGCGCCCTCCGGAAACTTCGACACCCTACCCGACCTCTCCTCCGACTCCGACGCCTCCACCCCCCGCAACCGCTCGGCCGACCGCCGCGCGCTGCTGGCATTGGGCGTGGGCAGCTTCGCCATCGGCACCGGCGAATTCGTCATCATGGGCCTGCTGCCCGATGCCGCCCGCGACCTGGCCATCTCCATTCCCGAAGCCGGCCACCTGATCAGCGCCTACGCGCTGGGCGTGGTCGTCGGCGCCCCGCTGCTGGCCGTGCTCGGCGCGCGCTGGCCGCGCCGCAACCTGCTGATCGCGCTGATGGCGTTCTTCGCCGTCGGCAACTTCGCCAGCGCGCTGGCGCCGTCCTATGCGTCGATGATCGTCGCGCGGCTGGTGACCGGTTTCCCGCATGGCACCTACTTCGGGGTGGCCGCGCTGGTGGCCGCCGGCCTGGTCCCGCGCGAGAAACGCGCGCAGGCCGTGGGGCTGGTCATGCTCGGGCTGACCATCGCCACACTGATCGGGGTGCCGATTGCCGCCGCCATCGGCACATGGCTCGGCTGGCGCGCGGCTTTTGTGATCGTGGGCGCCATCGGCGTGCTGACGGTGCTGCTGGTGCTGGCCTGGGTGCCCTTCGTGCCGCCTGACCGCCACGCCAGCCCGCTGCGGGAGCTGGGCGCGCTGGCGCGCAAGCAGGTCTGGCTGACGCTCGGCATCGGCGCCATCGGCTTCGGCGGCCTGTTCGCCGTGTTCAGCTATATCAAACCGACCATGCTCGAAGTCGCCCACCTGCCCGCCGGCGGCATCCCCGTGGTACTGGCGCTGTTCGGCGTGGGCATGGTGGCGGGCAACCTCGCCGGCGCCAGGCTGGCGGACAAGGCGCTGATGCCGACCATCGGCGGCGTGCTGGTCTGGTCGGCGCTGGTGCTGGCGGCCTTTGTCTTCACCGCGCCGCATCCGTGGCTGGCGTCGATCAACGTGCTGCTGATCGGCACGGGCGTCGCGCTGGGACCGGCCTTGCAGATCCGGCTGATGGATGTGGCGGGGGATGCACAAACCCTGGCCGCCGCGCTCAATCACTCTGCCTTCAACCTGGCCAATGCGCTGGGCGCATGGCTCGGCGGTGTGACGATTGCCGCCGGCTACGGCTGGACCTCCACCGGCTGGGTGGGCCTGCTGCTGGCACTGGGCGGGCTGCTGGTCTTCGGGTGGTCGCTGCGCAGCACGTCCCGCCGGGGCGTTACGGCCGCTGCATAGCGGCGTCTTCCACCACGCGGTGGACGAACTCGAGCTTGGCCACCACCTGCGGGGACAGCGTGAACGGGTAGCTGTCCGGCACGCCCAGGCTCCGGTTCAGGCTGTTCAGCGCGTAGGTGAGCGGAAACCAGCGGTTCATCAGGCTGCGGAAGGACGAATCCTCCACCGGCGTCTGATCGGTCAGCGTCGGCTCCTGCGCCCCCTCGGGCCGCAGCACCAGCCCGCAGGACACGGCGGTATCGAGCGTATCGACGATATGGAGGTAGTGGGCCCAGGTTTCGGCCCAGTCCTCCCACGGATGCATGGTGGCGTAGGCGCTGATGAAGGCGTCCTGCCAGTCTGGCGGCAGGTTGCCCTCGTAGTAGTGCTGCAGGGCCGTGTTGTAGTCCACCCGCTCGTCGCCGAAGCGCGCGCGGAACGGCTCAACCCAGCGCGTGCCCACCACCAGCCGCGTGAAGTAGTAGTGCCCCACCTCGTGCCGGAAGTGGCCCAGCAGCGTGCGATAAGGCTCGTGCATGGCGGTGCGGGTCTGCTCGCGATGGGCGTCGTCGGCCTCGGCGATGTTGATCGTGATGCGGCCGTTGTCGTGGCCAGTCAGGACCCTGCTGTGGTCGTCGGCGTCCTGGAGGAAGTCGAACTGCAGGCCGCCATCGGGGTCATCGTCGCGCGAGTCGATCGGCAGGTTCAGGGCCAGCAGGGTATAGAGCAGGCGCCGCTTGGCCACCTCCAGCCGGTACCAGTAGAGCCGGTTGTCCGGCACATCGAGGTTGGGGATGGTATCGGTCAGCACGCAGGACTGGCACAGGGTCTCCTCGTTGTTCGCCGGCACCATCCAGTTGCAGACCGCCTCCACGCGATAGTTATGGCAACGCCGGTAGATCGTGCCGGCCGTGTCCGGTTGCAGGCTGCGCCAGCCGGCGTCGTCATCGCCCTCGAACGCGGCGATCTGGGAAATATCCGGCAGGAAACCGAGCGTGGCGTTGCAGCGCTCGCAGGTAACGTTTTCAAAAAAGACGAGGTTGCCGCAGCGATTGCAGTGGAATGTCTTCATGGTCAGAGAGTGTTGGCCAGTCGGACCCGGCCCCGGGTCAGCATATCGCAAGAGCCATGCCGGAGCGGCATGATCGACGCAAGATGACCGAAAAAGCCGTGTGATCCATTCGCTTGCGTATAATCCGGGCTTCCGTGGCCAACGCGCCACGGACCGGCCCCGGGCCAATTCAATACCGGTCGGCGCGCAGCGCCGCCCACCTTCGCGGAAGTGCATCAGCCCCCCCCGGCGGCCGTCACTTCTTGTTGTTCCCCTTGTTGCTCCCCTTCGTGCCCCCGACATGCGCAAACTTCCCAGGCTCGCCCTCAGCCTTGTGCTGGTTGCTCTGATCCAGCTACTCCCGTTCTCGTACTCGTCAGCCTTCGCCGCCGAATCGGCGTCGGCCGCCGAGGCCCCCGCAGCCGTCACCCTGACCCACGTCGAGGCGATGGCCGAACTGAAGCGCCTGCAGATTGCGCAGGACGAGATCAAGCAGCAGGCCTCCGGCAATTCGAACAACCCCAAGCTCGACGGGCTGGACGACGCCCTGCGCCAGCTGGCCGCCGATGTGGACAAACTGACCGCCACGCTGACCGCCCAGCGCGCCGCGCTGCAGGCCCAGCTCGATGTGCTGGGTCCGCCACCTGACGCGGGCACAGCCAAGGAAGCGCCCGCCGTGGCGCGGCAGCGTGCCGAGCTGAACGCGCGCAAGGCGCAGCTCGACGAGGAACGCAAGCAGACCGCCGACAGCCAGGAAAACATCGCCAACCTGAAGGATCAGGTGGCCAAGCTGCACCGCAGCCAGTTGCGCGACCAGCTCGCGCTGCGCTCGGACAGCATCCTCAATCCGCAGTTCTGGGCGCCGCTGGTCAAGCGCTCCGCCGAAGACCGCGAGCGGCTGGGCGCGCTGCGGGACGATGTGGTGCCGCTGCTGGCGCTGGCGTGGGAGCCCGCACAGCGCGTGGGCACGGTGCTGTGGCTGGTGTTCGCGCTGGCGGTGTGGTCGCTCGGTCGCCGGCTTTTGGAGCGCGGCGCGGCGTGGTTCTGCCTCACCCAGTTGCCCGAGACCCGGCTGCGGCGCAGCGCGCTGGCGCTGGCCACGGCCCTGACCACGGTGCTGACGACGGCGCTCGCGGCGCAGATCGTCTTCTCTAGCTTCACGCGCGGCTACGAACTGACGCCGGAATTCCAGGAACTGATCGCCCAACTGGGCAAGCTGATGATGACCAGCGCGCTGATCGCCGGCCTGGGCCGGGCGCTGCTGTGCACCAAGCATCCGTCCTGGCGCCTGCCGGCGCTGGCCGACCCCGTCGCGCTGGCCATGAAGCCCTTCCCGACCGTGCTGGCCGGGCTGTTGCTGGTCTCGGGCACGCTCGAACTGCTGAGCCGCATGGCCGATACCAGCGTGCAGGTCACGCTGCTGGGCCGGGGGCTGGTCTCGCTGGTGGTGGTGCTGACCATCGGCGCCGCGCTGCTGCGCGCCAACCGCGTGCGGACCGAACTGGCCGCCGCCGGGGAGCGCCCCGAGGCGCGCGCCACGCTGGCCGGCCTGATCCACGCCGCCGTGACCGTGGTGGTGATCGTGTCGATGGTGGCGCTGCTGATCGGCTATATCAGCGTGGCCCGCTTCCTGACCTACGAACTGGTCTGGTTCGACATCGTCCTGTGCACGCTCTACCTGCTCACCCAACTGACGCGCGATGTCTGCGAGACGATGTTCTCGTCGGCGCACCGCAGCGGGCGCGTGATCAAGCAACTTTTCGGGGTGGATGACAGCCATCTGGACCAGGTATCGACGGTGCTCTCCGGCATCGGCGCCAGCCTGCTGTTGCTGGTGGCCGTGCTGGCGCTGCTCACAGGTGGCTTTGGCACCACACCGGCGGATCTGCTCAACACGCTGCTGACCGTGCTCGGCGGCGAGAAGCTGCGCAGCCTGAACATCATGCCGGACCGCATCCTGAACGCGGTGATCGCGCTCGTGGTGGGGATCTGGCTGATGCGCGCCGTGCGCCGCTGGCTGGACCAGGAACTGCTGCCCAAGGTATGTGGCGAGCCGGGCCTGCGCGCCTCCCTGATCACGCTGTTCAGCAACGTCGGCTACGTGCTGCTGGTGCTGCTCATGCTGTCGCTGCTGGGGGTGAAGTGGGAGAACCTGGCCTGGATCGTCAGCGCGCTGTCGGTGGGTATCGGTTTCGGCCTGCAGGAGATCGTGAAGAACTTCGTCTCGGGCCTGATCCTGCTGACCGAGCGGCCGGTAAAGGTGGGCGACATGGTCAGCCTGGCCGGCGTGGAGGGCGATATCCGCCGCATCAACGTGCGCGCCACCGAGATCCAGCTGGGCGACCGCTCGACGGTGATCGTGCCCAACTCGCAGCTGATCTCCCAGAACCTGCGCAACGTGACGATGAGCAACAGCACGCAGGGGGTGGCCACGCTCCAGCTGACCTTCCCGCTGAACATCGACCCCGAGGAGGTGCGCGACCTGCTGCTGGACGCCTACCGCGGGAACGAGGCCATCCTCGACATTCCCGCTCCCTCGGTCACCTTCAGCCAGCTGGCGCCGAACGGCATCACGCTGAGCGTGACGGGCTACGTGAACAGCCCGCGCATCGCCGCCAACACCAAGAGCGACCTGCTGTTCGAGATCCTCAAGCGGCTGCGCGCGGCCGATATCGCCCTGTCGGTGCCGCAGACGCTGCGGCTGGAGAACACCGCCGCCGCGCTGGGCACCTAGCCTGCGGTCCGGGTCGGACACGGTGTAGAGTGCGGGAGGCCGCCAGCCGGCTGCCTCCCCTCCCCCCCTTCGACAAGGAACCGGACATGACGCTGCAAATCGACCGCCTCGACCATCTCGTCCTCAACGTGAAAGACGTGGAAACCAGCGCCGCCTGGTACGAGCAGGTGCTCGGCATGCAGCGCGAGGATTTCGCGTCGCGCACGGGCACGCGGGTGGCGGTGAAGTTCGGCCAGCAGAAGATCAACCTGCGCACGGTGGGCGAAGACACCGTGGCGTGGTTCACCGGCGTGCACCCCACCGCCGGCAGCGACGACCTCTGCTTCATCACGCATATGCCGCCGGCCGAGGTCATGGCCCACTTCCTGGCCCACCGGGTGCCGGTGGAGGTGGGGCCGGTGCAGCGCTCGGGCGCGCTCGGGCCGATGACCTCGGTCTACTGCCGCGACCCGGATGGGAATCTGGTGGAGGTGGCCAGCTATCCGGCTGCGACCTGATTGCGACCTGGCCGGCTTTTAAGTCTGTCTTAAGCTTCCGTACCTACAGTGGGGCCATCCCACCCACCACCACACAGGTGACGCGATGACCCCTCAAGATACCCAGGCACTCGACAACTTCCTGACCCAGCTGACGCAGGCCCGCCTGCAGGCCAAGGACCCGCAGGCCGCCGCGATGATTGCCGACGCCGTGGCGCGGCAGCCAGACGCCGCCTACCTGCTGGTACAGCGCGCCATGCTGCTCGACCACGCGCTGGCCGACGCCCGCGCGCAGATCGCCGGGCTGCAACAGCAAGTCCAGCAACTCCAGCAGGCGCAGGCCGCGCAGGGCTACGGCGCGCGCGGCTTTGCCGATGGCGACGTGGCCTGGGGCAACAGCGTCGGGCGCGGCGTGGCGCCGGCCGCTCCGGTCCAGCCGGTTTCCGTCGCCCCCGCAGCTCCGATGCAGCCGGCCCCGCCCGCGCGCGGCGGTTTCCTCAGTGGCGGGTTCGGCAGCGCGCTGGGCAGCATCGCCACCACCGCGGCCGGCGTGGCCGGCGGCGCGTTCCTGTTCCAGGGGATCGAACACCTGTTTAACGGCAGTGGCAGCGGCGCCGGTAACAGTGGCAACGGCTTCCTCGGAGGCCAGCCGTCGGAAACCGTCGTCAACAATTACTTCGACGATGGGCAGGGCTTCGGCAGCGGCACGGCCGACAGCGGCAACCTCGATGCCGGGCTGGACGACTACCTGGACGACTCGTCGCAGGTCTGAGGGCGGAGGAAGGTGGCGCTACACTGGCGCCACCGCCCACCTTCGCGAGCCCCTCATGTCCGAACAGCGCCTGCTCTATCCCCCGATCGAACCCTACGCCACTGGCATGCTGGATGTGGGCGACGGGCACGTGGTGTATTACGAACGCGTGGGCACGCCCGGCGCCAAGCCGGCCGTGTTCCTCCATGGCGGCCCCGGCGGCGGGATCTCGCCCGACCATCGCCGCCTGTTCGACCCGGCCGCTACGACGTGCTGCTGTTCGACCAGCGCGGCTGCGGGCGCTCCACCCCGCATGCCGGGCTGGAAGCCAACACCACCTGGCACCTCGTGGACGACATCGAACGGCTGCGCGAACTGGCCGGCGTGGAGCGCTGGCTCGTGTTTGGTGGCTCGTGGGGGTCCTCGCTGGCGCTGGCCTATGCCGAGACGCATCCCGAACGGACCAGCGCGCTGGTGCTGCGCGGCGTGTACACGGTCTCGCAGGCGGAGCTGGACTGGTATTACCAGTACGGCGTCTCCGAGATGTTCCCGGACAAGTGGGCGCGCTTTCAGGCGCCTGTGCCGGAAGCCGAGCGCGGCAACATGATGGCCGCCTACCGCAAGCTGCTGACCGGCGCCGACGAGGCGAAGCAGCTCGAGGCCGCGCAGGCGTGGAGCGTCTGGGAAGGGGAAACCATCACGCTGCTGCCCAGCCCGGACAACAGCGCCAAGCATGCCGACGCGCATTTCGCGCTGGCCTTCGCCCGGCTCGAGAATCATTACTTCACGCACCGCTGCTGGTTCGAGGACGGCCAACTGTTGCGCGATGCGCATCGGCTGGCCGGCATCCCCGGCGTGATCGTGCATGGCCGCTACGACATGCCGTGCCCGGCGCGCTACGCGTTCGCGCTGCACGCCGCGTGGCCCGAGGCGGAGTTCCATCTGATCGAGGGTGCCGGGCATGCCTGGACCGAGCCCGCCATCATGGACCAGCTGATCGCCGCCACCGACAAGTTCGCCGTGCAGCCCTGACGACTGCCGGTTTCCGATGACTGCAAGGGCGTCGCCGCACGCCCGTGTTGGGTAGCTCACAGACCCCTCGCGCGCGTGTCCGGCGCGAGCTTCCCCCCCCCACGGCAGCGACCTATCCTGAACTCACGGGCGCCCCCGGCACCATGCGGCACCATGCGGCACCAAGCGGCGGCAGCCCGGATTCATCGAATGCGGGAGCGGTCATGACGCTGCGTAGCCTGTTGTTCATCGCCTCCATCGGACTCGCCTGGGCATCGCCCGCCCCGGCCGCCGGATGCCAGTACGACATGCAGTGCAAAGGGGAACGGATCTGCCAGATGGGGCAGTGCGTCTCCCCCGATGCAGAGGAGGCCGCCGAGCCCGCGCCCAAACCACCCGCCGCGCCCGCCGCCCGCGCCACCCCTGCCCCCGCGCCCGCCGCTGCCCCGCGCCTGTGCTGCACCGTCGCCGGCAAGCTCAAGCTGGCCCCCGGCACCGACAACGGCCTCGCGGCCGGCGAGGCCTGCCAGGGCATGACCAGCTCGGGCAAGCCCGTGCCGGGGTCGATCTGCTAAGGATTGGCGGAGCGACGCGCGGCGGCAACGGCTGGCCCTCGGCGCTCAGCTCGTCGTGGCGGTACAGCTGAAGTTTGCCGCGTCGTTCTGCTGCGCCTGCGTCGGATTGGCCGGCCCCGTGTACTTCGGATAGCTGCCGTAGACGCACACCGGCCGCGTGCGACCGTTGGTCGCCGTGGTGCTGGCGCCCTTGTTGCCGTCCGTCGCCACCAGGCCCGCCGGCGCCGCGCCGTTGACCACCCATCCGTCCAGCGCCGCGAGCCAGTCCACCGTGCTCTGGAACTGCCCGCTGCCGTGCCCAAAGCCCGGAATCAGGTAGAAGCGCGAGAACGTGTCCGCCGTGGCTTGCGTGTAGCGCTGCACGAGCCGCGTGTAGTAGTCGATCGAGTTATACGGCGTGATCGACGAATCGTTGGTGCCGTGGAACATCAGCACCTTGCCGCCCTTGGCGCGGAACGCGTCGAGGTCCACGTAGCTCGCGTCCAGCATGTCGCTGACCTGTGTGATGCGATTCTTCCAGTCGGCCGGATCGAAGCCCTGGATCGAATCGATCGACAGATTCCTGGTGATGATGTACCGCACCGTCGTGTCCGAGATGGTGTACTGGAACGCGTCGCCGCTGGGCGGGGTGCTATAGGCCGGCTTGCTGCCGAAGCCTTGCTCGGTGAACGTCGTGCCGTCCAGGATCGGCCACTTGCCGTAACTGCTGATGCCGCCAGGCAGCGTGAAGCCGAGGTTGAAGCGCGAGTTCAGGTGCGCCACCGTGGCGATCTGCGCGTCGGAGAGGCAGGTGTCCCCGGTGTCGGTGCCGCCGGCGCAGCGCAGCGGGTTGCTGACATCGGTCAGGACGAACTTGCTGGTGAGTGCGGTGCAGGCCGCGCCGTTGGGGTTGCTCACGACGCCGTCGGCCACGCCGTCCAGCGTGTCGCAGGCATTCATCGCCGCCGTGAACAGCGTCTTCATCTTCGCCGCACTGATCCAGCCGGCACCGCCATTGAGATACAGCGCCTTGGCGAAGTCGTTGCTGGCCACGTGCATCATCGTCACGTTGTAGGCGGGATAGCCGGCCACCACGCCGTCGTAGTCCTCGGGGTAGAACTGCGCCGCAATCAGCGCCTCATGCCCGCCCTGCGAGCCGCCGACGAAGTAGCTGCGTGCAGGGGCAGCGCCATAGCGCGCCTTGACGATGGCCGCCACGGCGTCGTGCGTCTTCTTGATCTGCAGGCGCCCGAAGTTGGCGAGCGCCTCGTCGTTGAGCGCAAATGCGCCACCGCCCGAAGCATCGTGGCCGCTGTCGCTGCCGTACGTGACGTAGCCCTGCCGGATGGCATTGGCCACGCTGGCCGGCTGCGCCGTGAACGCACCGTCGCCGGTGACGACAGTGCCGTCGAGCCCGCCACCGCCCATCTGCAGCGTCTTGCTGTTCCAACTGGTGGGCAGGTTGACCTGGAAGTTGATGTCGGGCGCCGTCACGTCGACGGGGCGGATCGCGCCGAGCACCTTGCAGTACTCGCCATTGACGTTGCCCGCGGCGTCGGCCGCGATCCATTGCGCCGACTGGACCACCGCGCCGCTGGTGCTCAGGCCGATGTCCGGCGCACCAATCCTCATCGTCGCCAAGGCGTTGCACTTCTCGGCGGCGCTGGCGTTGGCGGGTGTACTGGGGACGGTGGTCGTCGTGCTCTGGGAGGGGGTGGCGGCGTCATCGCCGCCACATGCGGCCAGCGACGCCGCGACTGCCGTGGCCAGCGAGAACGCGCCGACCGAGAAAACCTTTCGGGAATACGCCATGCTCAAGTCTCCTTCTCATCTCTTTTTGGACGACAACAGGCCACACCGTGCGCGCGGGGCGCACAGTGCAGTGGAAACCGTGAAGAGGGATGACGGGCCGCGCACGCGTCGTGGGCGACGCGGCGGGCCGGCTAGGTGGCGATCTACCTGGGCGTCGGGCCGCCGGCAGCCTGCCCGGCCCAGTCGGCGCCCTGGCCTGCCCCGCCGCTCACCGAGTAGAGCGCGCCGGGCGCGTTGCGGGTCTTCTGAAAGTCTTCGAGCGATTGCCCGCGCATCGCCGCGTAGATGTGGAGGTTCGAGACCCCGCTGACGGCGCCGAGCTTCTCCAGCAGGAAGAAGATCACGCCGTAGTGGATCATGCCGCGCCAGTCGCGCCGGGTGATGAGGTCGCGCTCCTCGGCGGTGAGGTCGGCTTCGTCGAACGTGGCCGCCGGATCGGCCCGGAAACGCTCGCGGAACGCCGGCAGCACCAGCTGGTGCAGGTAGCGGTTGATGCGGTAGGCGCGCACGCTGGTTTCCAGCGAGAACGGGTAGGTGCCTTCCAGCTGCTCGATGCCGCGTAGCTGGTGGCCGATGCGTTCGCGCTGGCGCTCGGCCCGGGCTTCCTGCATCGCGCGGTCGTCGGCGGCATGGTTTTCGTAGACGGCTACGGCGATGCCAGTCATCGACGGCAGGTAGTAGTCGCGATGCTTGCATTCGATGCGGGCCGCCATCGCGCCGCGCATCACCATCCACATCACCACCTCGGCGCTCTCGAAACCGCCCAGGCGCGCGTAGTCGGCATGGGTCAGTTCCAGCAGCGCCTCCGGGTCGGACTCGAACAGGTCCAGGAACTTGTGGTCCCACGCGGTGTTGTTAAAGCCGCAGCGCTCGCCATGCACCTGGTGCGACAGCCCGCCGGTGGCCACCACGGCCACGCGCAGGTCTTCCGGATAGCTCTCCACCGCCCGGCGGATGGCCTGACCAAGCTTGTAGCAGCGGCGCGCGGACGGCGCCGGGGCCTGCAGCACGCCCACCTGCAGCGGAATCACGCTGACCGGCCAGCCGGCCTCCGCGTCGTGCGGCACCATCACGGACAGCGGCGAGAAGCAGCCGTGATCCAGCGCCTTGTGCTGGAAGAACGACATGTCGAACTCGTCCGCCATCAGCGACGCGCCAACGTGCCGCGCCAGCGCCGGATGCCCGCTGACCGGCGGCAGCGCGCGCGGCCCGCCGCCCTCGTCGGCCGGCGACCACGACTCCCCCACGCCCAGCGCGAACGCCGAGTAGTGATCGAAGAAGAACGACGTGACGTGGTCGTTGTAGATGACCAGCAGGACGTCGGGCCTGGCTTCGGCCAGCCACGTGCTCACCGGCGCGTACGCCGCGAAAATGGGCGCCCAGGCAGGGTCCTGTTGCTTGCCTGCATCCAGGGCGAAGCCGATGGTCGGCGTATGGGAAGACGCAATCGCGCCGATGATGGTGGCCATATCAAGCTGTCAGGCAGTCACGGCGCGAGGCTGCGCCTTGGTGGAAACAATGGAGATCGCCGCCATGGTGGCGGGAATCGCCAGGATGGCGATCACCGCGCTGAAGCCCCAGCCCATGGACAGCAGCACGCCGCCCGCCATGGAGCCGGTGATGCTGCCGAAGCGGCCGATACCGAGCATCCAGCTTACGCCGGTTGCCCGCACCGGGGTCGGGTAGCAGGACGGGGCGAAGGCGTTCAGGCCGGTCTGCGCGCCGCTCATGCAGAAGCCGGCCATCAGCACGTAGAACGCGAACATGGCCGAGGTCACAGAGCCGGAGGCCAGCATCAGGATGAACACGGCGCCCAGCACGTAGGCGGTGCCGATCACGCGGCTCGGCGTGATGCGGTCCATCAGGAAGCCCACCACCAGCGCGCCAACGGTGCCGCCGAGCTGGAACAGCGCGGTGAGGTTGGCGGCACGGTCGATCGGCAGGCCGGCGTCCTTGATCAGCGTGGGCAGCCAGCCGCTCAGCAGGTAGATCACCAGCAGGCCCATGAAGTAGGTGATCCACAGCGACAGCGTCATGCCACGGAACGCGTTGGAGAGCAGCGTGCGCACCGGCTGCTTGCCCGAGACCTGGACCTCGCTGATGGTGAACGTCGTGTCCGGGGCGATGGTGCTGCCGCAGACGCGGCGCAGCGTGCGCGCAATCCGCTCCGGCGACATGTTCTTCACGACCATGAAGCGCGCCGACTCCGGAATCAGCAGCAGGTAGATCGGCAGGCAGGCCAGCGGAATCGCGCCGCCCACCATCAGCACCGTGCGCCAGCCGTAGTGCGGCAGCAGCGCGGCGGCGCCGAAGCCCACCAGCGCCGAGCCGAGGTTGAAGCCCGTGAACATGGTGGCCAGCAGCATGCTGCGCGAGCGCTCCGGCACATACTCGGAGAGCAGCGTGGTGGTGCTCGGCATGGCGGCACCCAGGCCCAGGCCGGTCAGGAAGCGCAGGAAGGACAGCATCGCCACGCTGTCGGCAAACCCGCTCAGCAGGTTGAAGGTCCCGAACAGCGCGATGGAGCCAATCAGCAGCTTCTTGCGGCCGAAGCGGTCCGACATCGGCCCCACCAGCAGCGCGCCGATGGCCAGGCCGATCGGGGCGGCGCTCATCACCATGCCGAAGGCGGCCTTGGAGATGCCCCACTCCCGGGTGATGTCCGGGGCCAGGAAGCCCATGATGGCCACGTCCATGCCATCGGTGGCCACGATCATGAAGCACAGCACCAGCAACAGCCACTGGTACCCCGACATTTTTCGCTCGTTGATATGGGCCCGGATATCGAGCCGTTGTCTGGTTGTCATGCCGTCTCCTGCAGCAAACCGCTCAGCGGTTCTTGTTATCGAGATGTCTAATCGCCGCGGGCGCGGCCCGCCGTGACGCAGCGGCTCACGGCAACGGCAGTCTACGTTTGGGGCGGCCGGGCAGTATTGCTTTCTGACTTGGGCCGCGTTGCCGTTTGCTTATCGAGACGGGAAAACGGGGGTGTGGGAAACCCTGATGTTGGCGGGCGAGGTGCCAGGGGTGTGCCGGGCGCCTCAGCGCCAGACGGCGCTGGACGCCCGCAGCTGGGCGATCAGCGCGTCGGCGCCAGGCGAGAGCCGCGCCCCCATCCGCGTGGTGATGCCGATGTTCCGGGAGGTGCCCGGCATCGGCAGGTCCAGCACGCGCAGCCAGCCGGCCTCGATCTCGTAGTGCAACTGGAGCGCGGACAGCGCGGTGACCATGTCGCCACGCAGCAGCAGGCCGCGCACCAGGGCGAGGTCGCCGGTTTCCACCAGCGGCTGCGGCAGGGGGTGGCCGTGGGCGGCGAAGACGTCGTCCAGCGCCTGGCGCGAGGGCGAGCCGCCGCGCGAGACCACCCACGGGTACGGCGCCAGATCGTCGAGCGAAAGCCGCTTGCGGCTGGCCAGCGGATGCGCGGCGCGCGCGATCAGCGAGATGCGATCCTCGAACAGCACTTCCGTGGCCAGCCCCTGCGACGGGTCCGGACGCAGCGCGCCGAGGATGAAATCGATGCGGCCGCTGAGCAGGCCGGCCGTCAACTCCTCATAGGGGCTTTCCAGCGACTGGAAGCGCAGCTTCGGATGCCGCCCGTGGACCTCGGCAATCGCCATCGGCAGCAGCTGGGTCCGCCCCAGCGGCAGCGCGCCGATGGTCACCGCGCCTTCCAGCACGCCCTGCAGCGCCGCCATGTCCGCGCGGATATGGCGCAGATCGGCCAGCGCGCGCTCGAAGCGCACCACCCAGCGCGCGCCGTGGTCGGTCGGCACCATGCCGCGCGCCGTGCGCGTGAAGATCTGCTGGCCCAGCGCGTCCTCAAGCCGGGCAATCGCCTGGCTCACCGCCGACTGCGACACCCCGATGGCCGCCGCCACGCTGGGCATGTGATGCACCTCCGCCAGCAGCGCGGCCACCTCCAGGCGCCGTTCATTGTGCAGCGCTTCCAGGCTGGCCACGGGGGCGCCCTGCCGGCCCCGCATGCGCATGGCGTCGTCCCGCACCTCGCGCAGCGCGGCCTCGATATGCTGCGCCCGCACCAGCACGATCTCCCCCGCCCGCGTCAGCAGCATGCCGCGCCCCTTGCGCTCGAACAGCGCCACGCCCAACGCCGATTCCAGCGCGGCCACGGAGCGGGCGATGGCCGACGAGGCCCGGTGCAGCGATTCCGACGAACGGCGCACGCCCCCTGCCGCCGCGACTCCGGCGAAGACGTGGAGGTGATGCAGGCTGACGGTATCGGTGGAGAGCATGGGGGCGGATCGGGGCGGAGGGCTGGGGCGGTTGGCCGGTTGGCACCCGGCGCGATAAGCAGATTAGAACAGTTGTCATGCGACATCGCAACCAAGCCCGCCGGGTGCGCGCCGATACTCGCTGCACCTTGTCGTATCCGGAAACCCGCCGCCCATGACGCACGCTTTCACCCTGGATTCGGATCTGCGCGCCGTGCCCTGCATGCTGATGCGGGGCGGCACCTCGCGCGGCCCGTTCTTCCTCGCCAGCGACCTGCCCGCCGACATCGCCGCGCGCAACCGCGCCCTGCTGGCCGCCATGGGCAGCCCCGACCCGCGCCAGATCGACGGCCTGGGCGGCGCACATCCGCTGACCAGCAAGGCCGGCATCGTCACGCGCGGCAAGCCCGGCCAGGCCGACCTCGATTTCACGTTCGCCCAGTTGCAGCCGGCCAACGACACCGTGGACACCACGCCGAACTGCGGCAACATGCTCGCGGCGGTGCTCCCGTTCGCGCTGGAGAGCGGCCTGCTGGTCGCCGAAGGCGACGTGACCCGCGCGCGTGTGCTGACGCGCAACACCGGCATGCTGTGCGACATCACCATGCAGACGCCCGGCCGCAGGCCGCGCTATGCCGGCGACGCCCATATCGATGGTGTGCCGGGCACCGCCGCGCCCATCGTGATCGACTTCCTCGATACCGCCGGCTCGGTGTGCAGCGCGCTGCTGCCCACCGGCAACGCCATCGACACCCTCGCCATCCGCGACCCGCAGACCGGCGAGCCGCTTCGCGTGGCCGCCACGCTGATCGACAACGGCATGCCGATGGTGCTGCTGCGCGCCGCCGATCTCCAGCGCACCGCCTACGAGTCCGTTGCCGAACTGAACGCCGACAGCGCGCTCAAGGCGGTGATCGAGGCGCTGCGGCTGGTGGCCGGCGAGATGATGGGCCTGGGGGACGTGTCGGCCAAGAGCTATCCGAAGATGTGCCTGATCGCGCCACCGCGCGACGCCGCCGCGAGCATCGCCACGCGCTGCTTTATCCCCCGCGTCTGCCACGAGGCGATTGGCGTGCTGGCCGCGATCACTGTCGGCACCGCCTGCGTGCTGCCGGGCACCGTCGCGGCGGGCGTAGCCGTGCTGCGCGGCGCCGGGCCGGTCCACACCATCAGCGTGGCGCACCCGACCGGCGAATTCACCGTAGAACTCGAGACCGACCCGGCACGCCCGGGGTCGATCGTCAGAAGCGCGCTGGTGCGTACCGCGCGTCCCATCATGCGCGGCGAGGTGCTGATTCCCGCCAGCGCGTGGCCCCTCCCCTGACTGGATTTCGGACTGGACCTGTAACGCATGATCATCGACTGCCACGGCCATTTCACCACGGCACCCAAAGCCCTCGAAGCCTGGCGCCAGCGCCAGATCGCCAGCCTGACCGCGCCGGCGCTGGCGCCCTCGCCGGACGCCCTGCACATCAGCGACGACGAACTGGCCGAGGCCATCGCCCAGAACCAGCTGCGGCTGATGCGCGAGCGCGGCTTGGACCTGACGATCTTCTCCCCGCGCGCCTCGTTCATGGCGCACCACATCGGCACCTTCGAGACCAGCGCCACCTGGGCGGCCATCTGCAACACGCTCTGTTACCGGGTCAGCCAGCTGTTTCCCGATCACTTCGTCGGCGCGGCCATGCTGCCGCAGTCGCCGGGCGTGGACATCGCCACCTGCATTCCCGAGCTGGAACGCTGCGTGCGCGACTACAACTTCGTCGGCGTGAACCTGAACCCGGATCCCTCGGGCGGCCACTGGACCTCGCCGCCGCTGTCGGACCCGTACTGGTTCCCGATCTACGAGAAGCTGGTCGAGTACGACCTGCCGGCGATGATCCACGTCAGCACGAGCTGCAACGCCTGCTTCCACACCACCGGCGCGCACTACCTCAACGCCGACACCACGGCCTTCATGCAGGTGCTGACCAGCGACCTGTTCCGGCGCTTCCCGACCCTGAAGTTCGTGATTCCGCACGGCGGCGGCGCGGTGCCCTACCACTGGGGGCGCTTCCGGGGGCTGGCGCAGGAGATGAAGCTGCCACCGCTGCGCGAGCACCTGCTCAACAACGTGTTCTTCGATACCTGCGTCTACCACCAGCCCGGCATCGACCTGCTGACGCGGGTGATGCCGGTCGAGAACGTGCTGTTTGCCTCCGAGATGATCGGCGCCGTGCGCGGCATCGATCCGGAGACCGGCCACTACTACGACGACACGCGCCGCTACATCGACCAGGCCGCGCTGACCGACGCCGAGCGCCAGCTGATCTACGAAGGCAACGCGCGGCGGGTCTACGGGCGGCTGGATGCCCAACTCAAGGCCAAAGAGCAGGCCAGGGAGCAGCGCACGGCCAGCTAGAACGATCTTTCACACGAGCCTTAAAAAAACCATAAGGAGGAGAAGCATGAAACTGGGAAAACTGGGAAAACGAGGAACGGCGGCAGCGGCGCTTGCGCTGGCGGCCGGCGTGCCGGCGGTGACGAGTGCACAATCCATCACCTTGTACGGGGTGGTCGACACCGGGGTCGAGTACATCAACCACGTCGGCGCGGCCGGCAACTCCGTCGTCAAGATGGCCAACCTGAGCGGCACGGTGCCGTCCCGCTGGGGCCTGCGCGGCACGGAGGACCTCGGCAGCGGCATGAAGGCCAACTTCGTGCTGGAGTCCGGCTTCGCGCCGGACAGCGGCACCTCCAACCAGGGCGGCCGCCTGTTCGGCCGGCAGGCGTGGGTGGGTCTCTCCAGCAACTGGGGGCAGGTCAGCTTCGGCCGCCAGTACACCATGCTGTTCTGGGCTACGCTGGACTCGGACATCCTCGGACCGAACGCCTACGGCTCCAGCTCGCTCGACAACTACCTCCCCAACACGCGCGCCGATAATTCGATCGCGTACAAGGGCAAGTTCGGCGGCTTCACGGTGGGCGCCACCTACAGTTTCGGGCGCGATACGGTGAACGCCGGCCCGAGCCCCTCCGGCGCCAACTGCGCCGGCGAGAACGCGGCGGACAGCAAGGCGTGCCGCGAATGGTCGGCGCTGCTGATGTACGAGACCAACTGGTGGTCGGTGCACGCCGCATACGATTCCCTGCGCGGCGGCCCCGGCGCCTTTGCCGGGCTGACCTCGAGCGGCCTCAAGGATGACCGCCTCTCGCTAGGCGGCTACATGCTGGTCGGCAAGGCCAAGGCCGGCCTCGGCTGGATCGGCCGCCGCAACGAGGCGCTGGCCGCCCCGCGCAGCAACCTGTTCTACGCGGGCGTGGCGTACGACATCGCACCGGCCGTCACGCTGGCGGCGGAGGGCTACTATCTCCAGTACCGCCACAGCAACGACAAGGCCTGGCTGGGCGCGCTGCGCGCCAGTTACGCGTTCTCCAAGCGCACGTCCGTCTATGCCACGGGCGGCTATATCGACAATCATGGTTCGCTGTCGCTGTCCGTCGACAGCGCGTCTACCGGGGCCAACCCGGTGGCGGGCGGCAACCAGCTCGGGGCAATGGTGGGGGTCAAGCACACATTCTGATGTGCAAGAGCGGTAGCAAATAGCAGCCACAGTGGTAGCGGCATGCGGGCCCCGCCCCCCTTGGGCGGGGTTCCGTAGCCTGGTCCCGGCCAAAGTGCAGTAAAAAGCCAATGAATACTTTGGCGGGCCGATGTGACTGTTTTCGCGGAGGGTGACGCACTGGTTGTACCTGCCGGATCGCTGGTCTAGACTGCACTCGGCGGCCTGTCAGGAGACCAACGATGCTGCCTACGCCCCTCTCGGAACGGATGCTCTCCCGCGGCATGCTCGACGTGCTGATACGGGCCGGCCTGATCGCCGTGCTCTCGGTGTTCTGCTTCCGGATCTTCTACCCCTTCCTCGACCTCGTCCTGTGGTCGGTCATCCTCGCCATCACGATCTATCCGCTACACGTCCGGCTACGCGCCCGCATGGGCAACCGCAGCGGCCGTGCGGCCACGCTCATCGTCCTGCTCTCGCTGGCGTTGATCATGGTGCCGGCCTACCTGCTCGGGATCGCGCTGCTCCAGTCAGCGGAGGAGGCCATGAACGCCGTGCGCGGCGGCAACATGCGCATTCCGCAGCCGCCGGACTTCGTGGCCGGCTGGCCGCTGATCGGTCAGCGCCTGCACGATGTCTGGATGCAGGCCGCCACCGACATGACCAGCCTGGTGCAGAAGTTCCTGCCCGAGTTGCGCGACACGAGCCTGCTGCTGCTGGGCAAGCTGGCCGGGCTGGGTGTGGCCATGCTGGTGTTCATCTTCGCGCTGATCATTGCCGGCGTGATCATGGCCTATGGCGAGACAGGACACCGCAGCTCGGAGCAGATCGCCTCGCGCATCTTCGGGCTGGACCGTGGGCCGCGCATCGCCGCGCTGTGCACCGCCACCATCCGCGCCGTGGCGCAGGGCGTGGTGGGCATCGCCTTCATCCAGATGCTGCTGATCGGCATCGGCTTCATCATGAAGGGCGTGCCGGGCGCCGGGGTGCTGGCGCTGGTGGTGCTGCTCCTGGGCATCATGCAGCTGCCGGCCACGCTGATCACCCTGCCCGTGATCGCCTACGTGCTCTACAAGGAAGGGCCGAACGTGGCGACCATTACCTTCGCGATCTACGAGTTCATCGCCGGGCTGGCCGACAACGTGCTCAAGCCACTGATGCTCGGGCGTGGCGTGGATGTGCCGATGCCCGTGGTGCTGATCGGCGCCCTGGGCGGCATGGTCACCGGAGGCGTCATCGGCCTGTTCATCGGCCCCGTGATGCTGTCCGTGGGCTATCGACTGTTCTGGCTGTGGGTAGAAGAGCCGCCCGTGGCCAGCGAGCCCGTAGCCATCGAGGTGGTGTCCGGCGCGCCCCTGCCCGGCGCACCTGGCACACCCACCGTTGCCCCCGTAGAGATCCCGCGGGCCTGACGCGGACGTGCGCGTCCATGCCCGGCCCGCTCCGCACAAGGCATCTGGTGCTGCTTGGCGTCTGTTGCCTGCACGGCTGCGCGCGGCTGGGCCCCGACATGACGCCGCAGCGCGAGGACTGGACCGCGACTTGGCGCAGCGAGGCCATCGACACGGTCACGGAAACCGGCGCGCAGCCTGACCTCCGCGAGTGGTGGCAGGTCTTTGCCGACCCGGCGCTCGAACGGCTTATGGCCGAGGCCGATGCCCACAATGCCGGGCTTCAGATTGCCGGCCTGCGCGTGCTGGAGGCGCGCGCCCAGCTTGGCATCGCGCAGGCTGGCCGCTTTCCGCAGGTACAGCAGGTGGGCGCCGACGTGCTGTACACGGACCGCCGCCAGTCCGGCGGCCGAAATCCCGCCAACAGCCGCTTCTGGCAGTACAGCGCCAACTTCGATATCGGCTGGGAACTGGACTTCTGGGGACGCTTCGCGCGCGCCATCGAGTCCGCCGATGCCGCCTACTTCGCCGCGCAGGCCAATCGTGACGATGTGCTGGTCCTGCTCCACGCGCAGATGGCCGAGACCTACTACGCGCTGCGCACGGCCGAAGCGCGCCTGCGCATCGCGCGGGACAACGCGGCGCTGCAGCATCGCAGCTTCGAGATCACCGAGAAGCTGTTCCGCAGCGGCCAGACCGACGAACTGGACCTGCAGCAGGCGCGCACCCAGTACCTCGGCACCCTGAGCACCATCCCCGAATTCGAAGGCCAGATCCTGCGCACGCGCAACGCGCTGGCCGTGCTGATCGGCCGCCCGCCCGGCACGCTGCCGAACCTGCCGGAGCTGGCCGCGCACGAGGGCGAGCTGCCGCTGATCGGCCGTGCCGTGCTGCAGGACGTGCCCGCCAACCTGCTGCTGCGCCGGCCCGACGTGCGCGCCGCCGAATGGCAGATCGCCGCGCAGTCGGCGCTGATTGGCGTGGCGCTGGCGGACCTCTATCCGTCGCTGACGCTGATCGGCAGCATCGGCTGGTCCGCCAGCACGCTCGGCGGCACGCCCAACAACTTCACGCTGCTGGGGGGCCCCAGCCTGCGCTGGAACGTATTCGACTACGGACGCATCCGCAACAACGTGCGGATGCAGGACGCGCGGCTCCAGCAACTGATCGTGGCCTACCAGGAGAGCGTGCGGCAGGCCGCGCGCGAGGCCGACGACGCGGCGAGCGGGCTGATCAAGGCGTTCGAGCGGGACGTGATCCTGCGCGATGCGGCCATTTCGGCGCGGCGCTCGCTGACGCTGGCCAATGCGCTGTACCGCGAGGGCTATTCCGATTTCCAGCGCGTGCTCGACGCGCAGCGCGCGCTGTCGGCCCAGCAGGACACCTATCTGGTCAACCGCGGCAGCGCCGTGTCGAACCTGATCGCGCTGTACAAGGCGCTCGGCGGCGGCTGGCACACGGACCAGATGCTCGTGGACGCCGCCACGCGCACCCAGATGCAGCAGCGCACCGACTGGGGCGTGCTGCTCGACGAACCGCGCCGCGTACCCACCGGTGCCGCCCCATGACAGACACCACGCAGGCCCCACCCCCGCCGACCTCGCCAACCGCTCCGCCTCCGCCCGCCGATCCGGCGCGCAAGGGCATCCGCTGGGTCGTCGTGCTGATCGTGATCAGCCTGGTCTGGTACCTGCTCGCCGACCGGCTCACTCCCTACACCCAGCAGGCGCGGATCCAGGCGTTCATCGTGCCGGTGGCCTCGGAGGTGTCCGGCCGCGTCACGCGCGTGCATGTGCGCAACAACCAGGACGTGCAGGCCGGCGCCATGCTGTTCGAGGTGGACCCGGGGCAATATCGGATTGCCGTGGACCGCGCCCGCGCGGACCTGGAGGCCACGCGCCGGCAGATCGGGGCCAGCACGGCCGGCATCGAATCGGCGCGCGCCTCGCTGCGCGCCGCGCAGGCGCTGGAGGTCAAGGCGCGGCAGGACAGCGACCGGCTCGAACGGCTCTATCGGGAGGACGCCGGCACCATCTCGCTGCGCCGGCTCGAAATCGCCCGGGCCGATCTGGAACAGGCCACCAGCAAGGTGGCGGCGTCCCGCGCCGAGGTGCAGCGCGCCATCGAGCAGGAAGGCGGCAGCGCGGAAGACAACGCCAAGCTGCGCAGCGCGGCGGGCGCGGTGGAGAAGGCCGAACTCGACCTGTCGAACACCCAGGTGCGCGCGCGTTCCGCCGGGCTGGTGACGGACCTGCGCACCGATACCGGCCAGTTCGCCGCCGCCGGCAACCCGGTGATGACGCTGATCACGATCCACGACATCTGGGTCACGGCCGAGATGACCGAGAACAACCTCGGCCATGTGCAGCCGGGCACGCCGGTGTCGGTGGTGCTCGACGCCCTGCCGGGGCGCATCTTCGAAGGCCGCGTGCGCAGCGTCGGCTATGGCGTCAGTGTCGGGCAGCCCGCCCCGCCCGGCACCCTGCCCACGGTGCAGAACAGCCGCGACTGGCTGCGTCCGGCGCAGCGCTTCCCGGTGATCATCGAACTGGATACGGCGGAGCTGCGTGGACTGACCGGCATCCGCATCGGCGGCCAGGCCGAAGTCATGGCCTTCCCCACGCAGGGCAATCCGCTCAATCCGCTGGGCCGCGCGTTCCTCTACGTGATGAGCTGGCTGTCCTACATCTATTGATCGCCCACGCGCCGCCATGCCTCTCGCCCGCCCACCCCGGCAGCAACGTCCCATCCGGCTGGCGTTCGGCACGGCGCTGTGCATGGCGATCAGCTTCGGGCTGGCGCTGCCCGTGCCGATGCTCGCGCCCGTGCTGTGCGCCTTCCTGCTGGCGATGGTCAACCAGCCGCTGTCCTGGAAGGCCGGCGTGGCGCTGACGCTACTGGTCATGCTGACCACCGGCGTGGGCCTGCTGCTGATTCCCCTGTTGCAGTACGCGCCGTTCAGCGGCGTGCTGGTGGTCGCGCTGGGGCTGTTCGTCACCTTCCGCTATGGCCTGCGCGGCGGGAGCAACCTCGTGGGGACCTTCCTCGCCGTCGGCCTCACCTTGATTCCCTCCGCCGGCGTATTCGAGTTCAGCCTGGCGCTGGAGGTGGTCAGCGCGCTGGCCAAGGGCATGCTGATGGCGGTGGCGGTGCTGGCGCTCTGCCACTGGCTGTTTCCGGAGGCCGGCGGCGCGGCGGCGCCCAAGCCCGCTGCGCTGCCCGAACTACAGGCCACGTGGATTGCCCTGCGCGCCGCGCTGGTGGTGATGCCCGCGTTCCTGCTGGCGCTGACCGACCCGTCCGGCTATACCCCGGTGTTGATGAAGGCCGTGAGCCTGGGTCGGCAGACCTGCACGACCACCGCGCGCGACGCCGGGCGCGAACTGCTCGGCTCCACGCTGCTCGGCGGCGTGCTGGCCATCCTGTTCTGGTGCGCGCTGAGCCTGTTCGTGCACCTGTGGATGCTCTTCCTGTGGATGCTGCTGTTCGCGCTGCTGCTGGCGCGCAAGCTCTACCGGCTCAGCCCCACGCGGCTGACGCCCGGGTTCTGGCTCAACACCCTCGTGACGCTGATCATCCTGCTGGGCCAGTCGATCCAGGACAGCGCCGCCGGCAAGGACGTCTACACGGCCTTTGCCGTGCGGATGGCGCTGTTCATCGGCATCACGCTGTATGCCTGGCTGATGGTCTACTGGCTCGAACGCAGCCGCTGGGCGCAGGCCGAGGCGCACCCCTCCGCCACGCCGCCACCCGGGTAAACACGGGCGATCTGGCACCCCGGACTTGCGAGCCATTTAGTTATACTCCATAACAATTTCGGCATCGCAGATAACGGCCACCGGCGCGCCACGCCCGGACAAAAGGCCGCGGAGGAGACCATGAAGACCCCGAAGATCGCCATCGCCGGCGGCGGCATTGGCGGGCTGACGCTCGCCTTGCTCTGCCATCGGCACGGCATGGATGTGGAAGTCTGGGAAGCCAGCGAGCAGATCCGCCCGCTTGGCGTCGGCATCAACCTGCTGCCGCATGCGGTGCGGGAACTCGCCGCGCTGGGGCTGCAGGACGCGCTGGCCGAGATCGCCATCGAGACATCCTCCCTTTCCTACTACAACAAGCTCGGGCAGCAGATCTGGCACGAGCCGCGCGGCATGGCCGCTGGCTATGCCTGGCCGCAGTTCTCGGTGCATCGCGGGCAGTTCCAGATGTTGCTGTACGAGACGGCGGTGCAGCGGCTGGGCGCGGACCGGGTCCATACCGGCCATGCGATCGAGTCCATCGCCTCGGTGGGCGGCGGCAAGGCGGGCGAGCGCGCGCGCTTCGTGCTGCGGCGCCGCAGCGACGGCGCCACCGTCGAGGCCGACGCCGACGTGCTGGTGGGCGCCGACGGCATCCACTCGGCCGTGCGCCGGCATTTTTATCCGACCGGCGACGCGCCGCGCTTCTCCCGCCGCCTGCTCTGGCGCGCCACCACGGAGGCCGCGCCCTACCTCGACGGCCGTTCGATGTTCATGGCCGGCCATCAGGACCAGAAGTTCGTCGCCTATCCGATCTCCGCGCCGCTGCACCGGCAGGGCCGCTCGCTGATCAACTGGATTGCCGAGCTGCGCGTGCCGGACAGCTACCCGGACGAGCCGCCGCGCAGCGACTGGAACCGCGAGGTGGACAAATCCGTGTTCCGCGACGCCTTTGCCGACTGGCGCTGGGACTGGATCGACATTCCCGCGCTGATCGACGGCGCGCCGGCCATCTACGAGTTCCCGATGGTGGACAAGGACTGCCTGCCGCGCTGGACCTTCGGCCGCGTGACGCTGCTGGGTGATGCGGCGCATCCGATGTACCCGATCGGCTCCAACGGCAGCGCCCAGGCGATTGTCGATGCCCGCTACCTGACCGACTGCCTGCTCGGCCACGCCGACCTGGACTACGCGCTGCGCGAGTACGAGGCGGAACGGCTGCCGCGCACCGCCGGCATCGTGCTGCGCAACCGGATGAACGGCCCCGAGCAGGTCATGCAGATGGCCGAGGAGCGCGCGCCGCAGGGGTTTTCCCAGATCGATGCGGTGATTCCGCGCGCCGAGCTGGAGGCCATCGCCCAGCGCTACAAGAACCTGGCCGGCTTCGGCCAGCAGCAACTCCAGGCCGACGCCCCGCGCGCCTGACATCACAACAAAACAGGGAGACAACATGAAGCCGCACCCCATCCGCCTCAGCCTGAATGCCCTGCCGGCCCTGCTGCTGGCCGCCGGCCTCGCCCATGCCGAGGTCACCGTCGGCGTCAGCATTTCCTCGACCGGCCCGTCCGCCTCGCTCGGCATTCCGCAGAAGAACACCATGCCGTTCCTGCCCGAGACCATCGGCGGCGAGAAGATCCGCTACATCCTCATGGACGACGCCTCGGACCCCACGCAGGGCACCAAGGTGGCGCGGCGCTTTGTGACCGAGGACAAGGTCGACATCATCCTGGGCTCGTCGTCGGTGGCGCCGTCCATCGCCATCTCGGAAGTGGCGGACGAGAGCCAGACCGTACAGCTCGCCTTCTCGCCCATCGAACTGAAGCCCGGGCGCGGCGCGTGGACCTACCGGCTGGCCCAGCCAGTGAAGCTGATGGCCGACGCAGTGGCCGCCCGGGCGCAGGCCAATGGCGTCAAGAGCGTCGCCTTTATCGGCTTTGCCGACGCCTACGGCGAAACGTGGCTCAAGGAGTTCACCAGCGCCGCGTCGGCGAAGGGCATCCGCATCCTGGCCACCGAGCGCTACGCGCGCTCCGACACCAGCGTGACCGCCCAGGTGCTCAAGATGATGGCTGCCAAGCCTGACGCGATGCTGATTGCCGGCGCCGGCACCGGCGCGGCGCTGCCGCACACCACGCTGCGCGAGCGCGGCTACACCGGCCCGGTCTACCAGACGCACGGCGCGGCCACGCGCGACCTGATCCGCATTGGCGGCAAGGCTGTCAACGGGGCGATCCTGCCGGCGGGGCCGGTGATCGTGGCCGAGCAGCTGCCGGCGGACAGCGCGCCGCGCAAACCGGGCCTCGACTACGTCACGCGCTACGAGAAGCAGTACGGGCCGGAAACCCGCACACAGTTCGGCGCCCATCCGTATGACGCGGGGCTGGTGCTGCAGCGCATCGTGCCTGTGGCGCTCAAGCACGCCAAGCCGGGCACGCCCGAGTTCCGCAAGGCGCTGCGCGACGCCCTGGAAAGCGAGCGCGACATCGTCGTCTCCCACGGCGTACTGAACTACACGGCGCAGGACCATTTCGGCTTCGACAATCGCGGCCGGGTGATGCTGACCATCGACAACGGCAACTGGAAGCTGCTGAAATGACGCTCGCCCTGCCCACGCCGGCGCTGGAACTGGTGGCGGACTTTGAGATCGCGGTGGCACCCGCCACGGATCTCGGCGCCGGGCCGCTCGGCCAGCGCCGCGTGATCCCGATCCTGTCCGGCACGGCGTCCGGGCCGTTGCTCAATGGCCGCATCCTGCCCGGCGGCGCTGACTTCCAGCTGATCCGCCCCGGCAGCGGCGACGGCTGGACCACGGCCGACATCGAAGCGCGCTATGTGCTGGAAACCGACGACGGCGCGCGCATCTATATCGTCAACGCCGGCGTGCGCAGCGGCACGGAGGCCGATATCGCCCAGCTCAACGCGGGCGGCACGGTGGACCCGTCCCGCCTCTATTTCCGCACCGCACCACGCTTCGAGACCGCCACGCCCGCCTACCTCTGGCTGATGCGCCACACCTTCGTGGCCACTGGCGCGCGCTACCCGGACCGCGTGGTGCTGCGCTATTTCGTCGTGCGCTGACGATGACGGCAACAGGTAAGGGGTCTAGCACGCGCAAGACGCGCGAGCCGCTGGCGCCGGATCCGGCCCTCGGCGAGGGCGCAGACGGCGAGGGGCACTTCAACCCCCATCTGCCCGACGTGGACTACGGCGTGCTGGACACGCTGACCGGCTACGCCATCCGCCGCGCGCAGATCCGCATCTACGAGGATTTCGTCCGCTCGCTCGCGGCGTGGCAGATCACGCCGCCGCGCTTTTCGGCGTTGCAGATCATCGCGCGGAATCCCGGCGTGCGGCTGACGGACCTCGCGCGCATCCTCGGCATCGCCCGCTCCGGGGCGGTGATGCTGTTCGATGCGCTCGAAGCCATGCAGCTGGTCGCGCGCGAGCCTTCGCCCACGGACCGGCGCGCCTATGCGCTGGCGCTGACGGCCACGGGGCGCCAGACGCTGGCCGCCGTGACCGAGGCGGTCTGCGACCACGACGCCCGCATCGGCGCGCAGCTCTCCGAGGCAGAGCGGCAGACGCTGCTGCGCCTGCTGGACAAGCTGGCGCCGGGCGAACCCTAGCCGTCTTACGTGGCCGCGATGGCCCCGACAGCCGCCGCCAGCATCAGCATTAACGCCGCCGCGCGCTTGCGCGTGATGGCGCCGGTGACCTGGCCCCTGGCGCGCAGGCGGCGCAGCAGCCGCCCATCGAGGTTGATCCGCGCCAGCAAGCGCGTGGCCAGGCGCAGGCCGACAGGCACCTCGCGCCGGCAGATCGCCACCTTGCGTACGTACTGGTCTACCTCCCAGTACCACGTGGTATGCGCCGGAAAGTAGCCAATCGAGCCAGCCCGCAGCGTGTGGGTGCGCCCGTGGGCATCCGTCACGCGGGTCTCGCCTTCGAGGATGTAGACGATCTCGTCGAGCGCGTAGTGCCACTCGAAGGCGCCTTGTGTGCAGTCCCACACAGAGGTCCAGGCAAGTTCATCCGCCGCGGTCGAATGCTCGCTGTAGTGCGTCACGGGTTGGCCGCTGCGCACCCAGCCGGGCTGGATCTCGCAGGGCTTCATCGGGAGGGCACTGGCCTTGCTGAAGGCCCCGGTTTCGCGAATGGATGCAGGTGCCTGGTCAGCTCCGTGGGCCGCCATATGCTCGTCTTTCATCGGCAATCATTCCTGTTTGAGGTTGCTGACCGACGAAAGATAAGCCAGCGTGACACCCGCGCTCCGTGCGGGGCCGCACCATCGGTGACATTTGGAACAACAGTTTGGAACGGGGGTCCGAATCCGGCGAGCGCGGCGCCCGCCGGTGGCTTAAGGTATGCGGATGCGGACATCTTCCTACCAGCACGATCCGGCGCAGCGCGTGAGCGCGCTCGACTGGGACGCCATCACGCAAGACCTCGACGCGCAGGGCTGCGCGACCATCCCGGGCCTGCTCTCGGCCGCCGAATGCGACGCCCTGGCGGCGCGCTACGACGAAGACGCCCTGTACCGGTCGCACATCGTCATGGGCCGGCACGGCTTCGGGCGGGGCGAGTACAAGTACTTCCGCTACCCGCTGCCGCCGCTGGTCGAAGGGCTGCGCACGGCGCTCTATCCGCATCTGGTGCCCGTAGCCAACCGCTGGCACGCGGCCATGGGCATCGAACGGCAATTTCCGCCCGAGCACGCCGTCTTTCTCGACGCGTGCCACCGCGCCGGCCAGCGCCGGCCCACGCCGCTGCTGCTGGCCTATGGCGAGGGGGACTACAACTGCCTGCACCAGGACCTGTACGGCGCACAGGTGTTCCCGCTCCAGGTGGCGATCCTGCTGTCGGCGCCCGGCACCGGCTTCACCGGCGGCGAGTTCGTGATGACGGAGCAGCGCCCGCGCATGCAGTCGCGCGCGGAAGTGGTGGCGCTGGCGCAGGGCGACGCGGTGGTCTTCGCGGTCAGCCAGCGGCCCGTGCAGGGCACGCGCGGGCCCTACAGGGTGAACATGCGTCACGGCGTGAGCCGCCTGCGCTCGGGCATGCGCCACACGCTCGGCATCATCTTCCACGACGCCGAGTGACCGGCGGCGGCGCTACAATGCCCGCTTTCCCGACCCAACCGATAGCCGCCCATGCTTCCCGACGCCGAAGCCCTGCGCCTGCTCGTCACGCGCACCATGCCGTTTGGCAAGCACAAGGGCACGCTGATTGCCGACCTGCCCGGCAACTACCTGAACTGGTTCGCGCGCGAGGGCTTCCCGCCCGGCGAGATTGGCCGCCTGCTGGCGCTGATGCACGAACTCGACCACAACGGGCTGTCGGACCTGCTCAAGCCGCTGCGGGAAGGCGCCGGGCGCATCCCCCTCCCCAAGAAAAACGGGCCGCGCTAAGGCGGCCCGCTCGGGTGCATCGCCGTACGGCGATCCGTGATCAGTTGGCCGGCATCGAATCCGGCGGCAGTTGGTAGCTCCACGTCTCGCTGAGCACCTTGTCGCCGGAAACCAGCGCCTCGCGCATCTCCACCACCTTCTTCGGGTCCTTGACCTTGATCCGCAGCGTCACCCGGTAGCCCTTGGTCACCGGGTTCGGCTGCAGGATGTTCTCGATGACCTCGGCGTTGTCGCTGACGCTGAACGACGCGCGCACCGGCGCGTTCGGCGGCAGCTTGGCCAGTGCGCCGCCCTCGAAGTCGACCACGAAGCCCAGACTGCCATCCAGATGGCGGATCAGGTTGGCCTGCATGATCTCGCCCGCGCTGCGCAGCGTCTGCTTGACCCAGGCGAGGTCCTTGTCGACCATCGCGCGCTCGTCCATGGTCCAGTGCATGGTGTAGTCGGCCTTGATCGGCTGGCCCTTCGGCGGCAGCTGGTCAGGCGTCCAGAACGCGACGATGTTGTCGTTGGTCTCGTCCGGCGTGGGAATCTCCACCAGCTCGACCTTGCCGCGGCCCCAGTCGCCCTGCGGCTCGATCCACGCGCTCGGGCGCAGGTCGTAGCGGTCCTTGAGGTCCTCGTAGGCCGAGAACTCGCGGCCGCGCTGCATCAGGCCAAACCCACGCGGGTTGTTCACCTGGAAGGTGCTGATCGCCAGATGCTTGGGGTTGTTCAGCGGGCGCCACAGCCATTCGCCGTCGCCGGTGTGGATGGAGAGCCCGTTCGAGTCATGCAGCGCCGGGCGGAAGTTGTTGGCGTCGCGCTGCTGGTTCGGGCCGAACAGGAACATGCTGGTCAGCGGCGCAATGCCGAGCTTGGTCACCGCGCCGCGCATGAACACGCGCGCCTGGACCTTCAGCGTTGCGTCCGTGCCCGGCATCAGCTCGAAGCGGTAGGCGCCCGTGGCGCGCTGGGAATCCATCAACGCGAAGAACACCAGCGGCTTGCCCGGCGCCGTAGGCCGCTCGATCCAGAATTCGCGGAAGGCCGGGAACTCCTCGGCCACGGGCAGGCCGGTATCGATCGCCAGCCCGCGCGCGGAGAGCCCGTAGACCTGGCCCTTGCCGATCACGCGGAAGTAGCTCGCGCCCAGGATGCTCATCACTTCATCGAGCTTGTCTGGCCGGTTCAGCGGGTAGAGCACGCGGAAGCCTGCGTAGCCGAGGTTGTTGGTCGCGGCCTTGTCGAGCTTGAGGTCGCCGAAATCGAAACGGGTGGGCGAGTAGCGGATCTCCTGCACGTTCCTGCCGACGATCTCGTTGATCTTGACCGGCGTGCTGAAGTGCATGCCCTGATGGTAGAAGCCCAGCCGGTACGGCGTGGGGTGGTCCTTCCACTCCACCGCATCCATCTTCGGCTGGATCTTGATGTAGTCGGCAAACTGCATCTTCGAGAAGGCCGGCGGCAGGTTGCTGACCGGGGCCACATAAGGCTGGTCCGCCATCGATCTGGCGCGGGTGGTCACGTCGTCGAGCGAGAAGGCGGCGGCTGGCGTGCTGGCCACGAACGCGCCCGCGAGCGCGATGGCCGGCAAGGCAAGTTGCATCTTGTTACGTAATGACGCGGCAAAGACGGCAAGAACCACGAATCCCTCCAGAAAAATCGAATCGAAAACAGGCTGACAGCGCCCGGGAGGCAAAGTTGCCGTCCTATTTGGGTAAACTGCCGACGCAGTCCACAAAAATAACCGATTTCGCCCGACGTGCCGATCAGACGTTGGACGACAGCCGGCCGGCGCCGCTTCCTGCACCCTTGTGCACACTTTCAGGGCACTTCGGGGCATGATTGCGGGCCTGGCTCATTGGGGAAGACTCACCACATGCGATTGCTTTCAACGCTGGCCCTTGCGGCCAGCCTGGTTTGTACGCCGGCGCTGGCCGGCGCCGCACCGGCCGCCGCCGGCGACAAGAACGCGTTCATCGCCGACCTGATCGGCAAGATGACCCTGGAGGAGAAGATCGGCCAGCTGCGGCTCATCAGCATCGGCCAGGACATGCCGCAGCCGCAGTTGATCAAGGAAATCGCCGCCGGCCGCGTGGGGGGCACCTTCAACTCGGTGACCCGCGCCGACAACCGCCCGCTCCAGGACGCCGCCGCGCAGCAGAGCCGCCTGAAGATTCCCATTTTCTTCGCCTATGACGTGGTGCACGGCCATCGCACGGTGTTCCCGATCAGCCTCGGCCTGGCGTCGAGTTGGGACATGGCCGTGGTCGAGCAGGCCGCGCGCATCTCGGGCAAGGAAGCCAGCGCCGACGGCCTGGATGCCACCTTCGCGCCGATGGTCGATATCTCCCGCGATCCGCGCTGGGGGCGCACCTCCGAGGGCTTTGGCGAAGACCCGTACCTCGTCTCCCAATGCGCGCGCGCCAGCGTGCGCGGCTTCCAGGGCGCCACGCCGGCCAACCCGGACAGCGTGATGGCCTTCGTCAAGCACTTCGCGCTGTATGGCGCCGTGGAGGGCGGGCGCGATTACAACACCGTGGACATGAGCCCGCAGCGTATGTACCAGGACTACCTGCCGCCCTACCGCGCCGGGCTGGATGCGGGTGCCGGCGGGGTGATGATCGCGCTGAACTCGGTGAACGGCGTGCCGGCCACGTCGAACAAATGGCTGCTGCGCGACCTCCTCCGCAAGGAATGGGGCTTCAAGGGCGTGACCGTGAGCGACCACGGCGCCATCGACGAGTTGCTGCGCCACGGCGTGGCCGACAACGGCCGCCAGGCCGCCCGCCTCGCCATCGAGGCCGGCGTGGACATGAGCATGGCGGATTCGCGCTACCTGGAGCAGTTGCCCGACCTCGTGAAGACAGGCGAGGTGCCGGTGCGGCTGATCGACGAGGCCGTGCGCGAGGTGCTGGGCGCCAAGTACGATATGGGCCTGTTCCAGGACCCGTATCGCCGCATCGGCACGGCGGCACAGGACCCGGCCGACGTGAACGCCGAGAGCCGCCTGCACCGCGCGGAGGCCCGCGCCGCGGCGCGCAAGTCGCTCGTGCTGCTGGAAAACCGCAACCAGACGCTGCCGCTGAAGAAGGGCGGCACGGTGGCCGTGATCGGCCCGCTGGCTGACGCGCCCATCGACATCATGGGTAGCTGGTCGGCGGCAGGCAAGGCCACCCAGTCCGTGACGCTGCTGCAGGGCATGCGCGACGCGCTGGCCGGAAGCGGCCAGGTGCGGTACGCGCGCGGCGCCAACATGACCGACGACGAACGCGTGGTCGGCTACCTGAACTTCCTGAACTGGGATAACCCCGAGGTGGTGCAGGACAAGCGCTCCCCGGGCGAGATGATTGCCGAGGCCGTGGAGACGGCGCGGCAGGCCGATACCATCGTGGTGGCCGTGGGCGAGTCGCGCGGGATGTCGCACGAGGCCTCCAGCCGCACCACCCTGTCCCTGCCGGGCAGCCAGCAGACGCTGCTGCGGGCGCTGCGCACCACCGGCAAGCCGCTGGTGGTGGTGCTGATGAACGGCCGCCCGCTGACCATCAACTGGGAGCGCGACAACGCCGACGCGCTGCTGGAAGCCTGGTATCCGGGCACCGAGGGCGGCCACGCCATCGCCGATGTGCTGTTTGGCGACGAAAACCCGTCCGGCAAGCTGCCGATCTCGTTCCCGCGCTCGCTCGGCCAGATTCCCACGTACTACAACCACCTGCGCATTGGACGGCCGTTCACGCCGGGCAAGCCGCCGAACTACACCTCCCAGTACTTCGAGGAGGAATCCGGCCCGCTGTATCCGTTCGGCTATGGCCTGAGCTACACCACGTTCAGTCTCTCCGACGTGGCGCTCTCGGGCCAGGCGCTGCCGCGCAACGGCCAGATCACCGCCAGCGTGACCGTGAAGAATACCGGCACGCGCGAAGGCGAGACCGTGGTGCAGCTCTACATTCAGGACGTGACCGCCTCGGTGGTGCGGCCGGTGAAGGAGCTGAAGGACTTCCGCAAGGTGATGCTCAAGCCGGGCGAGTCCCGCGTGGTGAGCTTCCCGATCGGCGAGGACAAGCTGCGCTTCTACAACGGCAAGCTGGAGTACGTGGCCGAGCCGGGCGATTTCAACGTGCAGGTCGGCCTGGATTCGGCCTCGGTGCGGCAGCAGCGGTTCACGCTGCAACCGTAGATGACGCGTGACAGGGAGTCAGCGGTTGCCGTCGAGCAGTTCGTTTAGCAGATCGTCGAAGCCGGCCTGTGCGTCTTCGAGCGCCTGGAGCGCGGCGTCGAAGGTCTGGAGCGCCATCTTCGACGGCTTGCCGCTGCCCTGCGGCGGATACTGGCTCTGCAGCGCGGCAAACGCCACCTGTACCTGGCGCGTGGCGTTGACCACGCGTTCCATCGCCTCGTTTTCTTCCGCGCGCTTCTGTTCGTCGTTCATGCCAAGGTTCCTTCCATGTTTGTGAGGCGTATCGTACAAGAACTCGGCGGCGCCTCTGGCGGTCGAACGCCCTCATCCCTCAAAATCAGGTAGCTTCGTCGCCACCTGCCGCCGCGCCTGCCCCATCGCCCCATGTCTGACCTTGACGCCCCCCGCCTCACCACGCTGCTCCGCCGCTCGGTCGCCGCCACGCTGCTGACCGCCGGCGGCTTTGTCTGCTACTGGACCTACCTGGCCGTGAACCAGGAAAAGCTGCTGTTCGATGCCCGCCGGCGCCCGCCGCGCGACCTGCCCGAAGGCATCGTCGCCTATTCGCACACCGTGCCGGGCGGCCTGTTCCGGGGCTACGTCTACCACGCGGACCACGAAGGCGTGCGGGACCTGCTGTTCTACCTGCCGGGCCGTGGCGAGGACGTGCTGGAAACCCTGCAATACGTGAAGTGGCTGGCGCCGGGCATGGGCTTCGCCACATTCGACTATCGCGGCCTGGGCCATTCTGACGGCATGCCTTCAGAGGCCGCCGCCGTGGCCGATGCCAGCCAGTTCCTGCTCCATATCCGCCGCGCCTTTCCCGGCGTGCGCGTGCACGTGGTGGGCCGCTCGCTCGGGACCGGGGTGGCCATCCAGCTCGCCGATCTGCAGGATTTCGAAAGCCTGCAGCTGATCACCCCCTACGACTCGCTGCTGGAAATCGTCCGCAAGCGCTTTCCGCTGGTGCCGCTGCGCCAGCTCATGCGTCACCATTTCGACTCGATTTCGCACTGCAAGAAGGTCGTGCAGAGCACCAAGGTGCTGCTGGCCGAGACGGACGACGTGGTCCCGCACGAGTGCTCGGAACGGCTGATGGCGGCCTGGCCGGGGCCGGTTTCGCTCCAGACCATTCCCGGCGTGGACCACTTCACCATCGTCGAACGGCCCGAGACGTGGCAGGCCCTCTGCGAATTCGCGCAACAAGTGCCTCATCATCCACACGAACGACCGACCGTCCGTGTGGATAAGGTGCCACCCACCGATCATTCAGATACCGGAGTGGCGTTGCCGCTACCTGCAGCACGGTAGAATGCGCGCCATGAAAAGATTTGCAGTCAAGGCTGCCGCCGTCACCGCGGCGCTGGCAGCGAGCGGCGTGTTGCTCGCCGGTTTTGCCGCGGTCATCAGCCTGCGGCAGCTCCCCAATGTCGATGCCTTGCGCGACTACCGCCCCGACGTGCCGCTGCGTGTCTACACCAGCGACGACGTGCTGATCGGCGAGTTCGGCACCGAGCACCGCGAGTTCATCCCGATCGAGCACGTGCCGCAGCGCATGTCCAATGCACTGCTCGCCGCCGAGGACGACCAGTTCTTCCATCATGTGGGCGTGGACGTGCCGGGCCTGTTCCGCGCCGCGCTGGCCAATCTGGGCGAAGGCTACGCGCAGGGCGCCTCCACCATCACCATGCAGGTGGCGCGCAATTTCTACCTCTCGCGCGAGAAAACGCTGTCCCGCAAGTGGTACGAGATCCTGCTGGCCTGGCAGATCGACCGCACGCTGCCCAAGGCGCGCATCCTCGAGCTGTACATGAACCAGGTCTACCTGGGCGAGCACGCCTACGGCTTTGGCAGTGCCGCGCAGACCTACTTCGGCAAGCCGCTCGCGGCGTTGTCGCTGGCGGAGTCCGCGATGCTGGCCGGGCTGCCCAAGGCGCCCTCCACGATGAATCCGGTGGTCAACTTCCCGCGCGCCAAGCGGCGGCAGGAGTACGTGCTGGGGCGCATGCTGGCGCTCGGCATGATCAACCAGGATGAATACCGCGAGGCGCGCGCGGCCCGGCTGGTGGTCAGCAACGCCGGCAATGGCCGCTTCGCGGGCCATGCCGAGTACGTGGCCGAACTCGCCCGGCAACTGGCGCACGACCGCTTTGGCGACGACGCCTATACACGCGGGCTGAATGTCTACACCACGGTGTCGTCGATGCGCCAGACGCTGGCCTACGACGCCGTGCAGGCCGGCCTGGAGCGCTATGGCAAGCGCCACGGCGCCAAGCCTGCCGATGCCCCTAACGCCGCCCTGCCCCAGGCCGCGCTGGTCTCGCTGGACAGCCGCACCGGCGCCATCGAGGCCATGATCGGCGGCGCGGACTTCGCCACCAATCGCTTCAACCACGCCACGCAGGCCCAGCGCCAGCCCGGCTCGACCTTCAAGCCCTTTATCTATTCCGCGGCGCTGGAGCGCGGCATCTCGCCGGCCACGCTGATCAACGACGCGCCGCTGGACAATCCGCGCTGGCAGCCGTCGAACGACGACAACCGCTTCGTGGGCCCGATCACGGTGCGCCAGGCGCTGGCCGAGTCGCGCAACCTGCCGGCCATCCGCACCTTGCAGGCCGTGGGCGTGCCGTACGCCATCGAGCATGCCGGCAAGTTCGGTTTCGCCACCAAGCGGCTGCCGCCCTACCTGCCGCTGGCGCTGGGTACCGGCAGCACCTCCCCGCTGCGGCTGGCGGCCGCCTATGGCGTGTTTGCCAACCACGGCCATCGCGTGGAGCCGTACCTGATCGACAAGATCACCGATGGCGAAGGCAACGTGCTGTTTACCGCCGGCACGGGCGATGCAGGTGCGGAACCGCCGCAAGTGATTTCCGCGCGCAACGCTTTCGTGATGGACAGCCTGCTACAGAGCGTAGTCGATGCCGGCACCGGCAACGGCGTGCGGCGCTACCTGCGGCGCGGCGACATCGCCGGCAAGACCGGTACGACCAACGATGCCGTGGACGGCTGGTTCGCCGGCTATGCGGCCGACGTGGTCACGGTGACGTGGATGGGCTTCGACGACAACCACAGCCTGGGCCGGCACGAGTTCGGCGCCACCACGGCGCTGCCGATCTGGGCCGCCTATATGGAAGGCCGGCTGGCCGGCGTGCCGGAAGCCCCCTTCCCCCCGCCTGCGGACCTCGCCAAGTTCAACGGCGACTGGGCCTATGCCGAGAACGCGGACGGCGCGCACGGCATCGCGGCGCTGGGCTTCCCGCCCCCGCCAGCGGTGGCGGACCTGCCTGCCGATGCCGGCGTGCCGGTGACGCCGGGCCCGGCCGGCCCCACGCCCGCCGCGACCAGTTTGCCGCCCGCTGCCCTGGCCAGCCCCGCCGCGCCGCTCTGAACCGACGACACGCTCCCTCCCATGCCCGGTGAACATGCCTCGATGATCTGGACGGTGGCCGCGGCGGCCACCGCCGGCGTGCTGCTGCGTCCGTTCCGTCTGCCCGAAGCCTTCTGGGCCATGGCCGGCGCGCTGCTGCTCTGCGTGGCGGGCCTGCTGCCCTGGCGCGAGGCGCTGGCCGCCGTGGCGCGCGGCAACGACGTCTACCTGTTCCTGGCCGGGATGATGCTGATCTCGGAACTGGCCCGCAAGACCGGCCTGTTCGACCATGTGGCCGCGCTGGCCGTGCGCGGCGCGAGGGGCTCGGCGCGCCGGCTGTTCCTGCTGGTCTACGGCTTCGGCACGGCGGTCACGGTGTTCATGTCGAACGACGCCACCGCCGTGGTGCTGACGCCGGCGGTGCTGGCGGCCACGCGCGCCGCGCGGGTCAAGCATCCGCTGCCCTACCTCTACGCCTGCGCGTTCATCGCCAACGCGGCGAGCTTCGTGCTGCCGATCTCGAACCCGGCCAATCTCGTGCTGTTCGGCGAGCGGATGCCGCCGCTGGCGGGCTGGCTCGCACGCTTCACACTGCCGTCCGTGGTCGCCATCGTCATGACCTTCGTCGTCCTGTACTGGACGCAGCGCCATGCGCTGGCGGAACGCATCGACTCGGACGTACCTGTCCCGCCGCTGACGCCGCAGGCATGGCTGACCACGCTCGGCATCGTCGGTACCGGGCTGGCGCTGCTGGTGGCCTCGCTGCGCGGCCAGGACCTGGGCTGGCCCAGTTGCCTCGGCGGGCTGGCCACGCTGGCCGCCGTCTGCGCCACGCGGCCCCGCCTGCTGGTGCCGGCGCTGAAAGAGGTTTCCTGGGGCGTGCTGCCGCTGGTGGCGGGGCTGTTCGTGCTGGTGGCGGGCCTGGAACGCACCGGGCTGGTCGATACGCTGGCGCACTGGGTGCGCGATCTTTCCACGATGTCCGCGCAGGGTGGCCCGGCCGGCCTGCTCGGTGCCGGGCTGGCCGGCGTGGTGGTGGGCGTAATCAGCAATATCGTGAACAACCTGCCGGCGGGGCTGCTGTCGGCCTCGGCGCTGGCGGCCGGCCACGCCTCGGACACCGTGACGGCAGCGGTGCTGATCGGCGTGGATCTGGGCCCGAACCTCTCCGTTACCGGCTCGCTGGCCACGCTGCTGTGGCTGACCGCCCTACGGCGTGAGGGCCATGCCGTGGGCGCCGGCACATTCCTGAAGACTGGCGCCCTTGTCATGCCGCTGGCGCTGCTGCCGGCACTGGCCGTGCTGCGCTAGCCGGTTTGCCCACGCGGATGGGGCCGGTTGTGGCGCCCTGCCATCTGCCATATAGTGAAGCACCGCGCACCACTGCCCCAGCACCCGCTCATGCCACACAAGGATCATTCCGGGGATTCCCTCCCCGCGCCCGCCTCCACACCAGTCTCGGAACGCATCCGGGGCCGCCTGCAAGCCGCCGGCGAGCGTTTCCACGCCAACGACAACATCGCCCGCTTTATCGAGCACGGCGAGCTGGACGCGTTGCAGGCCGAAGTCGAGGCGCGCATGGAAGAGGTGCTGCGCACGCTCGTCATCGACGTGGACCAGGATCACAACACGCGCGAGACCGCGCGCCGCGTGGCCAAGATGTACCTGAAGGAGATTTTCGCGGGCCGCTACGCCAAGGCGCCGGAGGTCACCGAGTTTCCGAACGTCGAGCAGCTCAACGAACTGATGATCGTGGGCCCGATCCGCGTGCGCAGCGCGTGCTCGCACCACCTGTGCCCGATCATCGGCAGTCTCTGGGTCGGCGTGATGCCGAACCGCCATTCCAACCTGATCGGCCTGTCCAAGTACGCGCGCATGGCCGAATGGATCATGTGCCGTCCGCAGATCCAGGAGGAAGCGGTGGCGCAGATCGCCGATCTGCTCCAGGAGAAGATGAACCCTGATGGCCTGGCCATCGTCATGGAGGCCGAGCATTTCTGCATGCACTGGCGCGGCGTGCGCGACACCGACGCCAAGATGACCAACAGCGTCATGCGCGGCTCGTTCCTCAAGGACGACAAGCTGCGCCGTGAGTTCCTGACGCTGCTCAACCTGAATCGCCGCTGAGGATTTGCCGATGCTAGTCCGCCTGATCTACGCCAGCCGCGCCAGCGCGCCGATGGAACCGGCCATGCTGGACGATATTCTCGAAACCAGCCTCGCGCAGAACCTGCGCCATGGCATTACCGGGGTGCTCTGCCACGGCAACGGGGTGTTCCTGCAGGCGCTCGAAGGCGACCGCGAGGCGGTTTCGCGCCTGTACCTCAGCATTGGCCGGGACAAGCGCCACCACGACGTGGTGCTGCTGCACTACGAGGAAATCGCCGAGCGGGCCTTCGCGGGCTGGTCGATGGGCCGCGTCAACGCGAGCAAGATCAACGCCGCCACGCTGCTGCGCTACTCCGCCCAGGGCGAGCTGGACCCGTGCCGGATGCCCGGCGCGTCGTCGCTGGCGCTGCTGAAGGAGTTGATCGCGGGCGCCGCCATTGTCGGCCGCGCGCCGGAACGCGGGCGGCACACGTCCTAGCGTCGGTCAGGACGCTGGCAGGCTGGCACTCCTGGGTGCCTGATCATGCACCGCCAGCGCCGTCAGACCGAGACCTGGCCGAACAGGCCGCACTCGAGATCGCTCTCGAACTCCTCGACCCATACGTTGCCGGGGCTGGCGTCGTAGACGCTTTCGGCCCCGGTGCGCTGCCTTCGCACGGTGACCTGCCGGGCCGACGTGCCATTGACGTCTGAGATCTCGAACTCTTGTGACGCAAGACCGACTTGCCGGAACACGGCCTCGACGTCTTGCCGTTCATGGGCGGGAAACTCGGAGAATGGGCGGTTTGCCATGGCACACCTCACCGTGGAAGAGCGTCGCGCCAGGATTGCGCGAGCGCCGCCACAGCATGCCACCAATCTGCCCGGCACGTGATGGCGGGCCAATGACCCCAATGGCGGTAGATGTATTCCCGGCGGGCCCTGGCGGGCGCCGCCCGGCACCGCCCCCTTCGCCAGCACCATCCCAGCCCCTTTCCAGCCCCACGCCAGACTGCGAACACGTCGAGTAGAAATCGATGATGGCAATCAATTTTTCGCCAAATTACGATTCTCTTCGTATCGAATTTATTGCGAAAATATCTTATCTTTCCGAATCTGAAATCGCCGGCGTCAACAATCTGCAAAGGGTCGATCATCGCGTTCCACGCCGCGGCATTGCAACAACACTGTTGCAATTGTCATGGACTTCGCAGATACGTCATCGATATCGGACTGGTCCTAATTCATCGGAAATTCAAGATAGACATCATCGATATCCAGCAGGCATTTTCCTAAGCATTGCGAAAGCACTACACTTCACGCAACGCGCTGTCATTTCACTGTTTTATACCGAATGCGCTGCCAGTCAGCGAGAGGAAATCGAGGCATGTCCGGAAGAATCATTCGAGTTGCACTGGCCGATGATCACCCACTCGTGGTGGCAGCCCTGCGAGACTGCTTCCAGCGCACGCCTGGCTTTGTCATTGCGTGCGAATGCACGAATGGCAGCGAGCTGACCAGCGCCCTGAGCCACACCCCGGCGGACGTCGCCGTGACCGATTTCAGCATGGGCCACGGCGACCGCTCGCTGGACGGCTTCAACCTGCTGCGCCGGCTGGTGCGGCTGCATCCGAAGACGCCGGTCGTCGTGATCAGCGCCCAGACCAATACCGGTGTCATTCATCGCTCGATGAAACTCGGCGCGCGCGCCTTCGTGAGCAAGGAGGACGATCCGCACGAGGTGATCCGCGCGTGCATCCAGGTCACGTCCACCAGCGGCGATTTCTTTTCCCCCTCCATCCGCGCCGTGCTGGAGGCCGCGAGCACCGCCGCGCCATCCACCGAACTGACCGTGCGCGAACTGGAGATCGTGCGGCTCTACGCGCAGGGGCTGCAGCTCAACGAGATTGCCAGCAAGCTCGGCCGCTCGGTCAGCACGGTCTCGAGCCAGAAGACCGTGGCCATGCGCAAGCTCAGCATCCAGACCAACACGGACCTCATCCGGTATGCCTACGAGCACGGGTTGATCTGATCCTTCATGCAGCAGATTCTCGACCGCACGCAAGAATCGCTCGCCCAGGCCTTCGCCTCGCTCGCGCGCAATGCCCGGCGGCAGCAGCACCTCTACTACACCACCATCGGCCTGCTGATCGCCATTGTCGTCGTCTCCGCGGTGCTGCTTGCCGTGCTGGCGGCGGCGCGGGAGATCGACTACCGTCGCGGGCATGTCGCCCAGTATGTCAGCGCAATCTCGCTGCAATTGCAGGGCGAGGCGACCTTCCTGCGGCGCACCGCCCTGACCGTGGTGAATGTGCAGCGGTACCGGCCGGCCCCCAACCCGGCGCACGCCGATGCCGACCTGCCCCGGGCGCTGCTCCAGCAGGTCCACGCCAGCGGGATTGCCTCGCCGCCCGGCGGCCGCTACACCCTGCTGATTCCCCCCGAGACGCGCGCCGCCTGGGGTGCGGCGCTGCCTGATCGACTCTGGCAGCTGCAGCAGGTAGCCAATGCCGCGCTGACCACCCAACAGGCGCTCGATCTCCATCACCCGGCCTATATCGTCGATGCCGACGCGGCCTACGCGATCGTCCTGTCGCCGGGCAGTACCTCGGCCACGGCCCTTGCGCTGCAACCGGGGCTTGTGACGACGTTGCGCGACAGCTTCGCCGAGGCGCTGCGGGCTTTGCCCGCCGGCCCGGCGCCGGGCACGCGAGGGGAGCCCCGCTGGATCGGCCCGACCGTCGACCCCATGCTCCAGTTGCCAGCGATGACGGCCCTCATGTCCGTTAGCGACGGGGAACGACCCGTCGCCTTCGTCGCCGCGAGCGTCCCGGTGGGCGCTTTCCTTGCCCAGTTGCAGCGGCCCAGCGACCCCGCCACCTTGATGCTGGTGAACCACGCGCAGGCGCAGATCGACGTGTCACCGCCGTCCCCGCCCGCCCCGCCGGCGGTGGTTCGGCGCATCTTGACTGACGCGCGCGATCGCTCGTCCGACGCCTTTGCCTTCACCCGCGCCGGTATGGTGCTGATCCAGCCGCTGGGTCACGGCTTCGGCGCGCTGGTCTATCTGCTCTCGTACGGCCTCCTGTTCAGCGCCGTGGCGCAGGCGCTGGGGCTGATCGGTCTGATCGGGGCGCTGCTGATCGCTGCCATTGTCGTGACGGCGCGATATTGGGATGTCCACCTGCTGCGCCGCAGCCACGCGGAAGCCGCCCGTGCGCTGGAGAGCGAGACGATCAACCATATCCTGGTCAGCGCCACGCCGATCGGGCTGTGCATCGTCCGGCTCCAGGACGACGTGGTGCTGACGTCGAATCAGGTCGCCGATTCGCTGTTGAGCCTGAACAAGGGCGGCCGGCTGCCCGCGCACGTGGTGCAGGCGCTGCGGCATGGCGCACGCGATGACACGCCGGGCGATATCGTGTCGGTCGCGCAGGTGGAGGTACCCGCCCGGGAGCCGGACGACGCCCCCAAGCCGCACGACGAAGCACAGCAGTTCCTCCAGATCACGCACGCGCGCGCCCGGTATCAGGAGGAGGACGTGCTGTTCTGTGCGATTCAGGACGTGACGGCGCAACAGCAGATCGAGCACGAACTGCGCGCGGCACAGCAGACCTCCGAGGCGATGATGCGGGCCCGCTCGAACTTCTTCGCGTCGATGAGCCACGAGATCCGCACGCCGCTGAATGCGCTGCTCGGCAACCTCGAACTGCTGGCGCGCGACGAGGGCCTGGAAGCCCACGCGCCGCGCCTGCGCGCGCTGAACGCGGCGTCGGAGGGCTTGCGGCGCATCGTCAACGACATCCTCGATTTCTCCAAGATCGACGCCGGCGAGATGACGCTGGCCGCAGCGCCGTTCCGGCCCATCGACGAACTGGAAAGCGTGGCGCTGGCCTTCGCCCCGCTGGCGGCGGACCGGCCGATCCGCTTCCATGCCAACCTGATGCCGTCGCTCGATACCGTGCTCGTGGGCGATCGGACCCGGCTGGCGCAGATCGCCAACAACCTGCTCAGCAACGCGTTCAAGTTCACGTCCTGCGGCAAGATCACGCTGGCCGCCGAGGTCAGCACCGATCCCCGGGGCAGGACGACGCTGGTGTGCCGCGTGCTGGATTCCGGCGTCGGCATGCCGCCCGAACTGGTCGCGCGGGTGTTCCAGCCATTCGTGCAAGGGGACGCCGGAGCGACCAGCCGCCATGGCGGGACGGGCCTCGGGCTGTCCATCTGCGCCCGGCTTTGCGAACTGATGGACGGCCGCATCGCCGTGGAGAGCGTGGAGGGCGTCGGCACGGCGTTCACCGTGGCGATTCCGCTCGAACGGGCCGCCGGCTGGGCCGCCCAGCCCCCGCCCGCGCCGGGCGGCCGCGCCATGGTCCTGTGCCAGGAAGCCGAGTCCGGCGAGGCCATCGACGCCTGGCTGCAATCGGCCGGATGGCAAACCCATGTCGCGTACACCCTGGGCGGCGCGCTGGCATACCTGCGCGGGAACCGGCCCCATGTACTGGTCGCAACCGGGGACTACGGCCTGCCGGAGCTCGCGGCCCTGCGCGAGATCCGCCCTGCCGGCGTGGCGTGGCTCACGCGCAACGGTCCTGATCGTCCCGCGCGCCGTGCACCGGGCGTGCATGAGGCGATGGTTTACAGCCACAGCGCGATCTTTGCAGCCATCGAGGCGGCGCTGGGCGATTCCGGCGAGGATGAGGGCGACGCCGACAATGCAGAGGACGAAGCCTCGGCAGCCCTCGCCAACGATGACAACCCCGCCCCGGGCCGGACGATCCTGGTCGTGGAGGACAACGCGCTGAACCAGACGCTGGTCGCCGAACAGTTGCAGACGCTGGGCTGGCATCCGGTGGTGGTGGGCGACGGGCGTCAGGCGCTGGCGATGCTGGAGCAGATGTCCGCCGAGCCCGACCTCGTGCTGACCGACATCCACATGCCGGTGATGGATGGCTACGCGCTGCTCGAGTCCCTGCGGCGCACGCGGCCCGCCCTGCCCGTGCTCGCCTTCAGCGCCGTGACCCAGACCGGACAGGCCGTGGATTGGGATACGCTGGGCTTCGCTGGCCATATCGGCAAACCTGCCTCGCTGCGGGAGATGGAACAGGTGCTGCGGACGTTCGCGATGCCGCTCCCCTCGGCACCGGCCGCGCCACCGGCCCCGCCCGTGCTGCCGCCCGCCGACATCTCGCGCTACCAGTCGCTGCTGCGCGAACACCTGCAGACCGATCTGCCCGACCTCACCCGGATCATCGCCGCGCACGACCCCGCCGGGTTGCGGCACTGGGCGCACCGGTCGGCGGGCGCGTTCCAGATCGTCCAGGCCCACGATATCGTGGGCGTGTGCCGAAACGTCGAACACCTGTGCGAGGCCGCTGCCACGTGGACGCCCGAGGTGGCTGGCCTCGCCGACCAGCTCCATACCGTGGTGCAGCACTATGCCGAGGGCGACACCGCGCCGCAGGTCTGAGGCCACCCGCGCCTACCACAAAAGCGCGATTTGCGGGGACGGCGGCACCGGACGATAATGGCGCGGCCGCGCCGGTCCGGTTCCCCCGGGGCCGGGGCGCGGCACGAATACGCCAGTCGCCCCCCTTTCATGCCGCCCGATCAAGGTCTTCCCCAGCCCCAGCGCACCTGGGCCATCCTCACGGTTTTCTGCGGCCTGATCATGGCCGTGCTGGACGGCTCCATCGCCAATATCGCGCTGCCGTCCATCTCGCGGGCGCTCGATTCCGATCCCGCCCGAACCATCTGGGTCGTCAACGCCTACCAGCTCACGGTCACCGTCTGCCTGCTGCCGCTGTCGTCGCTGGGCGACATCCTCGGCTACAAGCGCGTGTACCGGGTCGGGCTGGCCACCTTCCTGGTCGGCTCGGTGCTCTGCGCACTGGCCACCAACCTGCCGATGCTGGTGGCGGCGCGGGTGCTGCAGGGCATTGGCGGCGCCGGCATCATGAGTGTGAACACCGCGCTGGTACGGTTCATCTACCCGCCGACCAAGCTCGGGCGCGGTATCGGGCTCAACGCGCTGGTCGTGGGGGTGACGATTGCGGTGGGCCCGTCGCTCGGCGCGCTGATCCTCGCCGTGGGCAGCTGGCCATGGCTGTTCGCCGTGAATATTCCCGTGGCGTTCGCCGCGCTGGCGATCTCGCGTACCGCGCTGCCGGAGACGCCCGCCCAGCCGCGCGAATTCGACTACCCCAGCGCCGTGCTGTCAGCCATCGTGTTCGGGATGTTTGTGCTGGGCGTGGACGCGCTCGGGCATGCCCCGCTGCGGCTGGCCGGCGCGGCGGGCCTGGTCGCGGCGATCGGGCTCGGCTGGCTGCTGGTGCGACGCCAGCGCGGGCGCCTCGCGCCGCTCGTGCCGGTGGACCTGTTCGCCAGCCGGGCCTTCACGCTGGCGGTGGGCACGTCGTTCTGCTCGTTCATGACCCAGATGCTGGCGTTTGTGTCGCTGCCGTTCTATCTGGAATACCAGCTTGCACGCAGTCTCCAGGAGACCGGACTGCTGATCACGCCCTGGCCGCTGATGGTGGCCGCGATGGCGCTGGTATCGGGACGCCTCTCCGAGCGGTATCCGGCGTCGATCCTGGCCGGTGCCGGCCTGATCTGCCTGTCCGGCGGCCTGATCGGACTGGCCCTGCTCGGCAAGGATGCCTCCAGCCTCGACATCGCCTGGCGCACGGCGCTCTGCGGCATCGGCTTCGGGTTCTTCCAGTCGCCGAACAATCGCGCGATGATCACCGCCACGCCGCCCGAGCGCAGCGGCGGCGCGAGCGGCGCGCAAGCTACAACGCGACTGCTGGGACAGACCACCGGCACGGCCGTGGTGGCGCTGCTGTTCGGGCTCGATCCGACCGGCGCCGCGCGCGGCGCGCTGTGCGTGGCCGCGGCAGTCGCCGCCATCGGCGCCGCCATCAGCCTGAGCCGCCTGCGCAGCCAGGACGACGCGCGACCCGCGGTTGCCCGCCCGGAACCGCCGGAACCCGATGCGTAGGCGATAGCCTAGGGCCCCCGGCCGCCCTCACGATGGCGCGCCTGACCGTCAGGTTGATGGCGGGTCGGGCTGTCATCGTGCCGAAGGTCGGGCAGCATGATCTTGCCGTGCCCGCCGGCATCCTGCACGCGGTTGTGGTCGCCACGGATGCAGATCATCGTGCAGCCGGAGAGCGCCAGGAGGCATGCCGCGCACGCCCACCGGCTCCATCCCACCCACCACCTCCGCCGCCGCCGCAGTCTGGCCATGGCGCCTCGCCCCACATCAGGTAGCCCGAAACAAAAAAGCCGGGTGGGCGTCATCCTGCCGATGACCCGCCACCCGGAACCGCTACCGGGTCTTCACCCGGCCGTCTTCCCGGTTTGTCAGACCGGTCCCATGTCGTACCAGACCTTGGCGTCGCCCTCCGCCTGGGTGGTCGTCACGTCAGGATCGCCCGGCTCCTGATCGGCGCCCGCCCACCACTTGGCCTTGTACTGATGCAGCCCCTGGCCCTGGTAGTTGTTGGTCACGATGGCATCGCCCGGATAGCCCTCGGGACGCCACGTGCCCTCGTCGCCGCTACTGCCGCCGGCCAGCACCAGGAGTTCCACGGTATCCGAGTCCCGGTCGCCGCTGCCGCCCGCGCCAGTCACCGTCACCGTCACCGTCACCTGGATGGTGGTGTCGCGGTCGACGATCGGCGCGTTCCCGGTCACGGAGATCGTGTCGGCGCCATCGAACGACAGGCCGTTCGCGTCCCACGCATACAGCAGCGGCGCGGGGCCGGTCGAGTCGACGGCCGACAGCGAAATCGGCGCGCCCGCCTCTACCTGCAAGCGACCCGTGATCTTGGCCACCACCCCGCCGGACGGCGTCTCGCCAGGCACCACGGAGAGGAAGATCGCGCTCTGGTCGGTCTGCGTGCCATCGTTCACGGTCAGCTTGACCCAGTAGTCGGTCTGCTCGTCCACCGACGGTGCCGTACCCTCCACCAGCTCCTCGGTACTCCCGGAGAACGGCAGGCCCGGCGCGTCCCAGAGGTAGGTCAGCGGATCGTTGTCGGGATCGAACGACGCTTCCCCGGAGAGCGCGAAGGGCGTGCCGGCCTCCAGCACCACCGAAATGCGCGACGTGGGCGGCGCCGCGGTGCGCGCCTTGACCTTCAGCGTCTGTGTCGCCGTGCTGGTGCGGTTGCTCCCGTCACGCACGGTCAGCGTGATGGTGTACGAACGGGCCACGGTGGGCAGCAGGCCACCCACCGTCGACGTGGTCTTGTCGTCGATGAAGGTCAGGCCCGGCGCGCTCCAGCTGTACGTCAGGTCAGAGCCCACCGAACGCAGCGCCGTGAATTCCACGTCGTCGCCCTCGAACGCCTCCGTGGGGCCGTCGATCACCGCTACCGGCGCCCTGCCGCCGTCCTGCACGTTGATACCGGAGAAGTAGAACGGGTCCATGTCGACGACGCGCGTCTGCACGGGTGCGCCCAATCCCTCACGCGCGGCGTTGACCAGCACGCCGCTGTCCATGTCGATGGTCCACGTGAACAGGCCGCCGAGGTTGTGCTTGCGCACGTACTCGCCCTTGGCGTACACCGAGCGCGGGGTATCGACGGACAGGAACAGGCCGCTCTCCGGGCTGTACAGATAGTCCGCGTCGGCCACCTCGTCCGTATAGACGTTGAAGCCGTTGATGCCGGTCTGGTGCTCCAGGTCGAGGTAGTTGTAGAGCAGGTCGAAGAATTCCGTGGTGCCCGACTCGAACGTGCCGGTGGTGGTGCCGGAGCCCGGGTTGTACGTACCCTGCAGCGGCGACCAGCTGTCGATCACGGCGTTGCGCCCGCTACGGCTGTAGGCGGCGAAGCCAATGTTGATATTGGTCGACGGCACGCCCTGTCCGAGCAGGTACTTCACGGCACGGTCAATGCTGTGGCCTTCGGGGTCCGCCGGATCGACATCGAACAAGTTCGAGTGATGGGCGAGCTTGGGCGCCCACGGCGTGCCGAAGTAATCGTAGGTCATCAGGTTGATGCCTTCCACGCCCGACGCGATCATCCCCTTGATATCGGACGTCAGCAGCGTCGACATGGACGCGCCCGCGGCAATGCTGACCCGGATGCTTGGCAGGCGCTGCTTGAGTTCGCGCACCAGCGTCTGGAAGTTGCCAGCGTCCTCGGGGCCGTGCGGATTGCCGGCGCCCGCGTTGCCCGGATACTCCCAGTCCAGGTCGATCTCGGTGAACATCGGAAAACGCTGGACGATGAACGCCAGGCTGTCGATCAGCGTCTTGCGCTGGCTCGGATTCGCCGCCACTGCGTGGAACGCCTCGCTCATCGTCCAGCCGCCCAGACTGAGCGACAACTTCAGGTTGGGGTTCTTGTCCTTCAGCTTTTTCAGGCCGCCGAGCACGCCCTGGGCCTTGCTCTGGATGAAGAGATCCTGGTAGTCATTGCTGACCCAGCTGGTGAACCCCACGTTCAGGAACGACGCCACATCGCCCCAGGGATCAACGAAGGTGGCTTCGTGCAGCTTCTTGCCGAAGTCCACGGCGGCGTTGTCGATCACGTACTGCTTCTCGCCCTTGTCGCCGACGATGCCGGCGAAGCCGATGATGATCTTGTCGTAGGCGGCCGCGTTCACCAGCATCATGTCCAGGCCGCGCCCGGCCGATGCATTGTTGAAGTTGCCCTCGAGGCGACCGTCGTACTGCGACCAATCCGTGAAATACCCAAACACCTTCCTGCCTTGGGGCACGGCCCCGTAGGTGTTGTAGACACGCTTGACCACGCGCGTCGCCGTGTACGAATAGTCCTCGGTCTCCGTGGCCGGATCGAACTTGTTTTGCTGGTAAGTGCGCTCCGTGGCACCTACCGATTGCGGCTTGGCGGGATCGCCAGGGTCGCCGTTGTACACCAGCGCACTGCCGGCGCGCCCGCCCTTCAATGCTTGCCTGCGGCCCTTGAAGCGCGACAGCGGCGTTTTCGGCGGCGCCTGCTCATCGGGAGCCCCATTCCGATATCCCGTGGATGCGAATCCTGTCCGCCCTTGCTGGCCCGGGGTGCTGTTGTCCGATACTTTTGCCATGACTATCTGTCCTTGCAGAATTGGATGAATGCCGCCGGTTCCCTTCGCGTTGACAAAACCCTCGCCAGGCGGCCATGCCATCTTTCTCTCGGGCCAGACTTAATGACATGGAATGGGGATGGAATATTCTGTGTCAGGATTAATCGCAGGCTATAAAAAAAATCGATGCGAAGAATCATGTTTCTACGCCAAAGAAATGGATGACGTGGATTTCCGGGAATCCATCCGGTTATGCACTGGCAGTTTTGAGTGTGCGGACGCACAAGGATGCCGGACCCGAATGGGTTATGATCGCCGCCATAAGCGGGAACGCGCGATGTTAGAGAGTTCGCGCGCGGCGCTGGGTTACGCCGCGTGGACAACGTGAATTCCTGAAAAGAATGACGACAACCATTGCGCGTCCGGCCGCATTGTTTCAACCCCGTGTGATATTGCGCGTGCCCGGTGCGATGGCGTCACCCGCTCGGGGCACATCGCCGCGAAAATATCTTCCATGGGAGCCGGTGAATCGCGCCCGTACGCTTGTCGTCCATCGCAGACGACATGAGGGTTGCGAAATGATCCGTAATGGCGATTCGGTATTTTTTGACTGGGACAATGACCGCGTGATTCGCGGCGGCGTGGAGACAACGATAACCGGCCAGCAAAAGCGATTGCTGCGGTTATTGGTAGAGGAAAAACCAGCGGTTAAGCCGAAGGATTATTTACTGAATGGCGTCTGGGGCAAGCGTGCCGAACTGGTGGACGAGCTTTACCTCGTGCAACTGGTCTACCGGCTGCGCAAGGCACTGAGCGCCGTCGGTCTGGACGGGCACATCGTGACCGTGCCGCGCGAGGGCTACCGTTTCATCCCGGTGCCGAACACCGTGCTGGCGCCCGATCCCGCCGGCCAGGCCCGTGCGGAACTCGAACAGGCGCGCGGCCTGGCGCATGTGCTGGCCCGGCTGGGCATGCCGCCCGCCACCCAGCCCTTGCCGGCCACGGAGGACGACCTCCATGTCGATGAGACACAGGGCGTCATTTCCTACGGCGGGGTGGTCGCCAAGGTCACGCGCTTTGAGTTACGCCTGCTGGCCGCCTTGATCGAGCACCGCGACACCGTGATGTCGCGGCAGCAGATTATCGAGGCGGTGTGGGGCGCCGAGGCGATGGTCGATGAGAATTGCCTCACGCAGCTGGTGTCGCGGTTGCGGCGGGCGTTGCACCCGCTCGGCCTCGACAACTGCGTGGCGGCGGTGCCCAAGGTGGGCTACCGCTTCCGCCAGCAGGGGTATGGCGGGGCGCGCCCGCCCGCCATGTAGCGCCGCGCCTTACTCCGCCTTGGCGCCCGAGTCCTTCACCACCTTGGCCCATTTGGCGATTTCGCTACGCTGGTACGTGGCCAGCGCCTCGGGCGTTCCGAGCACGGGATCGAGCCCCAGCGTCTTCAGCTTGGCCTGCACGTCGGGCAGCTTGAAGATGCGGTTCAGCTCGGTGTTGAGCTTGGCCACCACGTCCTTGGGCGTGTTGGCTGGCGCGAAGACGGCGAACCAGGACTCGGCCTCGTAGCCGGGCAGGCCCTGCTCGGCAATGGTGGGGATGTCCGGCGCGGACGGCGAGCGCTTGGCGCTGGTCACGCCGAGCGCGCGCAGCTTGCCCTCCTTCACCACCGGCAGCGCCGAGGGCAGGTTGTCAAACATCATGGGAATGTGTCCGCCCAGCAGGTCCGGGATGGCCATCGCCCGGCCCTTGTACGGCACGTGGGTGATCTTGACTTGCGCCATCGTGTTGAACAGTTCCCCGGCCACGTGCAGTGACGTGCCGACACCGGGCGTGCCGAACTGCAGCGCGCCGGGCTTGGACTTGGCCAGCGCAATCAGCTCCTGCACGTTCTTGGCCGGCACGGACGGATTGACCACGAGCACGTTGGGCGTGGACGCCAGCAGGATCACCGGCGCGAAGTCCTTGACCATGTCGTACGGCATCTTGCTGTACAGCGCGCCGTTGATCGAGTGGGTGCCGACAGTGCCGAGCGCCAGCGTGTAGCCGTCCGGCGCCGCATGGGCCACGGCCTCGCCGCCGATGTTGCCGCCCGCGCCGGGCTTGTTGTCCACCACCACGGGCTGGCCCCACGACGGGGAGATCTTCTCGGAAAAAATCCGCGCGAGGATGTCCGGCGCGCCACCGCTCGGAAATCCCACCACCATGCGGATCGGCTTGTTCGGATAGTTCTGGGCCTGGGCCGCCCCCGGCACCGCGGAGAGCGCCGCCGTCACTGCCACGCCCGCCATCGTGGCCATGGCGGCCATAAAGCGGCGGCGCGGGTATACACGTACTCGCATGAAGTTGTCTCCTGATTGTCTTGTCTTTTTTTGGGATGGGCGGCGATCTTCTGCCGCCTGTCATCTTATACGGCGATATTTCCGAATTCCTTAGACACCTGGTCGTGCAGGCGGCGCATGCCGCGCAGCCAGCGGTCGTAATCCTGGCCCTTGCGGCGGTAGTACTCGAGCACCTCCGGGTGCGGCAAAATCAGGAAACTCTCATTGGCCACGCCTTCGAGCGTCTTCTCGGCAACATGCTCCGGCGTGACGGAACCTGCCTGCAGGAAGCCCTTGCGCTCGCCGCCCTCGCCAAACAGCATTTTGGTCTGCACGCCCTGCGGGCAGATGCAGCTGACCCGGATGCCCTGCTCTCCATAGGTAATCGACAGCCATTCCGCAAAGCCGATGGCCGCGTGCTTGGTCACCGCATAGGGCGCCGAGCCGATCTGCGACAGCAAACCCGCCGCCGACACCGTGTTGACGAAGTAGCCCTCGCCGCGCTCGAGCATCTGCGGCAGTACCGCCTTGGCCGCGTGGATATGGGCCATGACGTTGATCTCCCAGATGCGCTGCCATTCGGCGTCAGTGGCGTCCAGCCCCTTGCGCAGGATGATGCCGGCGTTCGAGCAGAAGATGTCTACCTGGCCGAAGCGCTCCGTGGCGGTATCGACAAGCCCTTGCACGGCGGCCGCATCGGCCACGTCCACGCGCTGGGCGAAGATCTGGCAATCGGGCGCGGCCGCCGCGGCCTCGGCGGCCACCTGGGCAGCGCCGGCGTGGTCGATGTCCGCCACGGCCACGCCGCGCGCGCCGGCCTGTGCGAACGCCAGCACCAGCGCCCGGCCGATGCCCGTGCCGCCGCCCGTCACGATGACGGTCTTGTTACGAATCTCCATGCTTGTCTCCTCTTGGTGTTCGAATGTTCGAGCGTTCGCGTGTTCGGTCGTCAGGCCGCCTGCCAGAGCCGTGCGGCCAGCGTATCGGCCAGTTCGCGGATGCGCGGGCCGAGATTGGTTTCGAGAATTTCGGGCGAAAGACGCGTGGACGCCCCGCCGATATTGATCGACAGTACCTCCGCGCCATCCTGCAGGCGCACCGGCGCGGCCACGCCGCTGACCGTGCGGTCCCACTCCGCATGGGCCAGGCAGAAGCCGCGCCGCGCGTGGTCGCGCAAGGCGCGATCCAGCTTGGCGCGCAGACCCGGCCAGCGCGGGCCGTGGTGCCGCTCCAGTTCCGCCAGCACCGCCGTGCGGCGTGCCGGGGCCAGCCCGGCCAGCCACGCACGCCCGATGGCGGACGTGGCCATGGGCAGCCGCGAGCCCGGCGTCAGGCGCATAACCAGCGCGCCGCGCGGCTGGCAGACTTCCAGGTACAGCATGTCGTGGCGGTCCGGGGCCGCCAGCGCCACGGTGCAGTCGGTCGCGAAGGCCAGCGACTGCATCAGCGGCTGGGCAATGTCACGGATGCCTGCGCCGGAAAGGTAACGCTGTCCGGGCAGCATCGCGCCCTGCCCGATGCGGTACTTCTCCTGTCCCTCCACATAGACCAGATAGCCGAGACTCGCCAGCGTGTAGGTCAGCCGCGACACCGTGGGGCGCGGAATGCCGGTCCGGCGCGACAGCTCCGCATTGCCGAGGAAATCGTCATTCGGGCCGAACGCGCGCAGCAGCTCCAGCCCGCGCGCCAGCGCCGTCACGAAATTGCGGTCCTCGCCGTCAGCGGGATGGGCCGCGTCGCCGGACAGGAGTCCGGCATCGGCCGGTTGCGGAATCGAGGTGGTGCGCTTCATGGCAGATTCATAACAGTTTCCGCGCGGCGGCACGCCCGCTATGCAGCGAAAACATGTGACCCGGAAACGGCGCTTATGACAACCGGACAGTCAACGCGACGTGTCTTATAGATAGCTTTTAGCTGAGTGATTACGCGTTCAAGACCCCTCACCCCTTCAAATTAGCCAGCAACTGTTCGGCCAGGAAATCGCATGGCGGGCGGGCGGAGCCGGCGCTTCGGGCGAGGATCACTTCGAGCGGCGGCAGTTCCGGCAGCCCTTCCGCCGCCCCGAGGGCATCTAGCTGCGCCGGGATGCTGCAACGGGCGAGCGGGGCGACGGCCAGGCCGGCGTCGACCATGCTGATCAGGCCAAGCAGGCTCGGGCTCTCGTAGGACATGCGAAACGGGATGCCGGCCTGCTGCAGCGCGTGGATGGCGCTGGCGCGCCCCGCGCTGCCCTGCGGAAAGACGGCGATCGGCAATGGCCGCTCCTTCCAGATCTGGGTTGCCCCTCGCGCGGCCACCCAGTCCATCGGCTCATATCGGAGGAACTCGCCGCTCACGCCACGCGACCTGGTCATGCAGGCGAGGTCGAGCGTGTTGTCCTTCAGGAGGGGAACCAGCGCGTGGCTGGGCATGCCGATGACGCGGATCTCCACGCGCGGATGGGCGGCTGCGAACTTGCGCAGGACGGAAGGCAGCAGGGACGACGCGTAGTCGTCCGGCACGCCAATCGTCACGCGGCCGCGAATCTCCGGCCGCACCACCGCCGACCAGGCCTCCTCGCGCAGGGCCAGCATCTGCCGGCCGTAGTCGGTGAGCATCCGGCCGTCGTCGGTCAGCGCGACGTTGCGGGTATTCCGCACGAACAGCGGCTTGCCCAGGACATCCTCGATCGCCTTGATCTGCATGCTGACGGCCGAGGGCGAGCGGTGCAGCGCCTCCGCCGCGCGAGCGAAGGAGCCCGCATCCGCCACGGCAACGATCATTTCCAGCACATCGAGGTCGAGCTTGCGCATGCGATTCAGATAATCTGATGAATCGCTTCAGTATATTCCGTTTTACTTAGGGATCGGTCCCCCCGACACTGTCTTCATCTCTCGGACGGTGGCAGACATGAAAGCAATGGTGGATTTCCTGGTGGTGGGCGGGCTGCTCGCCGTGACCCCGGGGCCGAACATGGTCTATGTGATGGCGCGCTCGATTTCGCAAGGCACCCGGGCGGGCCTGATCTCGCTGGCGGGCGTCATGCTCGGTTATCTCTCGTACATGTTCGGCGCGGCCTTTGGCATCAGCGCGCTGTTCCTGGCGATACCCGGCGCCGCGCGCCTGCTGACGCTGTTCGGCAGCGGCTATCTGCTCTACATGGCGTGGCGGATCCTGCGCCCCGGCGGCCGTTCCCCGCTCCAGGTGGCGCAGGCGGATGCGCAGCCGACACGCAGGCTGCTGGCGATGGGGGCCGTGACCAGCCTGCTCAACCCCAAGCTCGCCCTGGTCTTCATCTCCGTGCTGCCGCAATTCATCGACTACCAGGCCGGCGACGTGCTGAGGCAATCGCTCACGCTGGGATTGGCGCTCACGGCCGCCTTTGCCTCGGTGAATGCCTGCGTGGCGATTGCTTCGGGAAGTGCGGCCACGGCGATGGCCGGCCGTCCGGGCCTGCTCACCGCCCAGCGCTGGATCGTTGGCGTGTTGCTGGTTGGCCTGGGCGTGAAGCTGGGCGTCCAGGCCTGGTAGGCAGCCGCACTCAGCCCCTCATTCGAAATCCGACATCTCGTACAGCGGCCGGATTTCGATCTCGCTCGGCCCTGGCATGGGGTTGGGGCAGCGTTTCACCCAGGCGACGGCTTCGTCCATGTCCTTGACTTCCCAGAGCCAGAAGCCGGCCACCAGTTCACGGGTCTGGGCGAACGGTCCGTCGATGACCGTACGACCGGCACCATCGAACGCCACACGCCTGCCGTGCGACGAGGGCTTGAGGCCATCGGCCGCGCGCAGGATGCCGGCCTTTGCCAGCTCCTCGTTGAACCTGTGCATCGCCTCGAACATCTCGGTTTTGGGCAGGTCGCCCCTTTCGCTGTCTTCGGTCGCTTTCACCAACACCATGACACGCATCGTCTGTCTCCTTGTCTTTCGATTTCACGGCGCCACGGCCTGCCCGTGGCGCAGCCCATCTTCAGCCCGTGGCCGTGGTCTTCGTCGCTGCGCGCCGCGCAGGCGTCCTGGATGACGATGACCTGATAGCCCCGGTCATGCGCGTCGCGCGCGGTGGACTCCACCGACGTTGCGCAGCAGGTCTTGCGAACGCGCATGGGCTGCGGTGCCGCCGCAGGCAAGCTTGCCTTGGGCATCCACAATGTCATTGATCAGGTCGAGCACGAGCAAGGCGGTTCTCATGATGGCTCCCGTGCTCAGTCGTCGCTCTTGTACCGGGCGTCAAGCTCGTCGTAGAGCGGCTTCCTGACCAGGCGCTGGCGCTCGCTGAACGGTGCCACGATCGCGGGGTCCTCGTTCATCTGGCCGTTCGACTGCAACTGGCCCAGTGCCTGCTGCATGCCGCGTACCGCGCCCTGCAGCGCCGCGTTCGCGTAGAGGACCAGCCCGTAGCCGAGCCGCTGAAGCGCGTCTCGATCCTGAACGGGCGTCTTGCCGCCGATGACGATATTGATCAGCAACGGAATCTGGAAGAGTCCGGGCAGGCGCTCGATGTCGGGCAAGTCTTCAATCGCCTCGAGAAACAGGATATCGGCGCCCGCCTCCGCAAAGCGGTGCCCCCGGTCGATGGCGTCCTCGATGCCGTGCACCGCCGCAGCGTCCGTACGGGCGATGATCTGGAACGCGTCATCCTGCCGGGCGTCGGCCGCCGCGCGGATCTTGGCGACCATCTCGCTCGTGCTGACGACGTGCTTGCCCGCGAAATGCCCGCATTTCTTGGGCATCACCTGATCCTCGAGCTGGATCGCATCCGCCCCGGCGCGCTCGAGCGTACGCACCGCGTGCTGAACATTCAGTGCGTTGCCAAACCCTGTGTCGGCATCGACGATCATCGGCAACGCCACGGCATCCCGGATGCGCGCGGTATGTTCTGCGATGTCGCTCAGGCCGATGAAGCCAAGGTCAGGCAGGCCGAATGACATGTTGGTGACGCCCGCGCCGGTCAGGTAGACCGCCTGGAAGCCCAGGTCCTCGATCACGCGCGCACTCATGGCGTTGAACGCGCCGGGCACCAGCAGCGCCTGTTTCGCCGCCACCTGTTTTCGGAATGCCTGTCGGCGGGAGGATGAAAGGGAGGTCATGGTGTCTCCGGTAGTGAGGTTGGATCGCCAGCCGGCAGATAGCGCTGCGACCACGCTTCAATCAGGTTCGCCGCGTAGGCCGCCGACGCCCGGTCCTGCAACAGATGATCGGCGCCATCGAGCAACACATAGCTCTTCGGCTGCGCCGCCGCGGTGAAGATATCGAGACCGTTCTGCACGCCCACGGCAATCGCATCACGGTATCACCGTTGGCGTTCAAGTCGCCGACGAATGCCGGTAAATGCCCTCCCCGCCACCTGCCTCCAACCCCAAAAAGTGACATTCATTTGAAATGTCTTTACTTTCAAACGGTCGCTTCGTATGGATTTGGTCACATCATTGACATATCAAGAAGACAGACTCCACGTCTCGCCCACCGGCACCCCACCTGAGTAGGGTGATCCTTGTCCATCAAGACATTGGCAGACAAAGGCGGCGTGGAATCCGTACGGAATGCGGGCGATTGCGACCCGATCCGTCACCTGAACTTCTCTGACCTAGAACCCATGACAACCACAAAACCTGTTCATTCGCGCATGTACAGGCCGGTGCTCGGTGCCGGCGCACTATGCCTGGCCCTGCTGTTGAGCGCCTGCGGCGGCGACGACAACAACACCCCGCCCCCGGCCACGGGCGGCGGAGACGGTGGCAACGGCGGCCCCGGCACCACGCCCGCCGCCTGCACCACGGCGCACTGCGCGCCGGCTCCCTGACCGCTAACCCCGCGCCGCCCGCGCCCTCCCCATCCAACCGACACCGACCCGGCATGACATTCAACCCGTCCAAGCGCAGCTTCCTGCGCAACACGCTCGGCACCGCGGCTGCGGCTGCCACGCTCGCATCGTTCCCGCCCAGCATCCGCCGCGCCCTGGCCATCGAGGCGAACAACGCCACTGGCACGATCCAGGACGTCAAGCACGTGGTGCTGCTGATGCTCGAGAACCGCTCCTTCGACAGCTATTTCGGCACGTTCAAGGGCGTGCGCGGCTACGGCGACCGCTTCGCGATCCCTCTGGCGAACGGCAAGAACGCGTTCTTCCAGACCGACGCCACGAACAACACGATCACGCCCTATCGGCTTGACGCCACGCTGGGCAACGCGCAGCGCGCGGGCAGCACCCCGCATACCTGGCCCGATGGGCAGGCGGCGTGGGACCACGGGCGCATGAATCGCTGGCCCGTGGCCAAGAACCGGCTGTCGATGTCGTACTACGACACCGCCGAGGTGCCGTTCCAGCGCGCGCTGGCCGATGCGTTCACGCTGTGCGACGCCTACCACTGCTCGATGCACACCGGCACGATCCCGAACCGCCTGTTCTACTGGACCGGCACGAACGGCCCGAGCGGCGCCAACGTGGCGGCCATGGTCAACGAGTTCAATGGCGGCAATGATGTGGGACCGTCGACCCAGGGCTGGACGTGGAAGACCTACGCCGACCGCCTGGTGGATGCGGGGGTGAGCTGGAAGGTGTATCAGAGCCTGGCCGACAACTACGGCTGCAACGAGATGATGAGCTTCCAGCACTGGCGCACGGCGATGGAGTCGATGCCGGTGGCACGGCGCCCGGTGGCGCTGCCCGGCACCTCGCCCGCCTACGATCCGACGATCGACGACGCGCTGAGCCCGCTCGCCAAGGGCTTTGGCAACACCATGCCCGACGGCCTGCTCCAGTCCTTCCGTGACGACGTGCAGAACGGCACGCTGCCGGAAATCTCGTGGATCATCCCGCCGTCGCTCTATAGCGAACACCCGGGGCCGTCGAGCCCGGCGCAGGGCGGCTGGTACGTGCAGCAGGTGCTGGACGCGCTGACCGCCAACCCCGAGGTCTTCAGCAAGACCGTGCTGCTGATCAACTACGACGAGAACGACGGCTTCTTCGACCACCTGCCGCCGCCCTCGGCCCCGTCGCGCAATGCCGATGCCACGCTCGCCGGCGGCAGCACGCTCAGCGATGCCGACATGGCCTTCGAGTATCACAACTACGCGCCCGCCACGACGAACCAGTCGGCCAGCGATGGCAAGCCTTACGGTCCGGGCCCGCGCGTGCCGATGTGGATCGTCTCGCCGTGGAGCCGCGGTGGTTTCGTCAACTCGCAGGTCTTCGACCATACGTCCACGCTGCTCTTCCTGGAAAAACGCTTCGGCGTGAAGGAGCCGCAGATCGGCGCCTATCGCCGCGCCGTGTGCGGTGACCTGACCTCGGCCTTCAACTTCGTCAGCCCGAACAAGGACGCCCTGCCGACGCTGGCGGGCCGCAGCACCAAGGTCACGGTCGACAACCTTGCGCTGACGCAAAAGGCTTCGGTCGCGATTCCCGTGCCGGCCACGCCCGTGTTGCCGCCGCAGGTGGCCGGCACGCGTCCCTCGCGCGCGCTGCCGTACGAGCTGCACACCACGTCCCGCATCGACGCCGGCGCCAAGACCGTCACGCTGATGTTCTCGAACACCGGCACGGCTGGCACGGTCTTCCACGTCTACGACAAGCTGCACCTCGACGCCATTCCGCGCCGCTACGTGGTGGAGGCGGGCAAGAGTCTGGACGGCCTGTGGAACGTGGCGGCCGACAACGGCAAGTACGATCTGTGGGTGCTGGGCCCGAACGGCTATCACCGCGAATTCGTGGGCGACCTGAACGAGCAGTCGGCTGCCGGCGGCACGGAAATCCAGGTCTGCTACGAACCGTGCGATCCGCCCGTGCTGCAGGTCAAGCTGTACAACCGCAGCGACAAGGCCTGCACGTTCAGCGCGAGCGCCAAGGCCTATCGCACGGACGGCCCGTGGGGCCAGAAGGTCGAGGCCGGCAAGGTGGGCGAGCTGACCTGGACGCTCGGTGACAGCGGCAACTGGTACGACTTCGAGATCAGTTGCGATCTGGCACCGTCGCTCCGCCGCCGTATCGCGGGCCGTATCGAGACCGGCAAGGATACGGTGAGCGATCCGGCCATGGCTCAGCTGTCGTAACCTGCCTTGGCTTGACCCGTCCGCCTTCTACGGCTGGCGGGTCATGCGCCACGGCGGCCTGGGCCCCAGCACGTTGCGCAGCATCTCGACGAATCGTTGCGTGCGCATGGACGACTGGCGCGACTGCGGCACCAGCGCCATCACATCCGCATCGGGCAGCCGGTACGCTGGCAGCAGCGCCACCAGCCGCCCGGCGGCCAGTTCATCGGCCACATCCCATTCCGACCGCGCCATGATGCCCTTGCCGGTCAGGCACCAGTGATGAACCACGTCGCCATCATTGCTCTCCATCGTGGGACGCACCCGTACGGTCAGTTCCCGTGATCGCGCTGGGCGATGGTTCCTGTCGCCGTCGCCGTCGTCTTCGGCAAAGCGCCACAGCGTCACATCCTCGTCGTTCTCCCTGAGCACCAGGCAGGCGTGCCGTTCAAGGTCCGCCGGCGTCTCCAACGGCGGGGCCTTGGCGAGGTATTCGGGCGCGGCGCACAGGATGCGACGGTTCGGGGCAAGGCGATGCGCAATCCAGCGCGAATCCGGGATCGTGCCGATGCTGACCAGCACGTCGAAGGCATCGCGGCCATGCACGGGTTGGCGCGGCACCATCAGGTTGTCCGACAGGTACAACTGCACCTCGAGATTAGGATGGGTGCTGTGAAACTGCGCCAACAGCGGTCCGAGGTAGCGGCGCCCGAAGCCAAACGGCCCGTGGACCTTCAGCTTGCCCGCCACAACCTGACTACGCTGCTGTAGCGCCTCTTCGATCACCTGCATCTGCTCCAGAACGCCAGTGGCGTGCTGCGCCAGGAGGTGTCCTTCGTGCGTCAGTTGCAGGCGCCGCGTGGTCCGCTGGGCCAGCCGGATCCCCAGGCGCGCCTCCAACTGGCTCAGCCGCTTGGTCACGGCCGGCGGCGTGACATTCTCTTCCCGGGCCAGGGCGGCCAGGCTCCCCAGACGGTCCAGCGCCAGGATGAACCGCAGATCCTCGATGTCCAGCTTCATTATTAACCTGTAGGTGAATGAAGCCATTCTATGGCATTAACCACCTGAGGGTCCGGCCCCTCTACACTGCAAGGCTCGAACCTCCAGCGCGTGCTGGCACTCGCATAACGGATTCCCATGAACTTGCAAGCACTTGAAACGCCGGTCCTCGTGCTGGACCGCCTGAAGATGGAGCGCAATATCGCGCGGCTGCGAGACCGCCTTGCGCCCTTCGGCGTCACGCTGCGACCACACGCCAAGACCAACAAGTCCGCCGACGTCGCGTCTCGCATCGGCGCACCGGGCACGCCCATCACCGTGTCCACGTTGAAGGAAGCAGGCTACTTCCTCGACCACGGCTGGCGCGACATCCTGTACGCAGTGGGCATCGTGCCGTCCAAGCTGCCCCATGTCGAAGACCTTCTGCGACGCGGCGCCGCGCTGACGCTGTTGCTGGACAACGTCGAGGCCGCCCACGCACTCGCCAACTGGTGTCGCGAACGCGCCCTGAACGTGCCGGTGTTGATCGAGATCGATACCGACGGGCACCGCTCGGGCGTCAAGCCGGCGGACCCGGCATTGCTCGATATCGCCGCCGCACTGGGCAAGGACGAAGGCACGGGCGCCTGGCTCGCGGGCGTGCTCACCCATGCGGGCGATTCCTACAATTGCCGTTCGGCCGAGGCCATCGAAGCCGTCGCCGAGCAGGAGCGCGCCGGCGCGGTCCAGGCGGCGGAACGGCTGCGCGCCGCCGGTTACCGGGCGCCGGTGGTGAGCGTCGGCAGCACGCCTACCGCGCATTTCGCCCGCTCGCTCGAAGGTGTGACGGAGGTCCGGGCCGGCGTGTTCGTGTTCTTCGATCTGGTGATGCACGGCATCGGGGTCTGCAACGTGGATGACATCGCCCTGTCGGTGTTGTGCACGGTGATCGGCCACCAGCGCGAGAAAGGCTGGCTGATCACGGACGCGGGATGGATGGCGATGTCGCGCGACCGTGGCACCGCGAAGCAGCCGATCGACCAGGGCTACGGGCTGGTGTGCGATATCGACGGCAAGCCGCTGCCGGATCTGGTGATGGTCGATGCCAACCAGGAGCATGGCATCGTCAGCCATCGCACGGATCCGTCCGCCACGCCGATGCTGCCGGTCGGCACGCTGTTGCGCGTGCTGCCCAATCACGCGTGCGCCACTGGGGCGCAGCATGGCGCCTACACGGTCGTCGCGGGCAGCACTGTGGTGGAAGCGCAATGGCCTCGTTTCGGGGGATGGTGAGCACGGTTTTGCGATAGCATGGCGCCGGTAACCAGGATCAGAAACACAAGGAGACCCGCGCTTGCCCGAAGCCCTCCCCGCCAGCCCCGCCGGCGAGATTCCCACCTTCGAGACATCGGATTTCGCGGGCGATGGGTCGTTCTACTTCGACCTCGTACGGCTGCAGGACCGCGACGACATCCCGCGCGGCTTCCTGCATCGGCACAACTACTATCACCTGCTCTGGATGACCCGGGCGAGCGGCACGCACATGCTCGACTTCGCGCATTTCGACGTGCGCGACCACTCGGTGTTCTTCCTCTCGCCCGGGCAGGTGCATGCCTGGACGTCATCCGTGAAGCCGCACGGCTACGTGCTGAACTTCAGCACTGACTTCTTCGCCCGGATGTTTCCGCGCGCCGACGACGCCGCGAAATTCCCGTTCTACCACCCCACGCGCGCCCAGAGCGCGCTCTATCTCACGCCGGACCAGCATGACGGCCTGCTGCCATTGCTCGACGAGATGGAGCAGGAGGCGCGGAATCGCCAGCCCGGCTTCCCGGACGTGGTGCAGGCCTGCCTGCTGATCCTGCTCACGCGCCTGCGCCGCCTGTGCCCCGAGAACGAGCCCGCCGGCGGCGTTGGCCCGCATCAGGCCCTCACGCGCCGCTTCACGATGCTGGTGGAGACCCACTACCTGCGCTTCGGCACGATCGGCCAGTACGCCGAGGCGCTCTGCGTGAGCGAGCGCCAGCTCAACGAGGCAGTCAAGCGCACCCTGGCGCGCACCGCCAGCCAGGTGGTACAGGAACGCGTGGTACTGGAAGCCAAGCGCTGGCTCAGCAACACCGAAACCGGCATCGCCGAGATCGCGTTCCGGCTCAATATCGAGGATCCGGCCTACTTCGCGCGCTTCTTCAAGAAGCAGACCGGCCTCACGCCGGGCGATTTCCGCAGGAAGCACTGCCGTCCGCTCGACTAACGCGCGAAAAAGTCCAACTCAACGTCTGATCCGTCCTAACACTGCCGCCACGCGCGTGCGTACAGTGCTCCTCATGGTGCATCCATAAGCACCAAAAAGTACCAAAAGCACAGGAGACAGACATGTACCGAGTCATCGCCCCGTTGCGGGGCCTTGCCGTGGCCGCCGTATTGGCCGTTATCCCCTTCAGCGCGATGGCGGAATACCCCGATCATCCCCTGCGCATCATCGTGCCGTTCGCCGCTGGCGGCGCCACCGACGTGATCGCGCGCACCGTGGCGCAGGCCATGTCGGCCCGGCTCGGGCAGTCGGTCGTGGTGGAGAACAAGGCCGGCGCCAATGGCAATATCGGCGCCGTCTCGGCCGCACGCGCGGACGCCGACGGCTACACGCTGCTGATGGCCACGTCGAGCCATGCCATCAACGCATCGCTCTACCAGAAGCTCAACTACAGTCTCACGCGGGATTTCGTAGGGTTGTCGAACCTGGCGTCCGTCCCCCTGCTGCTGGTGGTGAATCCGACCGTACCGGTCAATTCGGCGGCCGAACTCGCCGCCTACGCCAAGTCCAACGCCGGCCGTGTCAATTACGCGTCGGGCGGCACCGGCACCGCCTCCCATCTGGCCGGCGAGCAGTTCAGCACGCTGGCTGGTACGAAGATGACGCACGTCGCCTACAAGGGCGGGGCGCAGGCGCTCAATGACGTGATGGGTGGCCAGGTGCAGGTCATGTTCGCCAACCTGCCCGAAGTCCTCGCGCAAGTGCAGAGCGGCAAGCTCAAGGCACTGGCGGTGACGGGCAACAAGCGCCACGCCGCCCTGCCCGACGTGCCCGCCTTCTCCGAAACGCCGTTCCAGGGCATGACCGCGCGCTCGTGGTTCGGCCTGTTCGCACCGGCCGGCACGCCGAAAGCTGCCGTCGAGAAGCTCTCGCAGGCCATCGTCCAGAGCGTGGCCGACCCCGCCGTCAAGGATCGGCTGAAAGGGCTGGGCGCCGACCCGGTCGGGGACGATCAACCCGCATTTCAGAAATACGTGAATCAGGAAGTGGCGCGCTGGGCCGTGCTGGTCAAGCAGTCCGGCGCCACCGTCGATTGACGCCACGCATCGCCATCGCCATCGCTATCCCTGGAGGAAACCCCATGCTGTACGACGTTCGCACCTACACCTGCCGCCCCGGCACGATCAAGAAACACCTGGCGCTGTATGCCGAGCACGGCTACGAGACCCAGAGCCGCCATCTGGGCAAGCCGCTGGCCTATATGCAAACCGAGACCGGCAATGTGAACAGCTACACGCACATCTGGGTCTATGAAAGCGCGGCCGACCGCGAGGCCAAGCGCCAGGCGCTGCAGAAGGATCCGGCCTGGGGCGAGTACCTGAAGATAAGCGCCGACGCCGCCTACCTGATCAGCCAGGAAAACCGGCTGATGACGCCGGTGTCGTTCTTCAAGCCCTAGCCGGCACGGGTGGCCTACAGCCGCCCGGCCCAGTACTCCCGGAACGCCCGGCGAGGATCCTCCTGCGCGCGGGTGCCGGAGGCCTCGCCATCGAATACCAACGTGGTGCGCCGCGTAGCCGAATACGCTGGCCATTGCGGGGTCTTGGCATTGGCGGGGTCGCCCGTCGCGGCGAAGCTGACCCAGGCGCTGGCCAGTTGATCGGCCAGACGCAGGCTGGTGTCGCTCGGCCCGTTCAGCCCCATGCGGATGTCGTGCAGACTCGGTCCGATATCGACGCCATGCGGCGCGCCATAGCGGCCGCCGTAAGCCGGGCTCGGCGTCTTCCACAGATATGTCCACACCGGCGCGCTGTTGCCACTGGCGTGCGCGGCGGCCTTGCGATCCGCCTGCAGCTGGGCGATGCGACGGAACGTCATGTCCGTATCGATCCGCGCCTGCAGCACGAACGGCGTGGCACGCGGATCCTCATCCCGATACATCGCCACCAGACGCGACGCGTCGTCGCCCACGCGCGTCTGCGCGAATCGCAGCAGCCCGGCATCGTCGAGATCGAAATTGATCTGGCGGTACGCGCGCTCGTCCAGCGTCGTGCTGATGATCATCGGCACCTGCGACGAGATGGCCGGCGCATCCGGATCGAACGGATGGCGGGGAATCGCCACACCGTCTATCGACGGCGCGAAGGCGCGTGGCGCCTCGCCCTTCAATCGGTCTGCGGCTTCGAAGCGCATTTGCGCCGCCAGCAGTTGCTCGAACGGCAGCGTATGCAGTCGGTCCACCGAGCCCTTGCCGATCTGGAGCGTGGACAGGTACTTGGCCGCGACCTCCGTGGACTGCGCCGCCGTCAGCACACGAATACCCGAACCGCTCATGACGCCAGCGCGATGAAACAGCCCCTGCGCCGACGGCATCGCCATCAGCGTGCTGGTCTTGAGGCCGCCGCCCGACTGGCCAAACACCAGCACGCGCGACGGATCCCCGCCGAACGACTCCACGTTCTCCCGCACCCAGCGCAGCGCCGCGACAATATCGAGCATGCCCACCGCGCCCGACTGCGCATAGCGCTCGCCGCCGGCCTCGGCCAGGTTCAGGTAGCCAAACGAACCGAGCCGGTGATTGATGGTGATGAACACCACGTCGCCAAAGCGCGCCATCATCTCGCCGTCGAACTGCGGCGAATTGCCCGATCCCGCATAGAACCCGCCGCCGTGCAGATGCACGAGCACCGGCCGCTTCGCGGCCTTTGCGGGCGATGGCGTCCACAGGTTCAGCACCAGGCAGTCTTCGCCCATGCCGCCCGGCTGCAGATCGTAGGCGATCAGGTCCGCGTAGGCACGGCGCCGGTCGGCCGGCATCTGCGGCGCGTAGTTGCCGTAGGCGGTGGCATCGCGCACGCCGCTCCACTTCGCCACCGGCTGCGGCGGCATGAAGCGGTTGGCACCGCCTGTGTCGGCGCCGTAGCGCAGGCCCTTGAACACGTGCACGCCCCCTGACCGCAGGCCCCGCACCTTGCCATCGGCGGTCTCGACCACCGAGAACACCGGATCTTCTGCCATCGCGCGCACGCTTCCCGTGACCGCACTCCCCGCCGTCAGCACGGCAGCCGACTTCAGCCACTGCCTGCGCGACATTCCCTTGCGCTCCATCGCCCCTCCCTTTCTTTTGGTCTTGTGTTTGTCTGCTGCGTGATGCGACCTTACTTGCCCGTAAAAGCTGGCTTGCGCTTTTCCTTCCACGCGAGCGCGCCTTCGCGGATGTCTTCCGATTGCGTCGCGCGCCGGATGTCCTCGGCAAGCGCCGCGGTGTCCAGGTCTCCGCGCGCGATCGCGTTCAGATGCCGCTTCATGCCCTGCACGGCAATGGGCGCCAGCCCGGCGATGGTCCCGGCCAACTGCGCCGCACGCTCGCGCAGTTGATCCGCGGGGAGCAGTTCGGTCAGGAACCCACACGCCAGCATCTCGGGCGCCTGGATCCGTTCAGCGGTCAGGAACAGGCGCTTGGCGGCATTCAGGCCCAGCCTCGTCACGTAGCGGCGCATGCCGCGCTCATAGAAATGCAGGCCCAGGCGCGCGGCTGGCATGAACATCTCCACGGCGTCGGTGCCGAGCCGGAAGTCGCACGCCAACGACAGGTCCGTGCCGCCGCCGTAGAGGCCACCCTGGATTTCGGCGATGGTCACCGCGCGGCAATCCTCCATCGCATTGACCAGCGGCTCGAAGCCCGCGCCACGCTGGCCGGCGGCGAGCTTGCCGATATCGAAGCCGCTGCAGAAGTACTTGCCCGTGCTGCGCAGGATCAGCACGCGGACATCGCTGCCGTTCACGGTTTCAATGTGCTGCAGCAATGCCTGCAGATCGTCAGGGCCCAGCCGGTTGGCCACATCGGGGCGCTGCAGCGTCAGCGTGGCCACATGGGCGGCAATATCGAGCGTGGGAAGCGAACCTTCGGAAGCCATGCGTCAAATCTCCGGATCAAGAAAGGGTAGTCTCTCGCGCTCGCAGCGCGACGTCGAATCGTTCGATGCGCGCCTGCGCGAAGGCCGGACGCTGCTGCACGCGCTGCCACCAGTCGGCCACCGCCGGCATGCGGTCTGCCGCCATGGCCTCTGGCGCGAGTTCGGCAATCCGCGCGATAAACGGCACCGCGGCGATATCGGCCAGCGAGTAGTGTGGGCCCATCAGCCAGGACCCGTTGTCGAGCATCGATGCCATCTGCGGCAGCAATGCCAGCAAGGCGTCGAGCGCCGCGCGCTTCTCCTCGTCCGAGTACGGCTTGCGTGCGATACGGCGCCAGGCTTCGCGCCGCTCCGGTGTCGGGATGCGCGCAAGCTTCCCCGCCAGATCCGCATCGCTCCATTGCGACGCCACGGGCTGCAGCGCGATGCTCCAGTTCAGGATCAGCAGGTTAGGCAGCAGCTTGTCGTCGGTCCAGCGGACGAAGTTGCGCATCGTGGCCCGCGCATACGGGTCGGCCGGGCGCAGCGGGGGATGCGGCAGGACGTCGTCGAGGTATTCGCAGATCGTGCCGCTTTCGTACAGGAAACGGCCATCGTCCAGCACCAGCGCCGGCACCACGCCGTTCGGATTCATCGCCAGGAACGCTGGCGAATGGTGCTCCTGCGCGGCCAGATCGACAGGCACGCTCTCGTAATCGACGCCCTTCTCCGCCATACACAGCCGCACGCGGCGCGACGCGCTGGATAACCAGCCGTGGAACAGTCTCATGTGGGCGATCTCCGGTCAGGGAATCAGCACGGTGGCGCCTGTCGTGGCGCGGCCTTCGAGGCTGCGATGGGCCTCCCGGACGTCGGACAAGGCAAAGCGCTGCCCCACCTCCAATCGCAGGTGCCCTGCTTCCACCGCCGAGAAAAGCGCCAGCGCCGCGCGACGTAGCGACGCCGCATCGGCGATGAACGTACGCAGCGTCGGCCGCGACACGATCAGCGACTTCGCATGCAGCAGCTGCAGGTCGAATGCTTCCACGTCGCCGGACGCGGTGCCGTAGTTGATGGCCATCCCGCATGGCTTCAGGCATTGCAGCGATGGCACGAAGACGTCCTTGCCGACCGCGTCGTAGACGACGGCGACACCCTTGCCCTGTGTCAGCGCCATGACTTCCGCGACAAAATCCGTGCCGCGATAGCAGATCACGTGATGGCAGCCGTGGTCCAGCGCCACGCGGCGCTTGGCTTCGCTGCCCACGGTGCCGATCACTGTCGCGCCGAGCGAGCGCGCCCATTGCGACAGCAGCACGCCCATTCCGCCGGCCGCCGCGTGCACCAGCACCCCATCGCCGGGCTGCACCACATACAGCCGCCGCAACAGGTACTCGGCCGTCAGTCCCCGCAACAGGGTGGCGCCGGCCACCTCCTCGGAAATCGTGTTCGGCAGCGGCACGACGCGATCGGCCGGCACGTTGCGCGTGACCTGATACGCGCCCGGATACATGGCCGCCACGCGCTGCCCGACCACAACGCCCGACACCTCCCGCCCGACCGCCGTGACGATGCCCGCGCCGACCGATCCCAACGTGATGGGAAACGGCGTCGGCGTGTGCGGGCCATGGGCGCCGCTGCGCTGGTAGATGTCGGCGAAGTTCAGGCCGATAGCCGATTGCCGGATCTGGACTTCGGCGGCTGCGGGCGCAGCAACCGGCACTTCGTCGAGTTCGAGCACGTCGGCGTCGCCATGCTTTCTTATACGGACTGCGTTCGTATGCATACGGTCTGTGGTCTCCAAGCCGGCGGGAGGTATGCCCGGCTCCGCTGCAAAAAGTGGCCTATTGGCCGTAGGTGGGCCGGGGGAAGCGTAGCGCATGTGGGGTCAAGTCGCATCATGGTAAATCCGTATACGTATATTTATGCTGCCTATTCGTATACTTTACCGGCGATAACGAATTCTCGAAGAGGACCGATGACTCACGACGCACCGCTGTCCGGCTACACCGTCCTGGATCTTTCCATCGCCCGCGCCGGCCCGGTTGCCGTGCGGCTGCTGGCGGACTGGGGGGCGGATGTCATCCGCATCGAACCGCCACCGCCGCGCGACCGCGGCTCGGTCACCGGGCGCCGCCGGGGCTCGGACGAACAGAATCTGCATCGCAACAAGCGCAGCCTCTGCCTGGACCTGAAGACGCCCGAAGGGGCTGAGATCCTGGCCACGCTGGTGCGCCGCGCGGACGTGGTGGTGGAAAACTTCCGTTCCGTGGTGAAGGAGCGGCTGGGCCTGACCTATGAACGCCTGAGCGCGCTGAACCCGCGTGTGATCCTGGCCAGCATTTCCGGATTCGGGCAGGACGGCCCGTACTGCGAGCGCCCCGGGCTCGACCAGATCGTGCAGGGCATGTGCGGACTGAGTTCGGTGACCGGCATGCCCGGGGACGGTCCGCTACGCGTGGGTATCGCCATCTCGGACACCACGGCCGGCATGTTCCTGGGGCAAGGCATCCTGCTGGCGCTGCTGCAACGCGAGCGCACGGGACGCGGCCAATGGGTCCACACCTCGCTCATCGAGGCGATGCTGAACAAGCTCGATTTCCAGGGCGCACGCTACACGGTGGAAGGCGTGGTGCCCACGCAGCAAGGCAATGCGCACCCCACGCTGGCCCCGATGGGCACGTATCGATGCCAGGATGGCGTCGTCAACATCGCCGCCAGCACCGACCGCATGTGGACCCACTTCTGCCAGGCGCTCGGCGCGGATGCGCTGTTGGCCGATACCTCGCTGCACAGTGCCGCCGGGCGAAATGCACAGCGCGAGCGGGTCGACGCGGCAATCAACGATTGCACAGCCGCGTTCACCGCTGCGGAGCTGACGGACAGGCTCAACGCCGTCGGCGTGCCGTGCGGCCCGGTCTTCGATATCGGCCAGGCGTTCGAGGATCCGCAGGTCCAGCACCTGCGCATGACACGCCCCGCCGACCACCCCGAACTGGGACCGCTGGCGCTGCTGCGTTCGCCGATCAACCTCTCCGCCGCGCCGCATCCCGAGCGATTCTTCAGCGCGGCGCCCGACCCCGGTGCCCATACGGACGCCATCCTGCGCGACCTGGGCTACGACGATGCCCGCATCGGCCGATTGCGTGAAGCCAATATCGCGGCGTGACCGGCCGCACCCGACAAGCCAAAACAATAAGCGGAGACAAGCGATGAACCCTCGATACTTGCGCGCCAGGCGCGTACTCGCGATGGCGGCGCTGGCGGCAACGTTCGCCTCGCCCGCGCTCGCGGCCGACGACTACCCGAATCGCCCCATTCGCGTGCTGGTGGGCTACACGCCGGCCGGCGCGGCCGACTACGTGGCGCGCATCTTCGGCGAAGCCTTGTCCAAGCAACTCGGACAGACCATCGTCGTCGATAACAAGCCCGGTGCGGGCAGCACGCTGGCCTCCACCGCATTGGCCAGCGCCCCGCCGGACGGCTATACGCTGGCGTTGGCCACGGCCACGCTGTATGGCATCGACCAGCGGCTCTACAAGGCGCGCTACAAAGGGGAGGATTTCACGCCCATCACGCGCCTGACCGTCTCGCCGTTGATCCTGGCCGTCAACAAGAACCTGGGTGTCGCGGACGTCAAGGCGCTCGTGGCCAAGGCGAAGGCCGATGCGGGCGGCTTCAACTACTCGTCGTCCGGCATTGGCGGTTCGCCGCACGTGGCGGGGCTGCAGTTCGAGAAAGCCACGGGCGTGCGCATGACGCATGTGCCGTACAAGGGCGGCGCGCCGGCCTTGCAGGCCGTGGCAGCCGGTGAAGTGCAAATGTCATTCGGGACGGCCGCCTCGGTGTTGCCGATGGGCACGCAAGGTGTCGTGAAGATGATTGGGGTGACGACGCCGAAGCCGTCCGAAGTGGCGCCCGGCCTGCCATCGCTGGCCGAAACCGGGCTCCCGGGGTTCAACTTCACGTTCTGGTTCGGTCTCTATGGCCCGGCGGGCTTGCCCCCGGAGATTCGGGACAAGATCTTCGCGGCCACGCGCAAGGTCATGGCCGACCCGCAAATCCGCGCCAAGCTGGCCGCCAATGGCAGCGAAGTGTCGCTATCGGAATCGCCGGCGGAGTTCGGCGCGTGGGCCTCCGCCGATGGGCGCAATGCGCTGGAGCGTATCGTGCAGGCCGGCGTGAAGCTTGATTGACGAAGATCCGACGATGAAGAGCCCCGGCGCCGATCAGCGCCGGCCACGCCCCCGCCCCGCACCGTCGCCGGGCATCGAGGCGATCATGTCCGCATAGACATCGCCACCCGTGGCGATGTGGCGCACCATGGCGGCCGCGGCGGCGTCCTCGCTGCCGCGCAGGATCGCTTCCAGCACTTCCTCGTGCTCCGCCAGCGAGGCGCGGATGCGCGCAGGCTTTTCGAAGCGCAGATCGCGCATGCCGCGCATCCGTGCGCGCATGGTGAGGATCTGGCGCGACAGGATGTCGTTACAGCTGGCTTCGTAGATGATGTGATGGAACGTGTCGTTGGCCTTGCGGTACGCCCCGCCATCGGCCTGCTCGGCAGCCGCCCGGCATGCCTCCAGTGCCGTCTGGATCGCCTTGCGCTGCGGCGCCGAAATGCGGCGTGCCGCCAGCCGGGCGGCCAGCGACTCCAACTGCACCAGGATCTCGCTCATCGCCACGTATTCGCGCAGCGTGATCGATGCCACGATGGCGCCCTGACGCGGCACCAGATCGACCAGTCCGGCGGATTCGAGCTGGATCAGCGCCTCGCGCACCGGGGTGCGCGACACCTTGAAGCGCGCGAGCAACTGCTGTTCCTCCAGCTGCGTGCCGCTGGGCAACTTCCCGCTCAGAATGTCTTGCTCGATCGCCGTACGGATGGTCTCGGACAAGCTCTTCTTTTCATCGGACATGGAACACTGCGAGCGCGCTGAGTGGGGATGGCGCGATTCTACTACCGCGCCCGCCCGCGTATGCGCAATTGCCCGCTATGTGCACAAAAGCGACGCCACTCAGTCCAGCGAGATCTTCCCCGCCTTGACGATCTCGCCGTACCGCACCGTGTCGCGCTCGATCAGCTTGCGGAAGGCCTCCGGCGTATCGCTGACCGGCACGAAGCCGAGCTCGGTCAGCTTCTTCGATACCTCGGGGCTGGTGGTGGCGGCGGCGATGGCCTTCGCCATGCGGTCCACCACCGGCTGCGGCGTGCCGGCCGGCGCCAGCAGGCCGGTCCAAGAACTCATGACAAACCCGGGGAAGCCAGATTCCTCCATGGTGGGGATCTGCGGTTCGCCGGGCCAGCGCTTTGCCGACGCCACAGCCAGCACGTTGATCTTGCCGGACTTCACGTGGGGCATGGGCACCAGCAGCGGATCGAACGCAATCGACACCTCGCCAGACACCAGCGCCGGCAGGATCGGCGCGCTACCGTTGTAGGGCACGTGCGTCATCTTGAGCTTCGACTCCATCGCCAGACGTTCGCCGGTCAGGTGCGCCGAGCTGCCAACGCCGCTCGAGCCGAAGGTCAGCGCGTCCGGGTTCTTGCGCCCATAGGCGACGAGTTCGCCGACGGTCTTTACCGGCAGCCGCTTGCTGGCAAACAGGAACAGCGGCAGTTCCGCCATCTCGGCCACCGGCACCAGGTCAGACGGCTTGTAGCTCAGCTTCGAGTAGAGCGACATGTTGGCGCTGTAGGCGGCCAGCACCGACACGAACGTATAGCCGTCAGGCGCGGAACGCGCCGCGACACCCACGCCAAGCGTGCTGTTGGCGCCCGGCTTGTTCTCGATGATGATGGGCTGGCCAAGGGTCTGCGAGACCCGCTCGAACACCACGCGCGACACGGTGTCGGTCGACCCGCCCGGCGTATAAGGAACGATGACCTTGATCGGCTTCGTCGGCCATTCTGCTGCGCTCGCCCCCTGGCCGATGGCCAGTCCCGCAATGAGGATGGCCGCCATGCGTGCGGCGCCCGTGGCGCGTGTCTTGATACTCAATTGCTGTCTCCGATTCTGTTTCTTTGAATTGCCGCGCGAGTCGGCGGCTCATTATGGGGGACGCAACGGCCAAACCAACGAGCGCCGCGCAAGTGGTGTTCGATATCCGGCCATCGGGGGGGCCGGCGCGCCGCATTCGTTACCAACGCACAAAACTGTTGATCCGCGAGGTGTCTTCTTCGCTCGGCGCCGGGCAGCTAGATTGGGCCCGTGCCCCCCACCGATCGCAGACGTCCGCCGCAATGACTGAATCCGCCCCCTCCCTCCCCTCTCCCGCAACCCGGCACCCGACTGACAGCTACGTCGGCCGCAATGCCGCTTACTGGCAACGGAATCTGGCGGTTGCCGTCTTCGGCTCCTTCACCACGCTGGTCAGCCTCAGCATGCTGCTGCCGTTCTTGCCGTTGTACGTGGAGCAACTCGGCGTGACGTCGCAGGACGAAGTGGTGCAGTGGTCAGGCGTGGCGTTCGGCATCACGTTCCTTGCGACCGCCGTGACCGCGCCCCTGTGGGGCAAGCTGGCCGACCGTTTCGGGCGCAAGCCGATGCTGGTACGCGCCGCGGTGGGCATGGCCATCGTGATGTCGATGATCGGGCTGGCCCACAACGTCTATGAACTCGTTGCGCTGCGCTTCGCTGCGGGGTTGATCGGCGGCTATGCGTCGGCGGCCACCGTGATGATCGGCACGCAGGCGCCGCCCGAGCGGGCGGGCTGGGCGCTCGGCGTGCTGTCCACCGGTGCGCTGACGGGTAATCTGGTCGGCCCGCTCATTGGGGGCCTGCTGCCGAACCTGATCGGGATTCGCGGCACGTTCTTCGCCGGCGGCGCCATGATCGGCGTGGCGGCGCTGCTGACGATCTTTGGCGTGCGCGAGGATTTCACACGTCCGCCGAAGGCCGCCAGCCAATCCGTGCCCTCCGACGGTGCTACCCGCAGCGCGCATCGCTTCGCGTTGCCGGCCTTGCTGGTGACCGCGGCGATGGTGTTGCTGGCCAATATGTCGATCGAGCCAATCATCACCGTCTATATCGGACAACTCGATGTACCGCACGACCGGCTGGCCACGGTGGCCGGCATCGTCATGGCCTGCTCGGCATTTGGCAGCGTACTGACGGCCTCGCGGCTAGGGGCGCTGGCCGACCGCGTCGGTGCCTGGCATGTCATCATCGGTTGCCTTGTGGCCACCGCCCTTGTCCTGATTCCCCAGGCGTTCGTGACCAACTGGTGGACGCTGGCCGCGCTGCGCGGCGTAATGGGGATGGCGCTCGCCGGGCTGCTCCCCGCCATCGGCAAGCTCGTACGCCAGGCCGTCAAGGAGCACCAGTCCGGCAAGATGCTCGGCTACCTGCAATCCGCGCAGTTCTCCGGGCAGGTGATCGGGCCGTTGATCGGCGCGCAGATCAGCGTGCACCTTGGCATGCGCGCGGTGTTCTTTGTTACCAGCGCCCTGCTACTCGCCTGCGCCGTGTTCGATCGCTGGGCCAAGGCGCGCTGAACCGGCATGTCAGCCCCAGGGACGGGCTGAATCGGTTCGCACTCACAAGTCATCCGCAGGCAACACCGGTGGTCTATGCTGGAAGACAGCACATTCACCGGGACCATTCATGGCCTACCACCGAGATCCCCGTCCTGGCCGCGCCCTGGGCAGCGCGTTGGCCGGATGCATTCTCATTACCCTGCTCGGGCTTGGCGTGGCCGGCTGCGACACGCCGCCCCGGGACACCTCCTCCACGCCCCCGCCCCCGCGCGAGCCCATCGCCGCGAGCGACGACGTGTACCCGCCGCCCTCCACCGTGCACGACACCCGCCCCAAACGCACGACCCCCTAGGGGATGGGTCCGGGGCAGGCAAATGTTGCCAAGTCAGATGACGTTGACGGGGACGCGCGGAGGCCCCTGTCCGGTTACTTCACCGGCGTCAGGATCGGCGCGCCCTTTTTCTTGATCAGGAACACCACGAACTTCGCCGGCTCGGTATTGCTGGCGTTGCGCCCGACCGTGTGGATATCGTTCTGGCCTTCGTAGAAGGTATCGCCCGCCTTGAGCGTGACCTCCTTGCCGCCCTTCAGGCCCATGATGATGCTGCCCTCCAGCACATAGACGAAGGCGTGCGCATCATGACGATGCACGGGATCCACGGCGCCCGGCGGATAGTCCACGACGATCATCTCGCCTTCCTTGCCCGGATACTCGGGCAACGGCTTCGTCATCAACTGCTTGACGCTGGCCTGCGGCGCGGCGGCTGCCGGCCCGGCCACCATCAGGCACGACAGCATCAGGGTTGCAGCAACGGATGCGACTGTCTTCATGGCATTACTCCAGGTTGGCCTTGTCGAGTCCGAACGCCTTGTCCGAGGAACCGGGCACCATGCGGAACGCCACGTTCAGGCGGTTCCAGGCATTGATGGCCCCGACCAGGAAGGTCAGATCCGACAGTTCCTTTTCGCTGTACTGGGTGCGCACGCGCTCGTAGATAGCGTCGGGCACGCCGTCGGCGGCAAGGTGGGTCAGCGCTTCGGTCCAAGCCAGCGCGGCGCGTTCGCGCGGCGAGAAGAGCGTCGATTCGCGCCAGATCGCCACGTGGTGCAGGCGCAGTTCCCGCTCGCCGTGGATCTTGGCCATCTTGATGTGCATGTCGACACAGAACGCACAGCCATTGAGCTGCGACGCGCGAATCTCGACGAGCTCGTGGATCGGTGCCTCGATCGTGGTCTTCTGGAACAGGGCCCCGAACTCGATGAGCTTCTTGGTCAGTTCCGGGGATTGCTGGAAGTAGTTCGTACGTTGGGTCATGACGTTTCTCCTGTGGTCGATGCCTGAGACCATGGTAGGTGGCGCGTGGACCCCACGCCAGACCGACTCGGCGCGCACAGTGTTTCCCGCCAGGCATCAATCCGGATGCCCACGCCAGCGCACGCCGCCCCCCGTTTACCCCCAAAGAATCAGGGATAACACCAAGACCCCGAGCACTGGCGCGGGATGCGTATTTCGCACAGCGGAATGCATCGCCCGATTGCTTGACGCTGGTCGAATCGCCATGCAAATTCGCTGAAAACGAACGACCGTGCTAGAACGCGAACCGCCTCCACTGCCCCGCTGCGGGAGACAGGATTCGCGGCAACGACACGGCGTCACCGGACCCTCGGCCCTGCCGGGTTCCAGGAGAGTGGCGCGCCACCTGGCGCGGCAACGCAAGGAGACAACACATGCAAGACAACCGACACGCGGCACCAGCGCCAGGCTGGCCGCGCTTGCCCGCCACATCGACGGCCACTCCGCGACAGCGCTGAACCGCCAGCATCCGCGCCGGTCAGGCTGACGCAACGCCGATCCGGCCCGCGCTGCCGCCCCAACGGCAACGCACCTCCACGCGCCCCGGTCCCGCGCCGGCGCGCACCTTGTTTCGCGAACCGTACGAGGTAATCCCGTGGCATTGTTTTTCCAACAGTTTCTCAACGGCCTGACGCTGGGCGGCGTGTATAGCCTGGTGGCGCTGGGGCTCACGCTGGTCTACGGCATCCTGCACGTGCCGAACTTCGCGCATGGCGCGCTGTACATGGCCGGTGCCTATGTGTCGTACTACGCCATGACCACGCTGGGCCTGAACTACTGGCTGGCGATGCTGGCCGCCGCGGCCGTGGTGGCTGTGCTGTCGATGCTGGCGGACCGCCTGGTGTTTCATCCGCTGCGCAACGCGCCCGAGATCCACGACATGATTGCCGCCATCGGCATCCTGCTGTTCCTGGAAGCCGGCGCGCAGGCGCTGTGGGGCGCGGACTTCCACCGCATGCCCACGCCGTACGGCCAGATGGTGGAGTTCCTCGGCCTCACCGCGCCGATGCAGCGCCTGCTGATCATCGTCGCCGCGTTCGGCCTGATGGTGCTGCTGCACCTGTTCCTGACGCGCACGGTCACCGGCTCCACGATCATGGCGATGGCCCAGAACCGCGAGGGCGCCGCGCTGGTCGGCATCGACGCCACGCGCGTCACCCTGCTGGTCTTCGCCATCTCGGGCGCGCTCGCCGCCATCGCCGCCACGCTGTACGCGCCGATCAACCTCGTCTACCCGAGCATGGGCAACCTGGTCATCACCAAGGCGTTCGTGATCATCATCCTCGGCGGCATGGGCAGCATCCCGGGCGCGATCGTCGGCGGCCTGATCATCGGCATGGCCGAGAGCTTCGGCGGCTTCTATATCTCCACCGACTACAAGGACATCATCGCGTTCATGCTGCTGGTGATCATCCTGTCCATCCGCCCGCAGGGCCTGTTCGCCGCCAAGACGGCGTAAGGAGCGATCCATGAAAGCACTGCAAGGAAAGACCGGCTGGGCCCTGCTGCTGGCGGCCGCCATCGCGTTTCCGCTGGTCGTGCCCAACAGCTACTTCCTGACCGTGATGACGCTGGCGTTCATCTACGGCATCGCCACGCTCGGCCTGAACCTGCTGACCGGCTATACGGGCCAGCTCAACCTGGCGCACGGCGGTTTCATGGCGATTGGCGCCTACACGGTGGGCATCCTGACCGTGGACCACCAACTGCCGTTCTGGCTCGCCTTCGCGCTCTCCGGCGTGGTCTGCATGGCGTTCGGCTACGTGGTGGGCGTGGTGTCGCTGCGCCTCAAGGGCCATTACTTCTCGATCTTCACGATGTGCGTCGGCTACATCATCTACCTGCTGATCGAGAAGTGGGAAGGCCTCACGCACGGCACGGTCGGCCTGATCGGCATTCCGGTGCCGGCGGCCATCGGCCCGATCACCTTCGACAGCGTGCCGGCGCAGTACTACCTCGTGCTGACCTTCCTGGTGATCGCCATGTTCATCATGCATCGCATCGTCAGCTCGCTGCTGGGCCGCAGCTTCCTGGCGGTACGCAACAGCGACGCGCTGGCCGAAGCGCTGGGCATCAACCTGATGCGCACCAAGGTGCTGTCGTTCGTGCTGTCGGTGGGCTTCGCCGGCTATGCCGGCGCACTCTACGCGGGGCAGGTGCGCTTCCTGGGCCCGGACATCGCCCGTACCGATGTCACGTTCGACATGGTCATGGCGATGCTGGTCGGCGGTACCGGCACGCTGCTCGGACCGCTGCTCGGCTCGGTGCTGGTGCCCTGGGTCACCCAGACGCTCCAGTTCCTGCAGGACTACCGCATGCTCGTGTTCGGCCCGGTGCTGATCCTGCTGATCATCTTCTTCCCGGATGGCATCGTCGGCTCGTACCTGAAGAAGCAGGCCCGCCGCGCCGCCGCCGCACGCCGTGGCCAGCATGCCGCCGCGCGCCCCGGCAACGTGCAGCCACCCGTCCCGACCACCCGCCCCGGAGCCGAGAATGCTTGAGATCCGCAACCTCACCAAGAAATTCGGCGGGCTGACCGCGGTGCACGACGTGTCCGTGGCGTTCGAAGCCGGCCATATCAACGCGATCATCGGCCCGAATGGCGCCGGCAAGACCACCTTCTTCAACCTGATTGCCGGCACGCACGCGCCGAGTTCTGGCCAGATCCTGTTCAAGGGGCAGGACGTGGCCGGCCTGCGCGCGGACCAGATCGCCCGGCTCGGCGTGGCGCGCACGTTCCAGGCCACGGCCCTGTTCGACCGCGCGACGGTGCTCGACAACCTGATCGTCGGCCACCGGCTGCGCACGTCGTCGGGGCTGGCCGACGTGCTGTTCAACTCCCGGCGCCTGCGCCAGGAAGAGCGGCTGTGCCGCGAGAAGGCCGAGGCGGCGCTCGACTTCGTCGGCCTGACGCATCTGGCCCATGAGGTGGCCGCCGACATCACCCAGGAAGCCCGCAAGCGCGTGGCCTTCGCGCTGGCGCTGGCCACGGACCCCGAACTGCTGCTGCTCGATGAACCGGCCGGCGGCGTGAACCCCGAGGAAACCGTGGGGCTGGCCGAACTGATCCGCAAGATGGTGCGGCACGGCAAGACCGTCTGCCTGATCGAACACAAGATGGACATGATCATGCGGCTGGCCGACAAGATCATGGTGCTCAACTACGGCGAGAAGATCGCCGAAGGCACGCCGGCGCAGGTCCAGCAGGACCCGCGCGTCATCGAAGCCTATCTGGGAGCCGACCATGTTGCAGCTTGAACGCGTCTCGCTGTCGTACGGCAGCTTCCGTGCGCTGGACAACGTCTCGCTGCACGCCAAGGCCGGTGAACTGGTGGTGCTGCTCGGCGCCAACGGCGCGGGCAAGAGCTCGATCTTCCTGGCGATGAGCGGCATCCATCGCACCAGCGGCGGCAGCATGCGCTTCGATGGCCGCGAGCTGTCCGGCATGAAGCCGTCGCAGATCGTGCAGGCCGGGCTGGTGCACTGCCCCGAAGGCCGCAAGCTGTTTCCGGCGATGAGCGTGCAGAAGAACCTGACGTTGGGCGCCTACGTGCACCGCCGCGACAGCGCGGGCATCCGGGAGACGCTCGAGGAAGTCTTCGAGATGTTCCCGATCCTGCGCCAGAAGAAGGACGACCCCGCCGGCTCGCTGTCCGGCGGGCAGCAGCAGATGGTGGCGCTGGGCCGCGCGCTGATGGGCCGCCCGCGTGCGCTGCTGCTGGACGAGCCGTCGCTGGGGCTGGCGCCGCTGGTGGTCAAGCAGATGTTCGAGGTGATCCAGCGCATCAACCGCGCCGGCACCACGGTGCTGCTGGCCGAGCAGAACGCCTACGCCGCCCTCGGCATCGCGCATCGGGCGTACGTGATCGAGAGCGGCCGGATCGTGATGGAAGGCGACCGGGAGTCGCTGCTCAAGGACGAAGGCATTCGGAAGGCTTACATCGGCGGGTAGATCGAACAACACCAGACAAGCGCAGTACCAAATCCAAAAAGGAGACAGCAATGCAGCACAAGACGATGGGTCGTTTCTTCCCGCTGGCCGCATGCGCCGTGGCCGCGCTCTTCGCCGCCACGCCCGCGCTCGCGCAGGAAGTGGTCAAGATTGGCTACACTGGCCCGCTCTCCGGCGGCGCCGCGCTGTATGGCAAGAACGTGCTGTCTGGCATCCAGATGGCCGTGGACGAGATCAACGCGCAGGGCCTGGCCGTCAACGGCAAGAAGGTCAAGCTGGAAGTGGTGGCGCTGGACGACAAGTACGCGCCGGCCGAGGCCGCCATCAACGCCCGCCGCCTGGTGCAGCAGCACAAGACCCCGGCCGTCTTCGTGCCGCATTCGGGCGGCATCTTCGCGCTGCAGGCCTTCAACGAGCAGGAGAAGTTCCTGGTCATGGCCTACTCGAGCGTGCCGCGCATCACCGATGCCGGCAACAAGCTGACCATCCGCATCCCGCCGGCCTATACCGGCTATATCGAGCCGTTTATCAAGGCCCAGATGAAGCGCTACGGCAAGAACGTGGCACTGGTGCCGGCCGACCATGACTACGCCAAGGCATGGGTGCAGGCCTTCGTGCCGGCCTGGGAAGGCGCCGGCGGCAAGATCGTGGGCAACAACCCGATGTCGTACACCAAGGCGACCGACTTCTACACCGGCGTGTCGCGCGCCATCGCCGAGAAGCCGGACGTGATGTTCGTGGGCGGCCCCTCGGAGCCGACCGCGCTGGTCGTCAAGCAGGCGCGCGAGCTGGGCTTCAAGGGCGGCTTCATCGTCATGGACCAGGCCAAGATGGACGAGATGGCCAAGGTCACCAACGGGCTCGGCATGCTCGAGGGCTCGATCGGCGTGATGCCGCTGGTCAACGACACGCGCCCGGCCGCGCAGGCCTACAACGCCAAGTACAAGAAGCTCCATGATGGCCGCGATGCCACCACGGAGATGTCCCTGAACTACACGATGACGTGGGCGCTGGCCAATGCGATGAAGCTGGCCGGCACGACCACCGACTCGGCGGCCATCCGCGCCAAGATTCCGGAGGCCGTCAAGGCCCTGCCGAAGGACGTGAACCCGAACGAGGTGGAGGGCATCGACGCCAAGGGCGGCTCGGTGGCGGACACCGTGGTCGGCTGGGTCCAGAACGGCAAGATCGCACCGGTGCGCCTGTCGGAACTGGCGAAGTAAGCCAGGCGGCGCAGCAACAGGCTTCTACGGAGGGAGAAGGCGTAGCAAGGCGGTACCAGCCGGCGGCACAGCCGGCGTGAAATGTGGAGAGAAAGCGAAGGGCGTCCGGTGGCTCCGGACGCCCTTTGTCTTTGGTGCGCGTCGCGCGGGTTAGCGCCGATCGTCGTTGCGCGCCTGCATCGCCCCGCGGTTGCCGTGGCCGCCCCGGTCACCCGGCTCATTCTGGCCGCGCTGTTGTTGCTGCTGCTGTTGCTGCTGGAACTGCCGCTGGCGTTCCTGCTGCTGTTGCTGTTGCTGCTGCGCCCGTTGCTGCTGGTCCTGGGCCTGCCGCTGCTGCTGGGCCTGACGCTGCTGCTCCATCTGCTGGCGCTGCTGGTCCTGCTGCGCGCGCTGCTGCTCCTGCGCCTGCCGCTGCTGTTGCGCAGCCTGGCGCTGGTGCTCCATCTGCTGGCGCTGTTGCTCCTGCGCGGCCCGCTGGTGTTCCATCTGCTGGCGTTGCTGCTCCTGCTGCGCGCGTTGCTGCTCGAACTGCTGGCGCTGCTGCCGCTGCTGATCCTGCTGCTGGCGCTGTTGCTCCTGCTGCGCCCGTTGCTGGTCGAACTGGTGGCGCTGCATCGCCTCGCGCTGCTGGTCCTGCTGCTGGCGCTGCTGCTCCTGCTGCGCCCGCTGCTGGTCGAACTGACGGCGCTGGGTCGCTTCGCGCTGCTGGTCCTGAAGCTGGCGCTGCTGCTCCTGCGCCATACGCTGCTGGTCGTACTGCTGGCGCCGCTGCAGATCCTGCCCCTGGCGCTGCTGCTCCTGCAATTGCCGCTGCTGCTCCTGGCGCTGATTCTGTAGCGCCTGCTGCTGGCGTTGCTGGAAATCGGCCGATTGCCGCTGCTGCTCGCCCAACTGCCGTTGTTGCTCGAACTGCTGGCGCTGCACGGCCTGTTGCTGGCGTTGGGCCTCGGGCGGCACGCCGCGCATCTGGTCCGGGCGTGTGCTCCAGTTCCTGCCGTTGTCGCGCGGATTGTCGTCGGGACGCTGGGCGCCACCCTGCACCGGGTTCACGAAGCCGCGCGGCGCGCCGTCACGGCTCGGATCGCCGCCACGATGGCGGGCTGCCAGCGCGGCCTCGGTCAGGCGCACGTCCGGCCGGCCCTGTCCACCTTGGCCGCCCGGCCCCCCTCGGTCACCGCGATCACCTCTATCACCTCTATCGGCCTGCCCCGCCTGTTGCGACGGCGGGCGCCCCGGGCGCCGGTCGTCGAACGCCGGGCGGCCCGGCAGGTGCGTGGCGATGGCCTGCCGCTCGAACCCCTGCCGCGCCATCGGCGGCAGCGCACGCGTCGGCGCCTCGCCTATATAACTACGCTTGACTGGCGCCATCGGCGGCGCGCCCCGGCCCTCGCCCACCGGCAAGGTCCGCCACGCGTCGTGGTGGGACCCGCGCGGCACAGGCCGGCCTTCGACGAAATTGCGCGACGGCATGCCCGTGATGGCGCCCGGCACGTTGCGATTAACCCAGCGCTCCCGGTCCCGGTCACGGCCGTCCCCGCCCCGCCCATAGTGGTGGATCGGGGCGTAGTTAATCCGCGAGACATAGTTCTGGCTGGCCCGATAGCCCGGCCGGTAGACATCGCGCGGCCCGAGCGGGTACCAGGCGACCCCGGGGCCGCCGCCAATCCGGATAGTGGCCGCGCTGCCGCCGATAAAGCCGACCACGGCCGGCGCGTAGTACGGGCGCACGCTGGCCGGGCCGGGCACCCAGCCCCAGCGGTTGCCGAAATGGGCCCAGCGGCCATAGTGCGACGGGGCAAAGCCCCACGGCGCGTCATCGATCCAGGTCCAGCCCCATGGCGCCACCCAGGCCCAGTGCCCCGTGCTGTACGGCGCCCAGCCGCTCGGCACCGCGCGCGGGAACCACACCGCGCCGTAGCCGGCGTCCTGCTGCCAGTCGCCATAATCATCCAGCGCGGCGTAGCCGGTCATCTCGCGCGGCACATAGCGCGCGGCGACGGACTGGTCCTCGCGGGCGTCACGGGCGGCGGTCCATTGGTCGAAGCCGTCTGGCGGCGGGTACGCGCCCGCGCCGGCATCGGCAAGGTCGGTGCCGGCAAAGCGCATGCGCTGGCCGCGCGACAGCTCGACCGAGCGCGAATCCCCATACACGACTGCGCTGCCGTGGCGCATGCTGACCAGCGTGGTGCTGCCATCGGGCGAGACGTCGATCCGATAATCGCCCGGTTCATTGGGCACGAAGGCGAGGTTGGGCGTATCGACTTCCACCTGCTGGCCCTGCGGCAGGGCGCGCACGCGCAGTTGCAGCGAGCCTTGCGTGAGCTTGACCTGCGTGGTGTCGTCGTCGAGGTTGAGGATGCTGGCGGCCGTGCCGCCGCCCAGCCGCACCGTGGTGGTGCCGGCATGGACTTCGGCCCGGCCGCCCGGATCCACCCAGAGCCGGTCGCCGGTGGTCACGGGCCGGTTCAGGCCGATGGCCGCCCATTCGTCCGAGCCGGCCGGCGCGAAGCTGATGCCGCCGGCTGCATCGGTCAGGGTGGCGATCCGGGATGACGGATCGGCATATTGCCCGTTCGGCGCCAGTGCGTCGGGGTTGCCGAGGACGGAGCCGTCCGGGGCGCCCTGCGCGTAGCCGGGCGGTGCGTAATCCTGGGCCTGCGCCATCAGGCCGTGCGCCGCCAGCGCGGCAGCCAGGGCAATCGCCAGGCGATTAAGGGGTTGCATCGTGCAAATCATCTCTGTTCCGGACACCCACCGCGTTTGGCGGGTGTCGCCGTAATGTCACCGTATATCGGATAACGGCAGGGAACGCGACTTGCGGACCTGACTTTGTAAGCACATATTTCCCCCGCACCGTCCTGAGGTCGGGCGGATATGCGCGGAAACAAGTCTTGCAGATGCTGACAGGACGACCGGTTTGCTGCGACGCAGCATAAACGCTCAGCGCGGCTGGTTGCGCAGGAAGTCGGTCAGCCGGTCAGGCGGCATCGGGCGGCCATAGAAGTAGCCTTGGGCCTCGATGCAGCGGTTGGCGAGCAGGAAATCGCGCTGCTCGGCGGTCTCCACGCCTTCCGCCACCACGCCGATGCGCAGGCTTTCGCCCACATTGATGACCGAGCGGACGATGGCGGCGTCCACATCGTCGTGGGTGACGTTGCGGATAAAGGACTGGTCGATCTTGAGCCGGTCCACGGGGAACGTCTTCAGGAAGCTCAGGGAGGCGTAGCCGGTGCCGAAATCGTCGCAGGTCAGCGTCACGCCGTCCCGGCGCAGGGCCTGGAGCTGGTCGGAGACGTCGTCGCCCTGCTGCAGGGCGATGGTCTCGGTGATTTCGATCTCCAGCAGCTTCGCCGGCAGCTCCAGCGCGCGCAGCACGTGGCGCACCTCGGTCAGCAGCCGGCTTTCCGATAGCTGGGCGGCGAACAGGTTGATGGCCACGCGCGGCGGTTCGGCGAAGGTCAGCGACCACGCCCGCGCCTGGGCGCAGGCGGTATGCAGCAGCCACATGCCCACGTCGCCGGCCACGCTGCTGGCCGCCAGGGCGTCGATGAAGGCGGCTGGCGTCAGCAGGCCCAGGGTGGGATGGCGCCAGCGCATCAGGGCCTCGGCGCCCACCACGCGGCCATCGCGCAGGTCCACCTGGGGTTGATAGAGCAACTCGAACTGGCGCTGGGCATAGGCCTCGCGCAGCGCCTGCACCAGCGACAGCCGCGTGGTCACGTCGGTGCGCATCTGCGGCTTGAAGAAGCGGATGGTCCGGCCGCCGTCGTGCTTGGCCCGGGCCAGCGCCAGGCTGGCCGCCGCCAGGACATCGGACGAATTCTCGCCGCCGGCCGGCATCACGCAGGCGCCGATACTGGCCAGCACATGGTGCCGGCGGCCGTTCATTTCATAGGGGGCGGACAGCATCGACAGGATGGCGGCGCTCACGTGGCGCACCAGCGTCGGGTCCGAAATGGAGGTCAGCAGCACGCCGAACTCGTCGCTGCCCACGCGGCCGATGATGGCGTCGCGCGGGGAGGCGTCGGCCAGCCGCCGGGCCACGCCCTGGAGAATGGCGTCGCCCTCGGCATGCCCGTGCATGTCGTTGAAGGCGCGAAAGTCGTCGATGCCCACCAGCAGCAAAGCAAAGCGTGGCGGCGCCTCGCTGCGCAGGCGCGCCTCCAGTCGCGTCAAGTATGCCTGGCGAGCGACCACGCCGGTCAGCGGATCGAGATCCGCCGGCGGCAAGGCGCCAGTCGCCTGTACCTCCGACCTGGCCACCATCCCTGCCCTATCAGTTGTGATGAACATATGTCCCGCTCAAGCTATTTGGCAAGTGTGACGAAAACCATGGAAAAATCAAGCGGTACAGAAATGCGGCGCAACCGCGCAACGGCGCGGGCTGGCGGGCGGCTGCCCGGCACCCTCCCACGTTGTCAGCGCCGGGCGCTTACAGTACCCTACGCCGCAAACGCCTGCCGCACCCGCAAGGCCATCCGCCTTCCGGCGGATAGCGCCCCGCCGCGAATCCTGCCAGCGGCTCATTCAAGCAGACCAACGCGGACCCGACCGTGAACAACTGGACCATTCGCTCGCGCATCCTGGCGAGTTTCAGCCTCATTCTCCTTGTCATGGCGCTGATGGGCGTGGTCGCCTATAACCGCCTGTCCGCCATCGAGCATGAAAGCGATGTCATGCGCAACGATGCCCTGCCCGGCCTGAACTACAGCGCGGGCATGCGCGGCATCTGGGGCGAGTTCTACGTGCTGGCCTGGCAGATCGTGACCACCGACGACGCCGGCGCGCGCAACCGCCTGCTGGCCCAGCACCAGGACGCCACCCAGCGTTTCCACCGCATGGAACAGCTGTATGAAGCATCCATCGTCCGCGGGGACGATCGAGCCCGTTTCGCGGCGTTCAAGGAACTTCACGCACGATACGACCAGGCTGCGCAACTTTACCTCGACCCGACCAAATGGCGCGACACCGCCACCGCCGAGACCGCCCTGCGCGGGCAGGCCCACGACGTCTGGCTCGACGGCCGCAAGGCGCTGCAATCCCTGGTCGACGACAACAACGCCATCGCGAGCGGCGCCGCCACCGACATCAGCAAGGCCGTGGATGGCGCCAAGAAGAGTATCGAGGTGGCGCTGACGCTGGCGGTGGTAGTGGCCGCGGTCTGCGGCTACCTGCTGCTGCGTTCGATTACCGTGCCGATGGGCGGCATCGTCTCGCTGCTGACCGGCATGCGCGGCGGCGACCTGCGCCAGCGCATGGCGCTGGGGCGGCGCGACGAATTCCTGGCCGTCGAGGAAGGCTTCAACCAGATGTCCGGCGAACTGACCACGCTGGTTGGGCAGGCGCAGCGCTCGGCGATCCAGGTCACCACGTCGGTCAACGAGATCGCCGCCACCGCCCGCCAGCAGCAGGCCACGGCCACCGAGACCGCCGCCACCACGACCCAGATCGGCGCTACCTCGCGCGAGATCTCGGCCACTTCGCGTGACCTCGTGCGGACAATGGGCGAAGTCTCCCATGCCGCCGAGCAGACCGCCGGGCTGGCGGGCACCGGGCAGGTCGGGCTGTCGCGCATGGAGGCGACCATGCACCATGTGATGGAGGCCGCCGGCTCGGTCAACGCCCGGCTGGCCACGCTCAACGAGCGCGCCGGCAATATCAATCAGGTGGTGACCACCATCGCCCGCGTGGCGGACCAGACCAATCTGCTGTCCCTGAACGCCGCCATCGAGGCCGAGAAGGCCGGCGAGTACGGGCGCGGCTTTTCCGTGGTGGCGACCGAGATCCGGCGTCTGGCGGACCAGACCGCCGTGGCCACCTACGATATCGAGCAGATGGTGCGCGAGATCCAGTCGGCCGTCTCGGCCGGGGTGATGGGCATGGACAAGTTCTCGGAGGAAGTGCGCCGGGGCATGTCCGAGGTGACCCAGGTGGGCGACCAGCTTTCCCAGATCATCGGCCAGGTGCAGTCGCTGGCGCCGCGCGTGCAGATGGTGAACGAGGGCATGCAGGCGCAGGCCGGCGGCGCCGAACAGATCAACCAGGCGCTGATGCAGCTGTCCGAAGCCGCGCAGCAGACCGTGGAGTCGCTGCGCCAGTCGAGCCAGGCCATCGACGAGCTGACCCTCGTGGCCAACGAACTGCGCAGCGGCGTCTCCCGCTTCAAGGTGTGAGCGCGGGCTCCGCGACGCGCATGTCCCGCCATGGCCCTCTTCCTGCTGTTCCGCATCGGTCCTGACCACTACGCGCTCGATACCGCCGAGGTGGCCGAGGTGCTGCCGCTGACCACGCTCAAGCAGATTCCGGGGGCGCCGGCATGGGTCGCCGGGCTGATGGTGCGTCATGGCCAGCCGGTGCCGGTGATCGACATCCCGGCGCTGGCCACGGGCACGCCCGCCGTGGCGCGCCGGAGCACGCGGACCGTGCTGGTGCATTATCGCCGCACAACCCACGACCAACCCGCCCGCCTGCTCGGCCTGCGGCTCGAATACGCCACGGAAACCCTGCGCGCCGATCCCGCCGCCTTCGTCGACGGCGGCATCGACCCTGCCCCGGTGCGCTACCTCGGGCCCGTGCTGCACGACGCGCGCGGCCTCGTGCAATGGGTGCGCGTGGGCGCGCTGCTGCCCGATGCCGTGCACGACCTGCTGTTTCCCGATCCAGCCCCGGCATGACCGACGCCCCGCACCCGCTCACGCCCATCGAGGTGTTGCTGAAAGAACGCATCGGGCTCGATGCGGGCGCCATCGGCGCCGGCACCATCGCGCGCGCCGTGCTGGAACGTCAGATCGCCGTGGGCGCCGCCGATCTCGGCAACTACTGGAACGTGCTGCACGCGGTGCCAGACGAGCTGCAGGCGCTGATCGAAGCCGTAGTGGTGCCCGAAACCTGGTTCTTCCGCCATCGTGAAGCGCTGCTGGCCATGGCGAGCTTTGCCGCCCACCGCATCTTCGGCGATGGTGTGCCGATGCTGCGCGTGCTGAGCGTGCCCTGCTCCACCGGCGAGGAGCCGTACTCCATCGTCATGGCGCTGCTGGACGCCGGCGTGCCGCCCGAACGGTTTCGCGTGGATGCCGTGGATGTCAGCGCCCGGGCGCTGGAGCGCGCGCGCGCCGGCCGCTATGGCAACAACGCGTTCCGGGGCCGGCCGCTGGACTTCCGCGAGCGCTACTTCGCGCCGGTGGCGGCGGGCTACCAGATTGCCGATGGCGTCCGGGCACAGGTCCGGCTGCTATCCGGGAATCTCCTCGACCCGTCGCTGCTCGCAGCCGAGCCGCCCTACCACGTGGTGTTCTGCCGCAACCTGCTGATCTATTTCGATCCGGATACGCAGCGCCGCGCGGCGCAGGCGCTGGTGCGCCTGGCGCGCCCGGACGGCCTGATCTTCGTCGGCCCGGCCGAAGCCAGCCTGCTGACGCGCGAAGGGCTCGCCGGCGCCGGGGTGCCGCTCGCCTTCGCCTTCCATCCCCACGCGGTGCGCCCGCCCGTGCGGGACGTGCCGGCGTCGTTGGCATCGGCCTTACCCCGTGCGCCGCTGCCGGCTTCCCCCGCCGCTCCCGCGCGCCGGCCCCAGCCGGCCCCCGCGTTGCGCGCCGCGCCGCCCGCCGCCACGCACGCGCGCCCGCCCGCGCAGCAAGCCGGCGGCGATGCGCTCGCGGAGATTGCTGCCATGGCTGACCGTGGCGATGTGGCCGACGCCACCGTCGCGTGCGAGCAATACCTGGCACAGCGCGGCCCATCCGCCAACGCCTACTGCCTGCTCGGCGTGCTGCACGACGCCGCCGGCCACGTCGCCGATGCGCATGCCGCCTACCGCAAGGCGGTGTACCTCGATCCCGGCCACGAGGAAGCCCTCTACCACCTTGCCGCCCTGCTCGATAGCGAGGGCGACGCCGGCGGTGCCGCGCGCCTGCGCGAACGCGCCCAACGTCACGCCCGCATGAGCCATGGTTGAAACCTCCGCCACCCTGCTGCCGAACCTTGCCGCCATCGACGATTGCTGGCGACGCATCGGCGTGTCCGGCGACGCCTCGTGCCCGCTGCTGGCGACGCATGTCCACTGCCGCAACTGCCCGACCTACGCGCAAGCCGCCACGGCGCTGCTCGACGCGCTGGCCGTCGACGACCTTGTGGATGCCGCCACGCTCGATCAACCTACCGGGAGTGCGTTCCATGTCGACCGTGCCGCAGGGCAGTCTTGCGTGGTCTTCCGCGTGGGCGATGAATGGCTCGCGCTGCCGACCGCCGTGCTCGGCGAAGTCACCGCGCCCGCGCCGATCCACTCGCTGCCGCACCGTCGCCACGCGGCGCTGGTTGGCGTGGCATCGGTGCGGGGGGCGCTGCTGACCTGCGTGTCGCTGGCGCTGCTGTTCGGCGGCACGGCGGCCGATCCCAGCCGCGCGGGACGGTTCCTGATGCTGGGCCAGGGGCGCAATGCCATTGCGCTGCCTGTGGCCGAAGTGGCAGGCGTGCAGCACGTGCCCCACGCCGCGCTGCTGCCGCTACCGGCTACGCTCGCCCGCGCCTCCGCGCACTACACGCGCGCCCTGTTCGAGCATGACGGCCACACGGTCGGCCTGCTCGATGCCGACCTGCTCCGGCAGGCGCTGTCGCGGAGCTTGTCATGAATCCCGAACAGCTCCGCGATGCCTCGATGCTCGAACTGTTCGCGCTGGAGGCGGACGCGCAGGCGGAAATCCTGAACGCGGGGCTGCTGGCGCTCGAACGCGAGCCTGCGGCGGCCACGCACCTGGAATCGTGCATGCGCGCCGCCCACTCGCTCAAGGGTGCAGCGCGCATCGTCGGGCTGGATGGCGGCGTGCGCGTGGCGCATGTGATGGAAGACTGCCTCGTCGCCGCGCAGCGTGGCGGCCTGCTGCTGACGCCGTCCCATATCGACGCCCTGCTGCAGGGCACCGACCTGCTGCAGCGGATCGGCCATCCCCCGGGCGGCGCGCTCGACTGGCCCGAGCGGGAAGGACTGGCCGAGATCGACGCCTGCGTCGCGCACCTCAACGCGCTGCTCGACGGCACTGAACTGGAGCCGGCCCCCGCGCGGATGCCGGCGGTATCCGCAGCAACGCCCGAGGTTCTTCCCCCCGAAGTCCCGCCCGCCCCTCAGGCCACGGCCGCCGCCGACCCGCAGGAACGCATGCTGCGCGTCAACGCGGACCGGCTGGACCGGCTGCTGGCCATGGCCGGCGAATCCATGGTGGAGACGCACTGGCTGCGCCCGTTCGGCGGCGCCATGCAGCAGGCGCGGCGCCAGCAAATGCGCGCGCTCCAGGCGCTGGAAGGCATCCAGGCCCTGCTGGCCAGTGCCGACGGTACCGTGCCACGGCTGCGCGCCGCGCTGGCCGAAGCGCGCCAGTTGCTTGAGGACAGCCACGGCCAGCTTTCGCAGCGCGTGGAGGAGATCGACCAGTACGATCATCGGGCGAGCCGGCTGTCGCGCCGGCTTTACGACACCGCGCTGTCCTGTCGCATGCGACCGCTCTCGGACGGCATCATGGGCTATTCGCGCATGGTGCGCGACCTCGGCCGCGCGCTCGGTAAGCCCGTGCATCTGGCGCTGGCGGGCGAACAAACCCAGGTGGACCGCGACATCCTCGAACAGCTCGACGCCCCGCTGGCCCACCTGCTGCGCAATGCGGTGGATCACGGCATCGAGCCGCCCGAAGTGCGCCGTGCCGCCGGCAAGCCCGAGGAAGGACGCATCTCGCTGCACGCACGCCATAACGCCGGGCGGCTTGTCATCGAGATCTTCGACGATGGGGCCGGCGTGGACTTCGGCGCGTTGCGCGAGGCCATCGTGCGCCGCAGCCTGGCGCAGCCCGAGACGGCGGCGCGGATGTCCGAGACGGAACTGCTCGAATTCCTGCTGCTGCCCGGCTTCAGCCTGCGCGAGACGGTGTCTCATGTCTCGGGGCGTGGCGTCGGGCTGGATGCGGTGCAGGACATGGTGCGCGCCGTGCGCGGCAGCCTGCGGCTCTCGCAGCAGCCCGGCAGCGGGCTCCACTTCCATCTCGAATTGCCGCTTACGCTGTCCGTCGTGCGCACGCTGCTGGTAGAAGTCGCCGGCGAAGCCTATGCCTTCCCGCTCGGGCACGTCATGCGTGCCGTGGCGGTGCGCCGGGACGAGATCGAGCAGGTGGAACAGCACCAGCACTTCCGCCATGACGGCCGGCCCGTAGGCCTCGTCAGCGCGGCGCAACTGCTGCAACGGCCCGAGACCGCCACCCCGGACGCCGACACCGTGCCAGTAGTCATCATCGGCGAGCAGGATCGCGTCTACGGCATTGCCGTGGACCGCCTGCTGGGTGAACGCATGCTGGTGGTGCAGCCGCTGGCGCAGGCGCTGGGCAAGATCAAGGACATCGCGGCGGGCAGCCTGACCGACGACGGCACGCCCGTCCTGATCTTCGATGTCGAGGACATGCTGCGCTCGGTCGAGAAACTCGTGTCGGATGGCCGGATCGAGCGCGTGCGCCAGGCCGGCGCCGGCACTGCCGACGTCCGCCGCAAGCGGGTGCTGGTGGTCGACGATTCCCTGACCGTGCGCGAACTGGAGCGCAAGCTGCTGGCCGGGCGTGGCTACGATGTGGCCGTGGCCGTGGACGGCATGGATGGCTGGAACGTCCTGCGCGCGGAGCCCTTCGACCTCGTCATCACGGACGTGGACATGCCGCGCATGGACGGCATCGAACTGGTCACCCGCATCCGCGAGGAGCCGCGCCTGCGGCAGTTGCCGGTGATGATCGTGTCGTACAAGGACCGCGAGCAGGATCGCGAACGCGGGTTGCAGGCTGGCGCGGACTATTATCTGGCCAAGGGCAGTTTCCATGACACGGCGTTGCTGGACGCCGTGCTGGATCTCATCGGCGAGGCACGTGCATGAAGATCGGTATCGTCAATGATTCTTCGCTGGCCGTGGCGGCGCTGCGGCGCGCCATCGCGCTCGATGCCACGCACGAGATCATCTGGGTGGCCGGCGATGGCGAGCAGGCCATACGCATGGCGGCCACGCAAACGCCCGACCTGATCCTGATGGACCTGCTGATGCCGGTCATGGATGGCGTGGAAGCCACACGGCGCATCATGGCCGCCACGCCGTGCGCGATCGTCGTGGTGACGATGGACCTCGGGCGCAACGCGGACCAGGTGTTCGCCGCGATGGGTCACGGCGCGATCGATGCGGTGGACACGCCCACCCTGACCGAACCGGACGCGCAACTCGCGGCGGGGCCGCTGCTGCGCAAGCTCCGCAACATCGCCCGGCTGCTGAATGGCCGCGCCATCGCATCGCATTCCCTGACTGCCGCCACGCCTACGCCGGCCGCGCCCCGCCTGGTGGCGATTGGCGCCTCGGCAGGCGGGCCGGCTGCACTGGCCACGTTGCTGGGCGCGCTGCCGGCTGACTTCGGCGCGGCGGTGGTCGCCGTGCAGCACGTGGACGAGGCGTTCGCGCCCGGCATGGCCGAGTGGCTCAACGCCCAGTGCGCGCTGCCGGTGGGCATCGCGCGCGCCGGCGAGCGGCCGCGAATCGGCACCGTGGTCCTGGCGGGCACGAACGATCATCTGCGGTTGATACATGCCGCGCGGATGGCCTACACCCCGGAGCCGGGCGATTACCTGTACCGGCCTTCCATCGACGTGTTCTTCGAATCGGTGGTGGAGCACTGGCGCGGCGAGGCGGTCGGCGTGCTGCTCACCGGCATGGGCCGCGACGGTGCCCTCGGCCTCAAGGCGATGCGCGACCGTGGCTACCTCACCATTGCGCAGGACCAGGCCACCAGCGCGGTGTACGGCATGCCCAAGGCGGCTGCGGCGCTGGACGCCGCCGTCGAGATCCTGCCGCTGCCGCGGATTGCCGCGCGGCTGGTGAAGGCGTGCGGCGGCGGCCACCAGAACAAGAACAAAGCACAGGATGCATGAAAATGCCAAGACCTAAACCTCAAGCCGATGCGGCGGCAAATAGCGCGAACAGCACAAAAGGCGCCAACAACGAATACATGGCGATGGTGCTGCTGGTCGACGACCAGGCCATCATCGGCGAAGCGGTGCGCCGCGCGCTGGCCGGCGAGCCCGACATCGACTTCCACTACTGCGCGCAGCCGGACGAGGCCGTGGCCGTGGCGGAGCGCACGCAGCCAACCGTCATCCTGCAGGACCTGGTGATGCCGGGCACCGACGGCCTGACGCTTGTGCGGCGCTATCGGGAGAACCCGGGCACGCGCGACATCCCCATCATCGTGCTCTCCACCAAGGAAGAGGCGACGATGAAGAGCGCCGCGTTCGCGGCTGGCGCCAACGACTATCTCGTGAAGCTGCCGGACACCATAGAACTCGTGGCGCGCATCCGCTATCACTCGCGCTCCTACCTGAACCTGTTGCAGCGCGACGAAGCGTATCGGGCACTCCGGCAGAGCCAGCAGCAGTTGCTCGAAACCAACCTCGAACTGCAGCGGCTGACCAACTCCGACGGCCTGACCGGGCTCTCGAACCGCCGCTATTTCGACGAGTACCTCGGCGCCGAGTGGCGGCGCGCACAGCGCGAGCAGACGCAACTCGCACTGCTGATGATCGACGTGGATGCCTTCAAGGCCTACAACGACACCTACGGCCACGTGGCCGGCGACGAGGTGCTGCGCCGCGTGGCGGGCGTGATCCGCGACAACTGCGCGCGGCCGGCTGACCTGCCCGCGCGTTTTGGGGGCGAGGAGTTCTCGATGATCCTGCCGGCCACCTCGGCGGGCGGTGCAAGGTTGCTCGCGGAGAAGGTGCGGCGCGCGATCGAGTCGCTGCAGATTCCGCACAGCGGGTCGCCCACCAGTGGCGTGGTGACCATCAGCATCGGCGGCGCGGTGATCGTGCCCGATGAAACTGGCGATGCCAGCCGCCTCGTGCAGGCAGCGGATACCGGCCTCTATCAGGCCAAGCGCAATGGCCGCAATCAGGTCGTGATGGTGTAAGTATTTCCCGCGCGCGGCACCGCGCCGCGCGCCACCCCTCTTGCCCCACGGCCGACAACGCCTAGCGCCGTGTAAGAACTACCTCACCCTTTTGGACCACGTGCCGCGCCATGTCTTCGCGCGGCATTCCCCATGCTCGATGCGCGCGACACAACGTGTACTTGTATCAGCTTTGTAACCGAACTGTGGGAATTCTCCGACATTGATATCGGAGTCGCCCGGCTGTCTCCCCTCTCCCCGCATGTCTATCGTTGCATCAGGCAAGCGCATTCACGCACGGCTGCCAGCAGCAACAGTAACGATTGCCCGCGCGGCACGCCACCATCGCCATTCGAGAGAGCACCGGCGCATTGGGTCGGTGTGAGGTCTTGTGCGTGTCGCGCGCCCCAATGATCCCAACGTAAAAGAGGTGAAGAACCATGGAAATCAAGCGGAACATCATTCTGGGCCTGGCGCTCGCGACCACGGCAGTCCTGGCAGCGTGCGGTGGCGGCGATGACGGCATCGACGACCGCGTGGGCCTGAGCAAGCCCTCGGTGCGCGTCATCCACGCCGTGACGGCCGGCCCCAACGTCGACGTGCTGCAGAACGGCGCGCTGACCTCGCTGAGGAACATCCCCTACAAGACAGTCTCGGGCTATTTCAACGTCGAGGAAGGTAATAACCTGTTCGCGTTCAACCTGGCCAACACGTCCACGCAGATCGGTGCGACCACGGTTTCGGCGCACACCGGCCACAAGTACACCGTGGTGGCGCTGCCTGGCACAACGGCCGCCGACGTGCTGCAGATCGACGATCCGTACGGCAAGGGCCTGCTGGACACCTCCGCCCGGATTCGTGGTCTGAACGCCTCGATCAATGCGCAGAACGTGGACATGTACCTGACCACGCCGGCGCAGGACATCGCCGCCGTGAACCCGACGATCGCCGCCATCAGCTATAAGAATGCGGTGCCGGCTTCGGGTCAGGATTCGATCTATGTGGATGGCGGCACCTATCGCCTGCGCGTGACCGCGGCCGGTACCAAGACCGTGATCTTCGATTCGGGCGCGCTGACCGTGAACAAGAACGACGACTGGCTGATTACCACGATCCCGGCCGACGGCTTCGGTGCCGTGGTGCCGAACAAGATCAAGGTCCTGGTGGCACAGAGCAGCACGAGCAACGCCACGGCGCAGGAACTGGTCAGCCAGCAGTAAGCCCCGCTACATAGCAAGAGCCCTCTCCTCGGGCCAGGACGCCGCCGCTTCAGGCGGCGTCTTTCTTTTGCGCGTGGTTGCCGGCGCCCGGCAGGTCGGACTTGAGTACGTCGAGGTGCGAGAGGTACGCGTCCAGTTCGGCGCGACCGCTGTCGGTGATGGTATAGACGCGGCCGTTACCTTCCACGAGTTCCGCCGTGATCGAGCGAGCGATCATCAGGCTGCGCAGAATGGGCCGCAGTGCGCGGATGTTCTTGTCGATGCCGCGCTCGCGCAGCCGCTCCATCAGACTGAAGACGGTAGAGGGGCTGGCCTGGACGAGCTTGAGGATGTAGAGCCGGGAAACGACCCGGTCGAGCGAAGGCGTGATCATGGGCGCAGTCGCTTTGGAAAGTCCTTAAAAAAACGGGGTGCACGAGGCACCCCGAAAGCTTGCGTTGTGTGCCCGGCAAAAGCCGGTGTTGCTCAGGGGAGCGCCACGGAGCGCTATTCCTCCTGGAACGCTTCCTCGCGCTTGGCCTTGATCGACGGCAGTGCCACCACGGCCACCAGTGCGGCAGCAGCAATCAGCAGGCCCATCGACAGCGGGCGCGTCACGAATACGGTGAAGTCACCACGCGACAGCAGCAGCGAGCGGCGGAAGTTCTCTTCCATCATCGGTCCCAGCACGAAGCCGAGCAGCAGCGGGGCCGGTTCGCACTTGAGTTTCAGGAACAGATAGCCGATCACGCCGAAGCCAGCCGCCATGAACACGTCGAACGTCTGGTTGTTGACCGAGTACACGCCAATGCCGCAGAACACGAGAATCGCGGGGTACAGGAAGCGATACGGCACGGTCAGCAGCTTCACCCAGATACCGATCATCGGCAGGTTCAGGATGATCAGCATCAGGTTACCGATCCACATCGAGGCGATCAGGCCCCAGAACAGCGCCGGGTTGCTGGTCATCACCTGCGGGCCGGGCTGGATGTTGTGGATGGTCATCGCGCCCACCATCAGCGCCATCACGGCGTTAGGCGGAATGCCCAGCGTCAGCAGCGGGATGAAGGACGTCTGTGCCGCGGCGTTATTGGCCGATTCCGGACCCGCCACGCCTTCGATGGCGCCCTTGCCGAATTCATGCGCGTACTTCGAGGTCTTCTTCTCGAGCGAGTAAGCCGCGAACGAAGCCAGTGCCGCACCGCCGCCGGGGAGAATACCCAGCGCCGAACCCAGGGCCGTGCCACGCAGCACCGCCGGGATCATGCGTCGGAAGTCTTCCTTGGTCGGGAACAGGTTCGTCACCTTGTTCGTGAACGTCTCGCGGGCTTCCTTCTGTTCCAGGTTCGCGATGATTTCCGCGAAGCCGAACATACCCATGGCCAGTGCGACGAAGTCGATGCCGTCGGTCAGCTCAGGCACGTCGAACGAGAAGCGCGCGGCACCCGAGTTCACGTCGGTACCGATCAGGCCCAGCAGCAGACCCAGCACGATCATCGACACGGCCTTCGGCAGCGAGCCCGAGGCCAGCACCACGGCACCGATCAGGCCCAGCACCATCAGCGAGAAGTACTCGGCGGGGCCGAACTTGAATGCCAGTTCCGACAGCGGCGTTGCGAAAGCCGCCAGAATCAGCGTAGCCACGCAACCAGCGAAGAACGAACCGAGACCGGCAGTGGCCAGCGCCACGCCAGCACGGCCGCGCCGCGCCATCTGATAGCCATCGATGGTGGTCACCACCGACGACGACTCACCGGGCAGGTTCACCAGAATGGCGGTGGTGGAACCGCCGTACTGGGCGCCGTAGTAAATACCAGCCAGCATGATCAGCGCAGCCACCGGGGGCAGCGTGTACGTGACCGGCAGCAGCATGGCGATGGTGGCGAGAGGGCCGAGGCCCGGCAGCACGCCAATCAGCGTCCCCAGCACGCACCCGAGGAAGGCGTACGCGAGGTTCTGCAGGGACAATGCCGTGGAGAAGCCCAGGGCAAGGTGATCGAACAATTCCATTTGGACGGGCTCCTTAGCCGGTAATGAAGGCAGGCCACACCGGCATCTGCAGGTTGATGCCGTACACGAACGCGCCCAGGCTGATCAGCACGAGCACCACGCCGTTCAGGAGTGCGCCCTTCCAGCTGAACTCATGGCTCGCCATCGACGAGACCAGCACCAGCACAAAGACCGACAACACCATGCCGAGCGGCTTGAGCAACAGGCCGAACAGCACCACGGAACCGAGAATCCACAACAGCGTCTTGAGGTCCCAGCGCGCGAGCTGGTCGTCTTCGCCCTTCGTCGAGAGCGAACCCACCGTCACGATCGCGCCCAGCAGGGCGAGCACGAGTCCGAGCAGGAACGGAAAATATCCTGGCCCCATCTTCGCCGCCGTTCCCATGGAATAGCCGCGCGCGACGAAGGAAAAGCCCAGGCCGACCAGGACGAACATCAGGCCGGAGGCAAAGTCCTTTTGGCTGCGTATGCGCAAAATGAATCTCCTCAAAGTGGTGAAAATCGGTACCGCGCGGCCGCCGGCTCTGGCGCCCGCACTGCGGATGCATGACAGGCAAAGCATCCGATGCGACGGAGCGAACAGTAGAGACGCGATCTTTCAGGCGCCTTTCATTTGTCTGGCTTCAGGGTAATTCCTGATTCCGTTATCAGAAGTGGGCCGACTCCAATACATCATGTTGTGATGTATTTAACCGATATGATCGACAACGCGTGAAAGTCAACTGAAAGGCTGGGCGAAAGGGGACTGAAAGCAAAGAACGCCGCATGAAGCGGCGTTCTGATATTTGGGGAAGGCGTGGCTTTCGAATGCCTTACATTGCTGCACCGCGGCGCGCGCGGCGACTCAAATGTCTCTCAGGTGAAAGCGCACCCACCTGTCATCCGATCACCGCGCGGGCGCCGTTGTGGTATCGGCGTCTTCGCAAGGCGTGCCCATGCTGGTATCGGGCGCGAGGCCGACGGCCTCCGCATGCGGCTCGGCAGGCATGATGTGGCTGCGCTTCCAGTTGCCGAAGCGGTAGTAGGCAAAGGCCAGCGCCACGGACACGATCGAACCAACCGGGAAGCTCCACCAGATCGACTCCGCGCCGATATGCGGCTCCAGCAGCCATGCGAACGGCAGCCGTATCCCCCACATCGACACGAACAGGATGACGAGCGGCGCCATGACCGCCCCGGTGGCGCGCACCGTGCCGAACACGACGATGGTGAAGCCGAACAGGATGAACGACCACAGCACCACGCGGTTGATGTGCTGGGCGATGCCGATTGCCGTGCTGTCATCGCCCAGGAAGATGCCAAGCGAATGCCGGTTGAACAGGTAGATCAGCCCCACAATCGCCCCGGTCATCACCAGATTGAACAGCAGACCCATGCGCGTGATACGGGCCACGCGCGGCCATAGGCCCGCACCGACATTCTGCGCGACCATCGACGACACGCTGGCGCCTACGGCCAGGGCCGGCATCTGCACGTAAGTCCACAACTGAGAGGCCACCCCGTAGGCCGCCGTGGTCTGCGAGCCATAGGTATTGACCAGCGACATCATGACAATCGCGGACGATGAGATCACCACCATCTGCAGGCCCATCGGCAAGCCCTTCGCCACCAGCGCACGGAGAATTGCCGGATCGGGCCACAGCAGCGCCAGTTGCTCCTTGTGCAGCAGCAGGAAATGGCGTCGCCGGTACAGCACCGCGATCATCGCCACGAGGCTCACCAGCTGGGCGATCAGCGTAGCCAGCGCGGAGCCTGCGATGCCGAGCGCCGGCAACGGCCCGACGCCAAAGATCAGCACCGGGTTCAGCACCACGTCGAGCACCACCGACAACAGCATGAAATAGAACGGCGTGCGCGAGTCCCCTGCCCCGCGCAGCGTCATCATCACGAAGTTGTAGAAGTACATGAACGGCAGCGCCACGAAGATGATGCGCAGGTAGATCACCGCCAGTGGCGCGGCATCGTCGGGCGTATGCATCGCCGCGAGGATGTGTGGCGTGAAGACGAAACCGAGCACCGCCGCCAGGATCGACAGGCCCACGAAGAACGTCGTGCCGGTGCCGACCACGCGGCGCGCTTCGTCGATATTCCGGGCGCCCACGGCCTGGCCAATCATGATCGTGTTGGCCATGCTGATGCCGAACACCACGCCAAGCAGGAAGAACAGGATGATATTGGCGTTGGACGTGGCCGTCAGCGCGGCCTCGCCGAGGTAGCGGCCCACCCAGACCGAGTTGATCGACGCGTTCAACGACTGAAGGATGTTGCTGCCCAGCACGGGCAGCGAGAACAGCAACAGCGTGCGGCCGATCGGGCCCGTGGTCAGTCTGGCGTCTGGCTTCATGGAGGGCGGTTGGGACGATATGCGGCATCTCGGGTCCGCCAGTCTAGCGTGGATTCCCGCGGGCAAGTGGCCGATTATCGGCCACTACGACCCCGTGCGCGTTCCGGTCCGACGCGTTAAGCTTGCGGTTTCTCGACCCGACCGACTCAGGAGACACGCATGTACCAGGATCTCGCCCTCTATATTGATGGGGAATTCATCAAGGGAGGCGACCGGCGCGAGCAGGATGTCATCAACCCGGCGACCCAGGAAGTCCTTGGCAAGCTGCCCCACGCCACGCGCGGCGACCTTGATCGCGCCCTGGCCGCGGCGCAGCGCGCTTTCGAGACGTGGAAGAAGACCTCGCCGCTGGAGCGCTCCGCGATCCTGCGCCGCGTGGCAGAACTGACGCGTCAGCGCGCCAAGGAAATCGGCCGCGACATCACGCTGGACCAGGGCAAACCGCTGGCCGAGGCCGTGGGCGAAGTGATGATCTGCGCCGAGCACGCCGAATGGCATGCCGAGGAAGCCCGCCGGATCTACGGCCGCGTGATTCCGCCGCGCAACCCGGCCGTGCGCCAGATCGTCGTGCGGGAGCCGATTGGCGTCTGCGCCGCCTTCACGCCGTGGAACTTTCCGTTCAACCAGGCCATCCGCAAGATCGTGGCGGCGCTGGGCGCCGGCTGCACGCTGATCCTGAAAGGCCCGGAGGATTCGCCGAGTGCCGTAGTGGCGCTGGCGCGCCTGTTCCATGACGCCGGCCTGCCCCCGGGCGTGCTGAACATCGTCTGGGGCGTGCCGAGCGAGGTGTCGACCTACCTGATCGAATCGCCGATCGTGCGCAAGATCTCGTTCACGGGCTCCGTGCCGGTGGGCAAGCAGCTGGCCGCGCTGGCCGGCGCGCATATGAAGCGTGTGACGATGGAACTGGGCGGTCACTCGCCAGTGCTCGTCTTCGACGATGCCGACATCGAACCGGCCGCCGAGATGCTGGCGCGCTTCAAGCTGCGCAACGCCGGCCAGGTGTGCGTCTCCCCGACGCGCTTCTACGTCCAGGAAAAAGCCTACGACAAGTTCCTGGCGCGCTTCACCGAGGTCATCGGTTCGATCAAGGTCGGCAACGGCCTCGACGATGGCACGCAAATGGGCCCGCTCGCACACAAGCGGCGCATCGCATCGATGGAACAGTTCCTCGACGATGCCAACCACCGCGGCGGCAAGATCGTGGCCGGCGGCGCACGCATCGGCGACAAGGGCTTCTTCTTCGCCCCGACCGTGGTGACGGACCTGCCCGACGACGCCAAGCTGATGGTGGACGAGCCGTTCGGCCCGGTAGCGCCGGTCACGCGCTTCAAGGACGCCGAGGAAGTCCTGCGCCGCGCCAACAGCCTGCCCTTCGGCCTGGCCTCGTACGTCTTCACCAACTCGCTGAAGACGGCCCACCTGGTCTCCAACGGCCTGGAAGCCGGCATGGTCAACATCAACCACTTCGGCATGGCCCTGTCCGAAACACCGTTCGGCGGCATCAAGGACTCCGGCATCGGCAGCGAAGGCGGGATGGAGACGTTCGACGGGTATCTGGTGACGAAGTTTATTACGCAGGTTTAAGGCGCCTCGGGGCCAGACTCGCACAGTTCCATGCTGCGATGTCTGGCCATCGCTATTTCTGCGCATGTCCGCCTGGCGTCTTCGGCAGGCGAGTCATACAAGACATCGGCGTATTGTCGCTCCAGTGGGTGCTAAGTAACCGGCGGCGCCTCAGATCCCTCCGAACGTTGATAAAAGTATCTCCACAGCGGGACAGCGCCTCTTCGAAGGTCTTCTGGCCTGGCGTGTACAGAAAGATCCTATAGATCTTGTGTACTCCCATGCCATCGTCCAGATGCCAGATGGCAAAATCTTGGTGCCCATCGAAATTGAAATCCGCAACCTCGATATGAAGCGGGAGTTCGCTAGAAGGGAGCGTGAGGCTGCCACTTCCCGAGCCGGCGATCATCCCTATGGATTCTATGATCTGGTGAATTCTCTCAATTTTTTCCTCCGTACGTTGCTCCTGCACACCACCGCGTCCGGGTGGGCGCTCTAGTTCCGCAGAAATAAATACTGATAGTCGCGTTGGGGTTGAAATCGAAGCTGCCGCAGCGAAATAGCATACGGCAGGATGGCGCACACTGTTCTCGAACTCCTCACACAGGACCGACGTGGCCTCATGGACATCAAATCTCCCCAAAGTTACTGGGGCTGTGGCATAGGCCCATCCGAAGCTACCTTCGACGAAGACCATTCGATCCTCTGGAAGCGCGCCCAACTGCGCCTTGCTTTCTTTCGACAGGTCACCATATTTGAGGAATCCATTGGATTCAGCCACAGCATCCAACGCGCTCTCAAGGAAGCAGGCTGTGACCTCCACCGATCCGGCAGGTATTACAACGCAAATTGCCTCATCAGCGCGAGCGAAAATCTGGGAGTGACCGGGGATTTTAACTATAGTCTTTCCCGGCAGGCTAACCACAGTCTCGTTTGCGCTGACGCCGCCGAATGAAAACAACAAAATAGCGGCGATGGCAATGAATACTAGGGAGTTCCTCATATCAATCCATCAACAAAACAGCAATTCGGCGAGTTTGCATGATCCGCTCGCGCAGGCCGTTCGGTTCGCCTTGCCTATTCAGCCCGTTAATCGCACGCGAAATCTTGAAGACTGCGCTATCCGAGATGCCCCCCTCTTCCACTGTGGAATTGATTGATTGATATCGATTCGAAGCTGCACCGGCCGTCCAATACCACCCGCCAGCATCAATGCAATCAGAGGCATTGTTACTGATCTGCTGAGGATTATCGATAATTGGTGGGCGCCTCTTCTTTACCGCCCACCAATACGAATCGAATGATGCCGATTTTAGCCAGCCTCGGTACACCCAGTATTTGGAGTAATTCTCCCTTCCCGTGAGCTGCTTATAGCCCCGCCCGCGATACTTTCTCCCATCATCGCCTTCGACGTTCCCCAATCGTTTGTCAAGATACTCGAAGTATGTATCATCAGTATTATTGTAATATCCGTCGACTTCGGATTGAAGGCTCGCGGTAAAATACTTAGAGGATGCCTCCATCATGCGCGCCAAGAAATTCGATTCGATCGCGCCTTGCGCCATAAAATGAACAGCGCGCGTTGGAGTACGAATCAAGTACTTCCGCATCACCTGATTCAGTGCCGCACCGTATTTGGCACGCAATTTCTCTGGATCTGGAGTTTCTTTTTGGTTATATAGGCTGTCCGGATAAATCCGACTGAATTCCTTCGGCGATATCCAGAGGCATTTCCTGAAATGCCGGATGAATGCCAGCGGATGGAAGAACCACAACTTCTCCGTGGTGGTGGGCGGCAGCCCGGTCTTGTCCCAGAATTGAACCTTGCCGAGGAACGCCATGAACCGGTCATATTCCGCCTTGGCACGTGCATAGAACTCCCCTGGCTCCTCTAGCTTCCGATATCGCGCCTCATTATTCGATCCATCCCACTCCGACGGCATCTCGCACACCAGCCCTCGCAGCCTTTCCCTAACCCCCTTCCCCATCTGTACGTAGTAGCGCAATGCCTTGTTTGCGGAGCATCCAACATACGGGTTATGGTCGGAATTCCTGTCTTTCAGCAGCGTCTTGAGTGCCTCGATATCGCAAAGCCCATCCTGCGCGAAAGGCCCTGTGCCTTCGCTCACCTTTTCCCAGCCCATGAAACTAGGGAAGTCCGCGTCGGATAGTTTCTGGATGCTCGCGTTGTGAATATCGATGTACCCCTGCTTGTCCGAATCGAACGCAACGCGGAACCATGTCACCCGATTTCCGGCCGCCAACGTTTCAGGCCGGCTAAGAATGCGGCCGAAGCGCAAAAGCTCATAGCCGTCGCTGGGGCAGGCCGGGTACAGGGCACAAGCACGTGCGTACATGTCGTACTCGTAGCCTTTTTCGAGAATTGGTTGCACTGTCAGCAGCGTGCGCTGCCCCCCTGCGTCATCGCGCCATACACGTGTCAGTTTCTGCCCACCCCGGAACTTCACCTCGATATAGAGCTTCCGATCGGTCGCTGCAGTACCCTGCAGGGGCGGAAACTCAATGCCATTTAGCTTGTTTTCAATCGTGCCGGGGGGCTGTGCCAGGACTGGCAGCCCAGCCGGAATGACGTAATAGCTATCGCCCCAATAATCCGTCGAGGCAGGCGTAGAAGGCGTGGCGCGCCCCAGTTGAGTCCCGTTGAAGTACCCCTCGAAATCCGCCCGGGTCATGAATATCTCGAAGTGCAGGTACTTGTCTCCGTTGCACTGACCCATCCAGCCCAGAATATCCTTGCGGGAGACCTTTCTACCCTCGCCAGACGCTACGCTGGTCGGCATGCGTAGCCACTCCGGCAAGTCCTTCGGGTTGCAATTGCCGCCGTAGCCGCCCAAATGGCGCAGGTGCATGTAGAGCGAATAGAACCGCAGCTTGCGGTTTTCACCAGTCTCCGTTTCGTGCCGTAAGAGCACGAAGCCGAGATCGCAGTCTTTGACTGTCCCATCGGGTCCATCCAGGTGCTGGCAGACGCGATAGGCCACCACTTCGCCATCGGCAATCGCGCGAACGGCCTCGTTCTGGCTTCTGGATGTGATGTGGCAGCCGCCGTGCCAGCGCCGGTCGACACTGATGGGATAGATAAGATCAAACTGTTCTCCTGCGTCCGCGAGATCCATGACGTCCACTGGCGCGTCAGTTTGGTTAGTGGCGGAAGAGCTAGGGAGAAACGGAGGACTGATTAGCATAAGCCGCAGAGCAGTAAGCCGATAGGAATCGGCATACTAGAAGCGGCGAGTGGGGCACCACAATCGCAGTTTTCCGAAATCTGCCTGGTGCAAGAGCATTTCAACCAAGCTCAGTTAGGTACGGCGCCAAGGTGCCCTTCCCTACTTGAAAAACACCCCCCGCGTCAGGAACGTGTAGTCGGCCTCTTCCGCCATCAGCCATACCAGCACCAGCAGGCACAGCGGCGGCAGCAGGATGGCGCAGATCAGTGCCATGCGCTCCCACGCCATGTGCATGAACACGGCGACGATCAGCCCCGCCTTCAGCCCCATGAAGATCAGGATCAGCGCCCAGCGCAGGAAGCCTTGCACGTGGAAGTAGTCCACCATGTACGACATCGTGGACAGGATGAACAACAGGATCCAGACCTTCAGGTACAGGCCGATCGGATGGGCCTGCCCGCCATGCGACGAGGGTTCGATGGCCGGATCGGGAGCGGTGGGAGTCGATGCCATGGCCAGCCTCACCAGAGATAGAACAGCGCGAAGATAAAGACCCAGACCAGGTCCACGAAGTGCCAGTACAGCCCGGCGATCTCCACGGGCTGGTAGTTGCCCGTCACGTCGTAGTGCCCCTGCCGCACCTTGTTGGCGATGACGAGCAGGTAGATCACACCACACGACACGTGAAAGCCGTGGAAGCCGGTAATCATGAAGAACGTCGATCCGAACTGCGCCGCGCCCATCGGGTTGCCCCACGGCCGCACGCCTTCGTGGATCAGCTTCGACCATTCGAACGCCTGCATGCCGACGAACGATGCTCCGAGGAGCGCCGTGGCCAGCATCAACATTGCGCACTCGCGGCGCTGGCGCCGGTAGGCGAAGTTGACGGCCATCGCCATGGTGCCGCTACTCGTGATCAGCACGAACGTCATGATGGCGATCAGGATCAGCGGCACTTGCCGGCCGGCAATCTCCAGCGCGAACACCTCGCTCGGATTGGGCCACGGCACCGTCGTCGACATCCGCACGGTCATGTAGCCGGTCAGGAAGCAACTGAAGATGAAGGTGTCGGACAGCAGGAAGATCCACATCATGGCCTTGCCCCACGACACCTTGAAGGCCATCTGGTCCGATGACCAGTCCGCGAGCAGGCCCTTCATGCCGGACGGCAGATGGTCCGCCATGCCGTGCGCCGGCGGCGTGGGTGAAGTCGGCGATGTGGGCGACGAAACTTGCGAGGTCATCGGTATTCCCCCTCTCCGCTAGGCGGTGCCGCAGATGTAGCGAACGATCTCGGGCGTCAGCCAGCCCAGCGCCCCTAGCAACACAATCCACAGCGCCAGCAGGAAATGCCAGTACCGGGTGCACAGGCCGATACGCGTCACGGTGCGCGTGCCGCTGCCGCGATCCATCGCCACGTACGCGAACGCGACCAGCCCGCCCACCACGTGCAGGCCATGCATGGCCGTGAGCAGGTAGAAGAAGCTGCCGGCCGGATTATTGGCCGGCACCACGTGCAGCGCGTACAGCGCCTGCCAGGCCCAGAGCTGCGACGCCACAAAGGCCGCAGCGCCAAGACCGCCCAGGCGCAGTGCCCTGCGCGCCCGCTCCATCTGACCGGCCCGCGCGGCACGCGTGGAAACCTGCATCGCCACGCTGGCTGCAGCCAGCAGTCCCGTGGACAGCCACACCTGCCAGGGCAGCGCCACGCGATGCCAGTCCGGGCTATCCATCCGCATTGCAAAGGCGACGAGAAACAGCGAGAACAGCGACGTAACGACACCAATAAACGCCCACAGGCCAACGCTGCCGGGCGCGCGCACCTCGCGGTCGTGCATGGCGCCGCCCCCGCCGGGGCCGCCGTTCGGCCCCTCGCGTGAGACCCGGAACACGCCTGACGGCGCTTGCGTGGCGATCGATTCGGCGTTCATGCCACGGCCCCCTTGCTTTCGTATGGCTCGGGCTCATGCCCACCGGCCTCAGGCGGCGCGTTCTGGGCGATGAAGTCCTCGGGCGCGTCCGGCACGCTGTATGCATAAGCCCAGCGATAGACCACCGGCTGGTGCGGCCCCCAGTTGCCATGCACGGGTGGCGTCTCCGGCGTCTGCCATTCCAGCGATGCCGCGCGCCAGGGATTCGAGCCGGAGGGCCGTCCGTGCCGCACGCTCCATGCGAGATTGAAGACGAACAGCAACTGTGCGAAGGCCACCACGAACGCGGCGATCGAGATATACATATTCATCACGTGCGCCGACTCGGGAATGAAGCTGTAGTTGTCGAACGCGTAGTAGCGGCGCGGCATGCCCAGCACGCCCAGGTAGTGCATTGGGAAGAAGATGGCGTAGGTGCCGATGAAGGTGACCCAGAAGTGGATATGGCCCAGCGTGTCGTTGAGCATGCGCCCGGTCACCTTGGGATACCAGTGATAGAGGCCGCCAAACACCACCAGGATCGGCGACACGCCCATCACCATGTGGAAGTGCGCGACCACGAAATAGGTGTTGGACAGCGGGATGTCCACGCTGACATTGCCGAGGAACAGGCCGGTCAGCCCGCCGATCACGAAGGTGCTGATAAAGGCAATCGCAAACAGCATCGGCACCGAGAAGTGGATATCGCCGCGCCACAGCGTGATGACCCAGTTGTAGACCTTGATGGCCGTCGGCACCGCGATGATCAGCGTGGTCGTGGCGAAGAAGAAGCCGAAGTACGGATTCATGCCGCTGACGAACATATGGTGCGCCCACACCACCACGGAAAGCAGGCCGATGGCGAGGATGGCCCACACCATCGTGCGATAGCCGAAGATGCTCTTGCGCGAATGCACGCTGACGAGGTCCGAGACGATGCCGAAGGCCGGCAGCGCCACGATATAGACCTCGGGATGCCCGAAGAACCAGAACAGGTGCTGGAACAGCAACGGGCTGCCGCCCTTGTAGTCGAGCTGCTGCCCCATCGACACCATCGCCGGCATGAAGAAACTCGTGTGCAGCGTCTTGTCGAGCAACATCATCACGCCCGAGACGAACAGCGCCGGAAACGCCAGCAGCGCGAGGATGGTCGCCATGAAGATGCCCCACACGGCGAGCGGCATGCGCAGCAGCGTCATGCCCTCGGTGCGCGCCTGGAGCACGGTGGTCACGTAGTTCAGGCCGCCCATCGTGGCCGCGACGATGAAGATCAGCAGCGACACCAGCATCAGGATGATGCCCCAGTCATAGCCAGGCGTGCCGGGCAGGATGGCCTGCGGCGGGTAAAGCGTCCAGCCTGCACCTGTGGGCCCGCCCGGCACGAAGAAGCTCGCCAGCAGCACGATCACCGACAGGAAATAGACCCAGAAGCTGAGCATGTTGAGGAAGGGGAACACCATGTCACGCGCGCCCACCATCAACGGGATCAGGTAGTTGCCAAAGCCACCCAGGAACAGCGCCGTCAGCAGGTAGATCACCATGATCATGCCGTGCATGGTGACGAACTGGTAATAGCGGTTGGCGTCGATGAAATCGAACTTGCCCGGGAAGCCCAGCTGCATCCGCATGAGGTTGGACAGCGCGACGCCGACCAGCCCCACGATGATCGCGACGATGGTGTACTGCACCGCGATCACCTTGTGGTCCTGGCTCCAGATGTAGCGCGCCCCGAAGGTTTGCGGGCCGTGGTGGGCATCATCGGCGTAAGCCATCTCATCCTCCTCCCGCGCGTTACTTGCCCGCCTGCGGCGCGGCGGCCGCGCCGCTGCCGAGCGAACGGATATAGGCGGTCAGCGCGGCGATTTCCGCATCGGTCACCGGCAATGGCGGCATCAGCGGCCCGAAACCCTTGACCAGCCGCGCGTGCGGATCGACGATCTCGGTCTTCAGGAACGCGTCATCCACCGAGGCACTGCTGCCATCGGCAAACGTCTGCGTGCTGCCGTACAGCCCCTTCCACGTCGGCCCCACGCCGGGCTTGCCGTCCACGCTGTGGCACGCCACGCAGCCCTTGCTCTGCGCCAGCGCGCGGCCCTGCTCGACGAGGTCGGTGCCGGAGGCCACCGTGGTCTCCGGCGTGGGCGTTGCCGCCGTGCCCGGCGCCGCGGCGATCGGCGGCGCGGTCTTGGCCATCGTCATCGCGAAGGTCTGCTGCTTGGCGAGCCACGCGTCGAACGAAGCCTGATCCTCCACGACCATGTGGCCGCGCATGTTGTAGTGCCCCACGCCACACAGCTGCGCGCAGAGGATGTCGAACTTGCCGACCTGCGTTGGCGTGAACCAGAACGAGGTGACCATGCCCGGCACCATGTTCATGCGCGCGCGAATCGGCGGTACGTAGAAATCGTGCAGCACATCCTTCGAGCGCAGCAGCACCTTCACCGGCCGGTTCAGCGGCAGATGCACCTCGGGCCCCACCACCACGATGTTGTCCTGCCCGCGCGGATCGTCCGGGTTGATCCCGAGCGGATTGGACGCCGTGACGAAGCGCGCATCGGATGTACCGAGTTGCCCGCTCTTCCCGGGAAAGCGAAATGCCCATTGCCACTGCTGGCCTACCACCTCCACCACCATCGCGTCGCGCGGCGGCCGCACGTAGTCGGCGTAGACGATCAGCCCCGGCGCCAGCATCGCAATGATGCCGATGCCCGTGAGCCCGATCAGCCATAGCTCCAGCTTGCGGTTCTCCGGCTGATAGGCGGCGCGATGCCCCTCGCGATGGCGGTAGCGCCACACGATGTAGCCGACGAACAGGTTGATGACGATGAAGAGAAAGCCCGTGATGACCAGCGTAATGGTCAACGTATCGTCCATCTGTTTCCAGTTGGACGCGAGCGGCGTCGCCCACCACGGGCTCACGAAATGAAAGAGCACCGAAGCAACGACGATGACGACGAGTGCGATGGCTATCGCCATATCCACCCTCCTCCACGCGGAGGCAGTACCGCGAGGGATGCGCAGGTCACGCAGGTGGAATAAGACTAGTGCATGGGCTCAGGTCACTGCAAGGCGACATCGCCGCGTCGTCGTGCGGCGATGCACAAACGCGCCAGGGATCTAGTGCGATACGTCGCGGCTCTCCAGCTTCCAGTAGCAGAGCGCGATGGCCATGCCGAAAACCAGGTGCCCGATCAGCGTGTGCCAGCCGCGCGCATCCACGAACCACGGAAAGGCTCGCGTCATGACATAGAAGTTGAACAGGTAGACCACCAGCCCGAACACGGCGCCGGCCAGCATCGACATACCCACGCTCGAGTCGAGCTGGAACGGCGCGATGAGCGCGCACAGCACCATGCCAAGTATCGCGCCCAGCACGAAGTGAATGATGACGGCCACGGCCACCGTGCCCACGCTGAACAGCGAGGTCTGCAGCACGTCCCGCCCCAGCACGATGGCAGCGATCATGCGCGTGGTGCCCCATGGATGGACCCCCGATACCATCGTCGACCAGAACATTTCGAGCACGATCAGCAGCGCGCCGGCTGCGAGTCCCGATACGGCAGCCGCTGTCCAGTCTGGCAAGCGGCGCACGTAATGGTGCGATTGCATGTGAAGTTCCATGGCGTCCTCCTACGTCGAACATTGATTCCGATCCAACGCGCAGCGCCCGGCAGCGCCGGGGTGTGCGCTGAGTCCAGCATAGGACACGCGCCCCCGCGTAGCAGCCGCCCGTGCCGATATGCGTACCTTGGGGCGGGCAAAGTCTCTTGGGAGATACCTGGGGTGTCGCGTGCACTGCCCGCACGTTTCAAACGCTACGGGTGAACCCTGAGAGCGGCGGCCTTGTATTCGCCACACACGGCCTATACTGGAAACACAAAGAAACAAGACAGGAGACCGCCATGATTCACCTACAGGCGCACGATCTTGTATTTCTGATCCCCATGGCGCTCGTCGGACTACTGGCGATGGGCGCGATTCCGGTGGCTGCCAAGGCGCTGCGCATCAGTTGCCGTTGTGCCGGCGCGATCATCGGGGTCTTGCTGGGCGTGCTGGTTCTCGAGGCGCTGCCGCTGCTGATCTAGCCAGGACACGCAGCGAGGCGCCTCTGCGAGAGAGAAGGAGAGGCGCGATGTCACTCACCCTGCTCGCCGCCCTGATGGCGGCGCTGCTCGTCGTGACTGTCGCGAGCGCCATTTGGCGCTGCAGCCATCCGTACCGGATGCGCTACCGGCGCTGTGCGCGCGAGCGCAGGCGCCGCGTGGGCATCTGCCGCGAGCCACCCCACCATCCCGGATGACGGGGCGTTGATGACCGGACCCGGCGTCCGGCCATCCTCCCTCATTGCCGAATCGAGAAGTCGACGCGGTTCGGTCCGCCTTTGTCCTTGATCCCCTCGGCAGTCAGCTTCGGTGCAGTCAGGAACAGTTTCGCGTCCGGCACCTTGCCATCGCGTTCCAGCGCCTGCTTGACGGCCAGCGCGCGCTGGTCGGCCAGCGCCCGCAGCTCGGTATCGGTCACGGGGGCGTGCTCCAGCAGCAGCTTTTCCATCTCCTGCGGGGACAAGGACTTGTTCAGGCCGATGAAGTTGGTGGGCTTCTTGAACGACTCGCGCTTGTACACGGCTTCCACGTACTTCGGATATTCTTGCGGCGACACCGTCACCCGCGCGCCCTGCTGGCCGCCCTCGCCCTCTTCCGCCTGCGCACCGGCTTGTGCGCTGCGGCGCAACTCGCGCTGCTTGGCTTCGGACACCCGCTGATCCAGCCAGACGCGGCGGGCGCCATCGGCATCGGTCGCCGGATCGATGCGCCCGCTGATCTCCAGGCGCAGCGAAGGTCGGTCGTTGAGCGCCTTGCCCACCGTGGCGATCTTGTCGCGTGCGGCATCGGTCAGCGTGGAGGAACCTGGCGCGAACTCGATATAGCCCAGTTCCTCGCCACTGCCACCAAACGCCGAGGCAATCAGCGAGAACGGCGACGTGATGGCCTTGGTCAGCAGGTTGACGATCACGCGCACGATCACGCCGCCGATGCTGAACTCGGGATCGGACAGCGACCCCGACACCGGCAGGTTCACATCGATCACCCCGTTGCGGTCCTTCAGCAGCGACACGGCCAGCAGCACCGGCAGCTTCACCGCGTCCGGGCTGTCCACGCGCTCGCCGAAGGTCAGCTGATCCAGGTAGAGGTGGTTGCGGGCATCCAGCTTGCCGTTCTCGATCTTGTACGCCACGTCCACCGTGAGCTTGCCCTTGGTGATCGGGTAGCCCGCGTACTTGGCCGCGTAGGGCGTCAGGCGCGTCAGCTCCACGCCCGCGGCCTTCGCGGCGATGTCGAGATACAGTTGCTCGCCGAGCGGATTGATCTTGCCGCTGATGCTGACCGGCGCGTCGTCGTCGAGCCGGCCGTCGAGCACGAGATCCGCCGGCGTGGGGTCCGCCGACGACACCTTCGACACCGAGCCCTTCATGTCGGTCAGGTTCGCCGTGTAGTTCGGCTTGACGAAGAAGTCCGAGAAATTGATGTTGCCCTTCTGGATCGCCACGCCGCCGAGCCGGATCTGCGGACGCGGGCCTGCGGGTGCCGGCGCCTTGGCCTGTGCCGCCGGCGTGGAGGCCGCGGGCGCCGAAGCGGGGTTAGCCTGCGTCAGGCTCGTGGAGGGTGCCGCCTCGCCCTTCTCCGCGCCGCCGGCCATTACGTCCTGCAGGTTGAGCCGGCCATTGGCGTTGAGGATCACGCGCGCATAGAAATCGGACAGCGCCACGCTGTTGATCCCCAGTTGCAGCGGCCCCTTGGCCTCGTCCATATTGAAGTCGACGCCCGTCACGGCCAGCGCGCGCCAGCGCAGGAAGTCCTCGCCGCTGATGCGGTCCACGGTGCGGACGTTGCCGGCCAGCACGTTGCCGTTGAAGCGCGCCGCGATCGGCTTGCCGGTTGGCGCCACCACACCGAGTTTGCCCTTCACCGACAGCAACCCGCTACGCAGCGCCGCGTTGAAGCGATCCGCCATGTATGGCTGGAGCGATGTCATGTCGATGTCGCGCAAATCCACCTGCAATTGCGCGGCCGGCAGCGTCGGCGTGACATCGCCGTCCAGGCTCATCACGCCTTTGCGGCCACTCTCCGCGTACAGCTTCATCGGCATCGCGCCGGCCGCGAGCGGCCACGTCACGGTGCCCGTGGTCAGGCCGATATTGCGGAATTGATGGATGACCGGCCGGCCACGATTGCCCTCGGCCGGCGCGTAGTCCGCCAGCCGCGCGGCGCCCCCTTCGACCGACACCTTGCCCAGACGGACTTTCCAGCCCGGCGGGGCGGCGGCGCTGTTGCGGCCATTCGTGGCGCCGGCAGCGGGCGCAGCCGAAGTCGTCGGGACAGCCGGCCTGGCCGGCGCCGCCTTCTGCTCGGCGGATTCCACCGCCCAGATGCGGGCCATTTCCAGCAGTTCGCCGTGAAAGTCGCGCGTGGCGGCGATCTGCGGCTTCACGAGCGAGACCTGCCCGGCCTCGAAGTTCTGCCGCGCCAGGTCGAGGCTGATGTTCTCGAGCACGAGCTTTTCCGCCCGGACCAGCGGCAGCTTGTCGCCCTCCAGATCGGCGGCGCGGCGCGTCACGCGCAGCCCGCGGCCCCTGCCGTTGCCCGCGTTGTTGCCGGCATTGTCGCCTCGGGCAGCCGATTCGGCGCGTGCGGCACGCCGTTCGGCATTCGCCGGACGCTCGGCCGCAGCCGGTGTCGCAGGCAGGACGATCGGCTCGCGCGTGGCCACGTAAACCGGCGACAGTTCCAGCCGCGATTTCTCCAGCGTGAACTGGAACACCGGCTGGGACCACGCCATCTTGTAGTGGAGTTCGGCATTGATGCCGGTATCGCCAAACTGGCTGCGCAGCGCACGCGGCCACCAGGCGGCGAAGCCCTGCGGCCGCAGCCCCGTGGATTCGAGCGTACCCGCCAGCGTGCCCTGGGTCAGCGCCAGTTCCCCGGTGTGCTTGAGCGTCTGGCCGTCGGCGATGGTCACGGTGGCGTCGAGCTTCGCCGGCTTGTCGCCGGTGCTGGCCAGGCCGGCCACGTCCACGTTGATCGGGCCGAGATCGAGCTTGCCGGGGCCAGACGGCGCGAGTTCATCGACAAAGCCAATCCGCGCACTCTTGAGCGCCACGCGCTCCACGGCATAGGACCACGGCACCTCGTCCGCCTTGGGTGGCGCCTGCACGCCGGCAGCGGCCGGGGCGGAGGCGGGCGCAGCGGGCGCGGCGGCGGCAGGTGCCGGCGTCTTCGCGGCTTCCGGCAGGAAAGCCGTGGCGAGGTTCAGCGTGCCGTCGGCGCGCCGAGCGGCCTGCAAACCCAGACCTTCCAGCTCGATGCTGCGAAGCTGAACCTTGTGCGCGAGCGGCTCGAGCCGGCCCACGTCCACGGTCAGCTTCCCGGCCTTGACCAGTTCCGCGCCCGCGTGGGTTCGCACATCGGCATCGCGCAGGGTCACCGTACCGGTGACGAACAGGTCCTGCTTGTCCTTATCCTGCCGGAACCCGATATTCAGGCGCGTATCGACCAGCCCGCCCTTGACCTCGGCATCCTTCAGGCGCGGCGCGAACGCCATATAGCGCGCCACCTCCAGGCCGTCCAGGTTGACGTTGAGATTGGTCTCGCGCGTGTCAGCGAACGGCTGCGTGGTGCCGGCCAGCGCCAGCGGCGTGCCGTTGATCTTCGCGAACAGCGTCGGGCGCGTGTTGATCGTGGCGTCGTGCGGCAGGTTGGAGAGGAACGGCAGCGTCAGCGTGAAATTCTCCACGCGCTGCACCGTATCCAGCACCTTGTCCTCGTAGACGAAGCTGGTGTTGGACACCGCGATATTGCTGACGGAGAACCGCGCCGGCTTGCTATCCGCCGGCTTGGGCGGCTGCGCGGCGAAGCGCTCCTGCACATCGGCGAAATTCATCTGCCCTTGTGCATTACGCACCACATGCACGGCCAGCCGGTCGATATGGAGGAAGTCCACCACCGGCGCGAGGTGCCACACCGAGGCCGCCGAAGTATTGGCCTCGATCTGCCCCAGCGTCACCATCGGCGTCTTGCCGTCCGGCTCGAAGATGGTCAGGTCGTTCAGTGTCGCGGCCAGCTCGAACGGCCGCACCTGTGCCGCACCGAGCGTGACCTTACGGCCCAGCGCCTCAGTCGCGTTTTTCTCGACCAGATATTTGATCAGCGGCGGCCCGCCAAAATAGCCGGCGAGTCCGAAAATCGCCAGCGCGGCCACCGCACCGCCCGCCACGCGCAACGCCACCCGCCTGCGGGGCGTCGCCATGGCCGCCCCGGTGGCGGCCTGGATGGAATCCTTGAAAGCCATGTCACCCCAGAAGATTTGACCCCACACGCCAATTTGGTCGGCTTTTTATGGTTCGCCGATGGCGCTTTGTATCCCGGATTTCACTTCTTTTGGCATTATTGTGACGGATTATGGCAGGCCGACGGGCGATTTTGAATCCGACAGGGCCAAAACCAAATGGGCGAGGGGTCGTTCTGGTATCTTTACGCCTTTGCGAAGCGTCCCGTGGCGCCCCCGCCGGCCTACCCGCCGGCCACAGGCCTGCCCATTCCGCGCTGTCATCCGTTCGGCCGTCCCCTCCACGTCATCCGTGTTGCGCGCTTCGCATGTGAATTCACCATGCGAGTCATTTCATGCCTACCACCAGCAGTACTGTCGGGGCACCGGGTGCGCAGGACGGCCAAGCCGCCCGCCCGCTGACCGGACAGGATTACAAGACGCTTGCCCTCGCCGCCCTCGGTGGCGCGCTCGAGTTCTACGACTTCATCATTTTCGTCTTCTTCGCCACGGTAATTGGCGAGCTGTTCTTCCCGCCTTCCGTGCCGGACTGGCTGCGCCAGCTCCAGACCTACGGCATTTTTGCCGCCGGTTACCTGGCGCGGCCGCTCGGCGGGATCATCATGGCGCACTTCGGCGACCTGCTCGGCCGCAAGAAGATGTTCACGCTGTCCATCCTGCTGATGTCCGTGCCGACGATGCTGATGGGCCTGCTGCCGACCTACGCGACGATTGGCCTGCTGGCCCCGATCGCGCTGCTGATCCTGCGCATCCTTCAGGGCGCAGCCGTCGGCGGCGAGGTGCCGGGCGCCTGGGTCTTTGTCTCGGAGCACGTGCCGCCGCGCCGCATCGGCTACGCCTGCGGCACGCTCACGGCGGGCCTGACCGCCGGCATCCTGCTCGGCTCGCTCGTGGCCACCGGCATGAACACCGTGTTCACGCCGGCGGAGCTGCATGACTATGGCTGGCGCCTGCCCTTCCTGCTGGGTGGCGTGTTCGGCATCGGCTCGATGTACCTGCGCCGCTGGCTGCACGAGACGCCCGTGTTCGCCGAACTCCAGAAGCGCAAGGCACTCGCCGCCGAAATGCCGCTGAAGTCTGTCGTGCGCGACCATCGCGGCGCGGTAGTCGTGTCGATGCTGCTCACGTGGATGCTGTCCGCCGGCATCGTGGTGGTGATCCTGATGACGCAGGGCTTCCTGCAGAAGTCCTATCACTTCGACGGCCGCACCGCGCAACTGGCCACCAGCATCGCCACGCTGTGCCTGTCGGTCGGCTGCATCGTGGCCGGCCTGCTGGCCGACCGTTTCGGCGCCCGGCTGACGCTGTCGGTGGGCGGCACGCTGCTCGCCATCAGCGCCTATGTGCTCTATACGACGATTGGCGCGCGCCCAGACCTGCTGATTCCGCTGTACGCGGTGGCCGGCTTCTTCGTCGGCTCGATCGGTGCCGTGCCATACGTGCTGGTACATGCCTTCCCGCCGCAGGTGCGGTTCTCGGGCCTGTCCTTCTCGTACAACGTGGCCTACGCCATCTTCGGCGGCCTGACGCCGGTGGCAGTGACGCTGATGCTCAAGAACGACCCGCTCGCCCCGGCGCATTACGTGGTGGCGGTGTGTGTGATTGGCGTGGTGACGGCGCTGTTCGTGCGGAAGCGTCCGCACTGACGTCCCGATTACTGACGTCCCGATTCCCGACGCAAAGAAAAACGGGGAAGGCTGCTGGCCTTCCCCGTTTTTTTATGCCCCGCCGCGTCGGTGATCGCGGAAGAACTGCCACATCAGCTTGCTGGCGTCTGGGCCGGTATCGCTGTGATATTGCACCTTGCCGTCGCCGCCGCTCCAGGCGTGGCCCAGACCGGCCACTTCCACCAGCCGCACAAGATCGCGATTCCAGCGGCCGAAGCGGGCGTCGCGGAAATCGCCATCCGGTACCGGCGGCGCGTCATTGGCGGCCGTGGTGCCCAGGCGGTCATCGAGACGGTTGTAGGCCAGGAACTGGCGCGCCAGCAGGCGGCCGTTGATCGGGTGCACCGCCTCGTCGGCCAGCCCGTGCAGCACGATGGCCGGCATCACCGGGCCGCCCGGCACCGCACCGGCGGCGTCGAGCAGCCAGGCCGGTTCAGCCTGGGAGCCATGCTGCATTGCCCGGAGCCCGGCCCGGGGCGTATCGGCAGCGCCGATCACCACGCCCGAATGCAGCCCCACGGCCGCCACCTTGCTTGGATAGCGCAACGCCACTACTGCGGCCATCGCCGCCCCGGCGGAAAGTCCTGCCAGATAGATCTGGTCCGCGCGCACGTCGGGGCGGCTCGCCAGTTCGTCGATCAGCATCGCCACGGCCTGCGCCTCGCGCCCGCCTTCGCCGGCGGCGAGGTCGAACCACTGCCAGCACCGATGTACCGAGCGCCGCAGCGGCTGCTGCGGATAGGCGACGATAAAGCCCTCGCGCTCGGCCAGCGCGTTCATGCGCGTGCCGGCCGCCAGGTCTTCCGGCGTCTGCTGGCAGCCGTGCAGCATCATCACCACGGGCAACGCGCCCTTGGCACCGGCTGGAATATAGAGACGATACGAGAGCTGCGGCACCAGTTCGCCCGGCAATGGGGCGAGGCTGAGCTTCAAGGATTGCCACGTGCCGGGCAGGTCACCCGGCGCGGTATCACCCGGGGCCGGCATGCGGCGGCGGGTTGCCGGAGACGCCAAGTCAAGGCGCCCCAGCCATGTTCGGATTTGCTTTGCGGTCCGGAATTGCGTGCGACCGATTTGTCGCAGTTGCGTTTCCCAGTCCGTCGACAGGCTTTTGGCCATATGAAGACTCCTGCTCATCTAGGAACGGGTCTCCTCCGCTATTGTGCGACGCAGCATACCATAGTCGGCGTGATGGATTAGCGGCATTGTCTGCAAAGCACAACATTAGATTTCGAAACAGTTTTCCCCTTGCCTGGAGGGCGGCCAGCTACCATGGAGCCCGGGCGCACCGTTGTGCCGTTTAGCAGGAAAAGAAAGAAAAAGGCGCCATATAGGCGCCTGTTCGGCAGATGATGCGGCAGAGTAACCGGATCTACTGTTCCGCTACCCGGGTCCACCCCTCGGGCGAAAATGTGCGCAATGCGGCAGCCCGGCTGGCGGTGGCTGTTCCCAGGTCGCGCTCATAAAACTGCCGCTCGCTGTCCAGGATGAAGGTGTTGACGCCGCTGTCGCCATAGCGGGCCGGCCACGCGACGATCGCGAACTTCGCGTTGCTGCCCTTCGGCGCGGCGATGATGCGGTACCGGTAGCCGTAGAACGCCTCGTTTGGCGGAGTGTCGGGGCCCATCGCCAGCGCATCGGGGCCCAGCGGGCTGTCATTCTCGGCCGACGAAGACGGCCAGTAGAGCCCGTTGGTCTTGCCCGGGCTGCTGACGAGCTGGGCCGCATAGCGGCCATTGCCGGCCAGCTCGGCGTAGCGCTGCTGCGCGTCCGCCAGCTGGAGCAGCGTGTCCATCGTCACCAGTTCGTTGCGGCCGATGCGCCGCACATGCACCTCGCGCTGACCAGCCGGCATGTCGAACTGCCAGCCCGCCTTGCGCTTGACGATGGGCACGGGGAAGGTCCAGCCGCTCTCGCCGACCGCCACGCGCGCCGTATCCTCGCCCGCGCGCTCCACCGCATGGTGGCGCGCCCACGCGGCCAGGAACTCGTAGATATCCTCCTGATCGACGCCCTGCGGCGGCAGCAGCGTCCGGTAGTTCGGGCCGAGCACGCCCTTGAGCGCGTCATGGTCGCTGCGGGCGATGGCGTCGCCCAGGGCGTCCGAGGCAGCCTCGGGCGAGGGATAGACCCGCTGCGCCTGCGCCGGCACGGACACCGCCAGCAACGGCACGGCCAGCATCGCGGCGCCCAGGACCCGGCGCACGATACGCGTCATGGTGGCGGACAACGTCGCTCTCATCATGTCTTATCTCCGACCATGTCCAAGATGACCGCCACCACCGCCGCCTCCTCCACCGAAGTGCGCGCCGCCCCCTCCCCCTCCACCGCCACCACGTTGCGGCATGGACCGCTGCGCCGGATGGCTGGCGCGTTGCATGCCACCGGCATTCCCGCCGCGCTGGAAGCCGCCCGCATTCCCGCCGCGCTGCACCTGCTGCCGCATGCGGTCGCCGTTGCCGGCATCGCGCAAGGCGCTATTACGATTGCTGTCCCGTGCGCGGTCGCGCGCGGCGGACTGATCGGCCCGCTGCCGATCGGCGCCGGCGGGCCGGGGATTCTGCATGCCGCCCCCACCGCCGCGATTGACGTTCGGCCCGTGTCCGGCGATCGACTGGCCCGTGCGGCCCTGGAACGATTGCGCGGCGCGGTCACGCGCGGCATCGCGCGAGCCCGCCTGCGGCGTAGGCCGGCCACCCTGCACGCCCTGGCCGCCCTGCCCAAGCCGCTGCCCGCCCTGCCCCGCCTGCCGGTTCGCCAGCCCCTGCTGCCGCTGCGTGTCGAAGCGATTCGCCACGTTCGAATTCTTGTACGGCACGTTGCCGCGATTGGCCGGGTTGTGCTGCCAGTTCACGTTCGAGCGGTTCACATCGAGCCGCTGATTCACATTGATATTGTTGTAGCGATTGACGTTGATGTTCACGTCGTGCGAGTTCCAGTTGAACCCGCCCCACAGTGAATTGACCGCGGCCACGCCCAGGCCAAAGCCCACGCCCGCCACCACGGCGCTGGCGAAGACCGATCCGGGCGGAGGTGGATAGTAGGCTGGCGGATACGCCGGATAGGGCCACGCGCCGTAGACCACCGTGGGGTTGTAGGTCGGCACATAGACCACTTGCGGATTGGCGGGCTCGATCTGCACGATGGTGGTGCCGCCGGACTGCTGTGTCACCACCTTCTGCTGCTCGGTGGTCTTCAGCGTGCCGGCTTTCTGGGCCTGTACGCGCAGGCGCTGCACCGAGTCCATCACATCATCGGGCTGGGCGAGGAAGGCGTCGCCCACCGAGTCCACCCATTGCGGCTGGCGGCCCATCATATCCATCACGGACGGGAAGGCGACGAGCGACTGCACGCTCGGGTCCCACTGTTCGTTGGCCACCGCCTTGGTTGCCGCGTCGCCGGACAGGCTGGCATTGGCCTTCGACCATTCCGCTGCCGCGGCCACGTCGGCCGGGTAGGTCGACGCCATCAGCACCTGCGACAACAGCGCGTCCGGATAGAGCGCCACGGGCGCCAGCAACTGGTCGAGATGCGCATTGTCGAGCTTGGCCTGCGCCCAGGCGGTCCCGCCGCCGAGTAACAACATCCATCCACAGCACCACGCCAGAATACGTCGCAACCGGTACATATTGGCTCCCACAATGACGGATGAGGACGGACGAGGGGGTACTACCTGGCCGACTGCGCGCACTCCTGACGATAGGCCTCTTCCAGCCGCTTGCGATCAGGCGCGCGTTCCAGCGTGGAATAGGTGCGGCCATCCGCCGTGGTCACGGACGACTTGCCCTGTTCCCACTGCTGCGGCTCCTTGGACAGGCCGTTGATCTGGTCCAGCAGTTGCCGGCAATGCTCGCGTTGCGAGACGCCCGGCGTGGCACCTTCGCCGTTGAGCGTCGCCGTGGCCGGGTCGAGCATGCGCGGGGGCGGCGGCGCGATCATCGGCGTGCCCGGGTCGATCGGCGGCGTCTGCGCCCATGCCATGCCCGCTGTCATCAACAACCCAAACCCCACACCCCACGCTACGAAAAACCTCTTCACCAGGAAACTCCGGAAACTGCCGGCGATGCACGCATGCATCGCCATGATGATAAAAAACACCGGCCCGCGCGCCCGGCAACGGCGATCCGCGCGCTATGCGCTAGCGGTCCTTGCCGTTGCCATCGCCATTGCGGCCGGTACGGTTGCGCAGCAGCTCGAGCTTGAGCAGTGCGTCCGCAAGCATACTCTTAAGACGCGCGTTCTCCTGCTGCAACTGGCGCATGCGGCGCCCGTCCGGCACATCGGACTCGCGTGCCGGGCCGTACTTCGCACGCCATCCGTAGAACGACGCATCGCTGAAACCATAGCGCGCGCAGAGTTCCCGCACGGGCACCCCACTGGCGGCCTCGGCCAGGTACATGCGGATCTGCTCCTCCGAATAGCGTCTGTTCATCCGAATGCCTCCGCTTGCACCAAGCGCTCGCCCCGCGCATGCACGCGGCCAGCCCACCCTGCCGGTAAGGTAGCCCAATGCCCGGGCAAAAGGAATTCAGTGTCTTTGCAGCGCGAGTTAAGCAAATTAACGACCCGGCCGCGTGCCCCGCGTGGTCCGAGTCCGTGTCAGGCGTGTCCGATGTTGACAGGGAAATGGCGCAAATTTCGGTATTCCAAATTGGACAAATTCATGTCATCACTCACTGCCGGACAGCCGCTTCAAACCCGTCGGACATTGCTGGCTCACACTTGCAAACGCCGGTCACGCGGGTCGGCCATCGCCCTGCAAGGCGCGCCAGGCACGGCTTTCGCGTTGTCTGATTGTCCGGACATAAGGCCCGATATGCATCCCTGTTGTGTCAGGAATCGAACCGAGTTCCTAGTAGTTTGCTAAATGATGTATTAAGATTCCTCGGCACCAACTAAATTTCGAAACGCCTGCAAAGAGTGCCACTGCGCGCTCTCGGACAGGCGACTATCGGCGCGGATTTCATTGCCGCCGCCAACCGGCCTGAGGAAGAAGGGGACCACTGCTAACGTCACGTGCCATGCAACGCTTCGGCGTCGCGCGGCGAACCCGTGGCATGCACTGCAGATTTCGGTAACCCGGGCGACTCTTGACCACTTTGCAATTCCCCGCCCTCTAGCAGCTCATAAGTCCTGGCAGTTTCGGCTTGGTCCGGCACGGGGGTGCCGACGCGCTTTCAAGCTGCGACCACACAGGCAGGAAGTCGCAACTTCCTTAGTGCCCACAAAAAATAAAACCAACAATCTGGATCGGGAGAAGTCAGCATGCGGCACGTCAGCACCAAGCTTTTGCACGTCTTTGTCCTGTTGATGGAATATCGGGACCTCAACGCGGTGGCCGCCTGTACCCAGGGCCGTGTCCCCACCGTGGCCTATAGCCTCGCGCGGCTGCGCGAGATCACCGGCGACGCGCTGTTCGTCAAGCGCAATGGCACGTTGGAGCCAACGCCCCATGCGCTGCGGCTCGAGCATACTGCCAGGCAGATTCTCGCCAAATGGAATCTGCTCGTGCGTCCGCTCGCCGAAAGCGCGCAACCGGGCCCCAGCGGACGTCGTATTTCCATTGGTTTTTCATCGTCGATTGGCGATCCGGTCATCACCGAGATCCTCAGCACGCTGTGCGAGCAATTCCCGCAAGACAGTTTTGTGACCCGGCCGGTCATTGCCGATGCCTCCCTGGCCGGCAGCCTGGATACCGGTCAGCTCGATTGCGCCTTCGTGGTGGATGGCGCCACCGTGCCAGACGGCGTGATGCCGCACAGCATCCTCGCCACGCCGCGCCGGCTGGTCAGCGCCGCGCGCGCCCATGGCCCCGACGACGCGGAGAGCGACTGGATCCTGCTGCAGGAAGACTGCGAGGCCGGCAGCCCGCTGCGGGCGTTCCTGGCGCGGCAGGCCAATACGCCGGGGCATCGGGAGACTGTGGTGCCGTCGTGGCACACGCAGATCACCCTGCTGCACGCGGCCGGCGGCATCTGCCCGGTACTCGACTTCAACGTGCCGCTGGTCACGCGCGACCGCAAGACGCGCCTGCTGGCGCCGCCGGGCAGTTTCCCGGGCTGGGCCTCGCTCCAGTTCTGGACCGCCGAGCAAACCCCGGACCGCGTGGCGATGCGCGACATCATGGACGTGGGCGCCGCCGTGCTACGGGACCCCATCCGCGCCATCGAGAACCGCCGGCAGGGCCGGCCAGAGCCGCGCCGCCTGGCGGTGGCCTGACGCTCCTCCCCCGGCGCCCCGGCGCCGGGACACCCTCCGTGACACCCTCGGACCCCGCGCGGTAACCGCCGCGCGGGGTCTTTCCTTTCCGGCCAACCCCTGCCGCGCAAGTCCCGGCTCTCAGCCGCCTGCATTTTCCGAATCGTCTCAAATCATTTGCGCAGGAGTCCGCATTAATCTCAGCGGGCATTGACGTGCGCCGGGTCGTATCCCGTTTGGTCCGCGCGCACGCGTGCACGCAGTTGCCTGCGTGTTTGCGCCGCACGCCCTCCCGCGTGCGGCGCCTTTTTTCACGCCTGCCAAAAGTCGTATCGGACCCATGTGCACAGGAGGCATTGGATGACATTGAGGATTTTGCTGGCCGACGACCATCCCGTCATTACGGCGGCAATCCGCGCGTGCTTGCAGACACAGACGGGTTGGGAAGTCTGCGGGGAAGTGGCAAGCGCAACAGAACTGCATCAACAGGTGGAAATTCTGCAGCCCGACGTGGTGGTCACGGACTACCACATGCCCGGCCCGGCCGAACTGGACGGCGTGCGGCTGATCACCAGCCTGCGGCGGCGCTACCCCGCGCTGTCGATCATCGTGCTGACGATGATCACCAATCCACTGGTCCTGCGCACGATCCTGGACGCGCACGTCCATGGCCTGCTGCTCAAGGATTGCCCATTGACCGAGATCGTCACCGCCATCGCGCGGGCGCAGCGCGGCTTCACCTACATCGGCAAGTCCGCGCTGCGCGCGCTGGCGCCCACCGAGCTGCGCACCATGCTGCCGTGCGGGCGAAATGGCGTGCAGCGCCTGTCCGCGCGCGAAACCGAGGTCCTGCGGCTGTACCTGACCGGGCGCACGGTCACGGAGATCGCCGCCACGCTGTGCCGCAGCGTGAAGACCATCAGCCGGCAAAAGAACTGCGCGATGCACAAGCTCGGCGTCAGCAACGACCGCGAACTGTTCGAATGCGCGGCGCTGCAGGGCGTCGTCCTGCCCCTAGGGCGAAACTGAGACAACACTGAGTCCAAACTGAAGCAAGACCGAAGCAAAACCGAAGCCATTGCCATCGCGGCCGCTCGCTATAATCGATTTCGCCGTATGACACCGTTGTCATGCGCCACCTACCGACATGCCCGAACACCATCCCGCCACAACTGCCACAACCACCCCGCCGTCCCCCGGCACCCCCGGCCGCGCCGTGCCCGCCCTGCTCGTGGCCGCCCCGGCTTCCGGGCAAGGCAAGACCACCGTCACGGCCGCGCTGGCCCGGCTGCATGCCCGCCAGGGCCGCACCGTCCGCGTATTCAAGACTGGCCCGGACTTCCTCGACCCGACGCTGCTGGCGGCGGCCAGCGGCGCGCCGGTGCATTCGATCGATCTCTGGATGACGGGCGAGGCCGACGCGCGCGCGCGGCTGGCCGAGGCGGCGGAAGTGGCCGACCTGATCCTCGTGGAAGGCGTGATGGGCCTGCACGACGGCACGCCGAGCAGCGCCGACGTGGCGCGGCGCTTCGGCCTGCCGGTGCTGGCCGTGATCCAGGCCGGCGCCATGGCGCAGACCTTCGGCGCGCTGGCCTACGGGCTGGCGCACTATGGGGCGCCGCTGCCGCCAATGCGCGTACTGGCCAACGGGGTCGGCACGGCGCGCCACGCCGACCTGCTGCGCGAAAGCCTGCCGGCGGACATCGGCTGGGCCGGTGCGCTGGCGCGCGACGCGGCGGCGAGCCTGCCCGAGCGCCATCTGGGCCTGTTCAGCGCCGACGAACTGCCAGACCTGATCGAGCGCCTCGACCGCATGGCCGACGCGCTGGAAGCCTTGCCGATCGGCCAGTTGCCGCCCGCTGTGCCCTTCCCGGCGCCAGCGCCGCCGGCTGCGCCCGGCCCGCGCCCGCTGGCACATAAGACCGTGGCGATTGCCCGCGACGACGCGTTTCGCTTTATCTATCCCGCCAATGTGGACACGCTGTTCGCGCTCGGCGCCGATGTGGTGTGGTTCTCGCCGCTGCGCGACCGCGCGCTGCCCGCGTGCGACGCGCTGTGGCTGCCCGGCGGCTATCCGGAGCTGCACGGCGCCACGCTCGCGGCCAATGCCGACATGCGCACGGCACTGCGGCGCGCCCATGCGGACGGCCTGCCGATACTGGCCGAGTGCGGCGGCATGATGGCGCTGTTCGATACGTTGGTAGACAAGGAAGGCGTCAGCCACCAGATGGCCGGCCTGTTGCCGGGCACAGTGACGATGCAGCGGCGGCTTGCCGCCATCGGCCACCAGTCCGTAACGTTTCCGGGTCTGCCGGACAAACCCGGAGAACCCCTGCGCGGCCACACCTTCCACTATTCGAAGACCGATTCGCCGCTGGCGCCGGCGGTGCGGGCGGTGTCCCCGCGCGATGGCGCGCCGGGCGAGGCGGTCTACCAGACCGGCTCGCTCACGGCGTCATATGTGCATCTGTATTTTCCGACCAACCCGCTGGCCATTGCGGCGCTGCTGGGCGGGAAGGTGGGATAGCGGGATAGCGGAAGGATGGGGGACCGGCTCAGGCGGCGTCGCGCTCGGCCACGGTGCGGGCCGCGGCATCGGCAATGCCCGCCTCGAGCTGCGCCAGACCCTTGGAGAGGTTGTGCATGGTCGTCTCGGACACATCGGCCAGCACGTCCTGGAGGAAGGTCGAGCGGCGCGGCAGGGCCTGCTCGACGATATCGCGCCCGAGCGGGGTCAGCGTGACATTGGTCATGCGATTGTCGCGCTCGCTCGTGGTGCGTTCGATCCAGCCCAGTTCCTGCAACGCCTTCAACTGGCGCGTGAGGGCGCCGGGGTCCATGCCGACGCGGTCCGCCAGCGGCTTTTGCGCGATGGGGCCATCGTGGCCATGCAGCGCGGACAAGATGCGCCAGCGCGGCAGCGGATGACCGATGCGCTGCTCGAACGCCGCCGCATAGGCGCGGTAAGTGCGTCCAAACTGTTGCAGTACGGCCAGGCTTTGTCGCTCCAGTTCCACTCCGAATCTCCTTTAGGCGGACGCTTGCATCCGCGGGGGCGCCGTGATCTCAGGCGGATCTGTCGGCTGCCATCGCGGGCTCCTGCACCCGCGTCAGCTTCACCGGCGGGACCCGGCGTACGCGCCAGAGCCCCACCAGGGCCGCAATCGCCGCCACGAGCAAGCCAAGATGGATGGCCCCGACGAGCGATTGGCGCGCCTGCTCGAGCAGCAGGGCTCCATTGTGCCCTGCCTCCTGAAGGTTGGTCAGCAATTCTGCTTGCGCGACCTTGTCGATCAGGATCTGGGGGTCGGTCATCCGCCCGGCCCAGTCCGACGCGCCGGCCGCCTGCAACGCACGCTCCACGCCTCCGGTATAGCTGCGCGTCACCATCGTGCCAACCAGCGCGGTGCCGACCATGCCGCCTACCATCCGCAACGATTGCAACATCGCTGTTGCAATGCCGAGGTGGGCGCGGCCGGCCGTCTGCTGGGCGAACACAGTCAGGTTCGGCAGCACGAAGCCGAGCCCGAGGCCGGCCAGCAGCATGGTCCCAAGCAGCACCATGTGATGCATGCCGCGCGTGGCCTGCGACAAACCGAGGCAGGCGAGCGCCAGCAGCGCAAATCCCGCATAAAGCATGCTGTTCGGCACCGGAATGCGCGTGATGATGCGGCCATTGAGAATGCTGCCGATGGTGATGCAGACCACCATCGGCGTCACCAGCAGTCCGGCCTCCTTCGGCGAATAACCAAACCCGCCCTGGAACAGCAGCGGCGCGTAGAGCAGCAGCGCGAACATCGCAAACCCGCCCAGCACGCCAAGCACGAACAGCGAGGCCAGCGCCGGATTGCGGAACATGTCGAGCGGCAGCAGGGGGTCCGCCGCGCGGTGCGACCACTGCCAGAGGCCGACGAACGACGCCACGGACAGCACGGCCAGGCCAATCGTCACGATGTCCAGCCCGCGCTCCGGCAGCCATTCCACCGAGAGCTGGAGGCAACCGAGCCCCGCCGCGATCAGCAGCGCGCCCAGCCAGTCCACGCGAATCGGCCCCTTGTGCGCCTGATGGCGCAGATGCGGCAGGTAGCGCCACGCGAACAGCAGGCCGAGCAGGCCCACCGGCACATTGATATAGAACACCGCGCGCCAGCCATACCATTCGGTCAGCACGCCACCCATGGACGGGCCGATGGCATTGGCGAGCCCGAATGCGGTGCTCATCATCACCTGCCAGCGCAGGCGCACGTGCGGGTCCGGGAACAGATCGGGAATACAGGCGAAGGCGGTGCCGACCAGCATGCCGCCGCCAATGCCCTGCAGGGCGCGCGCCGCCACGAGGAACGGCATGCTGGGCGCCATGCCGCACAGCACCGAGGCCACCAGGAAGACCACGATCGACACCAGCACGAAGGGCTTGCGGCCGTAGTAGTCGCCCAGCCGGCCGAAGATCGGCACGGTGACGACCGACGTCAGCAGGTAGGCCGTGGCGACCCAGGCGTAGTACTCGAAGCCCTGCAGTTCGGCGACCACCGTCGGCAGCGCGGTGGCCACCACGGTCTGGTCCAGCGCCACGAGCATCACCACGAAGGCGATGCCGATCATCGCCAGCAGCGATTCCCGGAACGGCAGGATTTGCCCGTTGCCGGACGTATGTGGAGCGCCCTGCCCTTCTTGCGACGCGGAAGTCATTCTATTGCCCGATCAATCGTTGTGCGGTCAATGATTATAGGTCGAAATTTCCTTAATTTGCAGGGCGGAACGTGGGAGAACTGCGTTGCTTCGATTCGATATTTCGACTACATTCGAATCATGGAATCTTCTCAAATCATCGAAGCGCTGGCCGCCCTCGCCCATGCCTCCCGGCTGGCGGTGTTCCGCGCGCTGGTCCAGGCCGGGCCGGAGGGCCTGCCCGCCGGGCAGATCGCCACGCTCCTGGATGTGCCGGCCTCGTCGCTTTCCTTCCATCTGAAGGAGCTGCACCGGGCCGGCCTCGCCAACAGCCGGCAGGCCGGACGGTCGGTCATCTACACCGCCCGCTACGAAACCATGAACGACCTGATCGGCTTCCTCACCGAGAACTGCTGCGGCGGCAATCCGTGCGGGCCGACGGCGGCTTGCGCCACCCCGCCGTTGCAGGGAGCCGAAGGATGAGCAGCCCGGACATTGCAGCGCCAGCCCGAGCCGCCTCCGCGCCCGCCATAGGATTCTTTGAACGTTATCTCACCGTCTGGGTGGCGTTGTGCATCGTGGTCGGCATCGCGCTCGGCCAGATGCTGCCCGGCGTGTTCCAGGCCATCGGGCGCATGGAGTACGCGCAGGTCAACCTGCCCGTGGGCGTGCTGATCTGGGTGATGATCATCCCGATGCTGCTGAAGATCGATTTCACGGCGCTGGGGCAGGTGAAATCGCACTGGCGCGGCATCGGCGTGACGCTGTTTATCAACTGGGCCGTCAAGCCGTTCTCGATGGCGCTGCTGGGCTGGCTGTTTGTGCGGCATTTATTCGCGCCGCTGCTGCCCGTCGATCAGCTGGACAGCTATGTGGCCGGCCTGATCCTGCTGGCGGCTGCGCCATGCACGGCGATGGTGTTCGTCTGGAGCCAGCTCTGCAAAGGCGATCCGTATTTCACGCTGTCGCAGGTGGCGCTGAACGACGGCATCATGATCGTGGCCTTCGCGCCGGTGGTAGCGCTGCTGCTCGGCCTGTCGTCGATCACGGTGCCGTGGGACACCCTGCTGACCTCGGTCGGCCTGTACATCGTGGTGCCGGTGGTCATCGCGCAGATCGCGCGAAAGCTGCTGCTGGCGCGCGGTGCGGCGCATTTCCAGCGCGTGCTCCGACACCTTGGCCCCTACTCTATTAGTGCGCTGCTGCTGACCCTGGTGCTGCTGTTCGCCTTCCAGGGCAAGGCGATCATCGACCAGCCGATGGTCATCGCGCTGCTGGCGGTGCCGATCCTGATCCAGGTCTTCTTCAATTCCGGTCTCGCCTACCTGCTCAATCGCCGGCTTGGCGTGGCGCACTGCGTGGCGGGGCCGTCCAGCCTGATCGGCGCGAGTAACTTCTTTGAATTGGCCGTGGCCACGGCGATCAGCCTGTTCGGCTTCCAGTCCGGCGCGGCGCTGGCTACGGTGGTCGGCGTGCTGATCGAGGTGCCGGTCATGCTGCTGGTCGTCCACATCGTCAACCGCTCGCAGCGGTGGTACGAGGCCAAGCTCCCCTGAGGAACCAAGATGATTGTCACGATTTATCACAATCCTGATTGCGGCACGTCCCGCAACACGCTGGCGATGATCCGCAATGCCGGGATCGAGCCGCAAGTCATCGAATATCTGCACACGCCGCCGTCGCGGGCGCAGTTGCAGGCCATGATCGGACAAGCCGGGCTGACCGTGCGCGAGGCGATTCGCGAAAAGGGCACGCCCTACGCCGCGCTGGGGCTGGCCGATCCGGCATTGACGGATGACCAGTTGCTTGACGCCATGCTCGCCCATCCCATCCTGATCAACCGCCCGTTCGTCGTGACCGACCTCGGCGTGCGGCTGTGCCGGCCGTCTGAACTTGTGCTCGATATCCTGCCGTCGCCGCAGCAAAGCCCGTTCACCAAGGAGGATGGCGAGGTGGTCATCGACGCGCAGGGCCGGAGGGTGGGTCCATGACGATTGCCTTGCCCAATGTCGTGCCGGCGCTGCTGGAGACGCCCGACGTCCAGAAGCTCGAGCCCACGCGGGTCAGCACCCATCCGCCCCGCATCCTGCTGCTCTATGGCTCGCTGCGCGAGACGTCCTACAGCCGGCTCCTGACGCTGGAAGCCGAACGCATCCTCCGCCACTTCGGCGCCGAGACGCGCGTGTTCGATCCGAGCGGCCTGCCGGTCACTGACAGCGTGCCCGCCGATCACCCCAAGGTGGTGGAACTGCGCGAGCTGTCCGCATGGTCGGAAGGCCAGGTCTGGTGCAGCCCCGAGCGCCACGGCACGCTGACCGCGGTGTTCAAGAACCAGATCGACTGGCTGCCGCTGGAAAGCGCCGGCATCCGCCCTACGCAGGGCCGCACGCTGGCGGTCATGCAGGTCTGCGGCGGATCGCAGTCGTTCAACGCCGTCAACGCGCTGCGCGTGCTGGGCCGCTGGATGCGCATGGTGACGATTCCCAACCAGTCCTCCGTGGCCAAGGCGTACCAGGAATTCGACGACGCCGGGCGCATGAAGCCGTCCGCCTACTACGACCGCGTGGTCGACGTCATGGAGGAGCTGTACAAGTTCACGCTGCTGATCCGGGACCGCTCCGACTACCTGACCGACCGCTACAGCGAGCGCAAGGACGCCGCGCCGGCCCGGGCGGCGGCGCTGGCGGCGGCGGCGATGGACCACGAGCGCCAAGCGGCTGCGGGCGACACCGACGAAGGCGAAGTCGAATAAGGCCAACCATGACCGACGTACCGAATGGCAGCCTCGTGGCACGGCTCGGGGCTGCACAGACGCTCGCCTGGGCATCCTCTTACTATCTAGTGGCCATGCTCGCGGTGCCGATGGCGCGCGACACCGGCGTGTCGGTGCCGACGGTCTTCGCGGCGTTCAGCGCCGCGCTGGTGGTCTCGGCGCTGCTCGGCCCCTACGCGGGCCGGCTGATCGACCGGCTGGGCGGACGGCCGGTGCTGATGGCCACCAGCCTCGTCTTCGCGGCCGGCCTGGCGGGGCTCGGCCTGGCCCGGGAAAGCGTGGGACTGTTCCTGGCGTGGCTCGTCATCGGGATCGGCATGGGCAGCGGGCTCTACGAAGCGGCGTTCGCCACGCTGGTGCGCCTGTACGGCACGCGCTCGCGCAATGCGATCACTGGCATCACGCTGATCGCCGGCTTTGCCAGCACCGTGGGATGGCCGCTGTCATCCTGGCTGGAGAGCCACTATGGCTGGCGCGTGGCCTGTCTGGTCTGGGCCGCCTTGCACCTGACGGTGGGCCTCGCGCTCAATGCGAGCCTGCCGCGCGCGGGGGCCGATCCGGCGCCCCCATCCACGGCACCCGCAGCCGGCAAACCGGCGGCGCCCGGACCGGCGTCGGGCGCGCCGGCCACCTGGGTACTGGCCTTCGTGTTCGCGGCGACGTGGTTCATCAGCACGGCCATGGCCGCGCACCTGCCGCGGCTGTTGCAGGCCGGCGGCGCCACGTTGGCGACGGCCGTGCTCGTCGGCGCGCTGATCGGGCCGTCGCAGGTTGGCGCCCGGCTGCTGGAGTTCGGATTGTTACGCAAGGTTCATCCGCTGCTGTCGGCACGGCTGGCGGCGGCCCTGCACCCGATCGGCGCGGCGGCCTTCATGGTCGCGGGCGCGCCGGCCGCCACGCTGTTCGGGGTGCTGCACGGCGCCGGCAACGGCATCCTGACCATCGCCAAGGGCACGCTGCCGCTCGTCATCTTCGGGCCGCAGGGGTATGGGCATCGGCAGGGTGTGCTGATGGTGCCGGCGCGCATCGCGCAGGCGCTGGCACCGTGGCTGTTCGGGCTCTGTATCGACGTCTGGGGTGCACAGGCGCTCTGGGTCTCGGGCGGGCTGGGGCTGGCGGCCAGCGCGGCCCTGTTCGCCATCCAGTCGGCGCCTATCCACCAGGGCGCGCCGGCCCCGGCGGCGGAATAGCGCCTAATATGGGGAGGAGCCGCAACTACCGGAGCCTCCCATGCATCCTGTCACGCTGATTGGCGCGCCCACCGATGTCGGTGCCAGCATTCGCGGTACGTCGATGGGGCCCGAGGCCCTGCGCGTGGCCGATATTGCCGGGGCGCTGGCGCGCAACGGACTGCAGGTGACCGACTTCGGCAACCTCAGCGGCCCGGGCAACCCCGGCCAGCTTCCCGTCGACGGCATGCGCCACCTGCAGGAAGTGCTGACGTGGAACCAGTTGGTGTTCGACACCGCCTATGCCTGCTTCGCCAGCGGCCAGATGCCGCTGCTGATGGGCGGCGACCACTGCCTGGCCATCGGCTCGATCAGCGCCGCCGCGCGCCACTGCCGCGAGACCGGCAAGCGACTGCTGGTGCTGTGGCTCGATGCCCACGCGGACGCCAACACCGGCAGCACCAGTCCCACGGGCAATATCCACGGCATGCCGGTGGCCTGCCTGTGCGGCGACGGTCCCGCGCCGCTGACCGCCCTGAGCGGCGTCACGCCGGCCATGTCGGCCCAGTCGATCCGCCAGGTGGGCATCCGCAGCGTGGATGCCGGGGAGAAGCTGCGCCTTCGCGAGCTGGGGCTGACGGTCTACGACATGCGTTATATCGACGAAAACGGCATGCGCCAGACGATGGAGCAGGCGCTCGCCGGCATCGACGCGAATACGCATCTGCATGTCAGCTTCGATGTGGATTTCCTGGATGCGCAGATCGCGCCGGGGGTGGGCACGCCGGTACGCGGCGGGCCGACGTATCGGGAGGCGCATCTGGCGCTGGAGATGATCGAGGATACCGGGGCGCTGGGGTCGCTCGATGTGCTGGAGCTGAACCCGGCCCGGGACGTCCACAACCAGACGGCCGAGCTGGTGGTGGACCTGCTGGAAAGCTTGTTCGGGAAGTCGACGCTGTAGCAGCGCTGGCTTGGGCTCCCCTCTCCCGCAAGCAGGAGAGGGGAGAACGTCTTCAGCCGCCCTTCGCCTGCGCCGTCACCTCGTTCCACCCACCGCCCAGCGCCTTGTACAGGTTGACCTCGCTGGTCAGCTGGTTGAGGCGCGAGTCGATCAGCACCTGTTGCTGCGCGAACAGCTGCCGCTGCGCGTCGAGCAGCGTCAGGTAGTTGTCTACCCCGGTGCGATAGCGGCCCTCGGCGAGCTGGAAGTAGTCCCGGCTCGCCTCGACGAGGCGCACCTGCGCCTCAAGCTGCTCCGTGTACGTGCCGCGCGCCGCCAGCCCGTCCGCCACTTCGCGGAAGGCCGACTGCACGGTCTGCTCGTACGTCGCCACGTTGATGTCCTTCTGGATCCGCGCGTAATCCAGGCTGGCGCTCAGGCTACCCGCCGTGAAGATCGGCAGGTTGATCTGCGGCGAGAACAGCCACGTGCCCGAACCCGCATCGAACAGCCCCGACAACTGGCGGCTCGCCGTGCCCGCCGAGGCGGTCAGCGAGATGCTCGGGAAGAACGCCGCGCGCGCCGCGCCGATATCGGCGTTGGCCGACAGCAGGCGGTGCTCGGCGGCGAGGATGTCCGGGCGGTTCTGGAGCAGGTCAGACGGCAAACCCGCCGGCACGTCCGCCACCAGCTTGCCATCGAGCGGCAGCCCTTCGGGCAGGTCCGCCGGCAGGCTCGCGCCGAGCAGCAGCGTCAGCGCATTGGTGTCCTGCGCCACCAGCCGCGTATAGCGGCTCAGCGAGGCCCGGGCGTTTTCCACCTGGGTCTGCGACTGGCGCAGGTCCAGCCGCGAGGAAATGCCTTCCTCGTAGCTGCGGCGCGTGAGGTTGTAGGTCCGCTCGTAGGTCACCAGCGTCTCGCGCGTCAGCTTCAGCTGCGCCTCGTCGGCGCGCAGCGTCAGGTAGGCGTTGGCGACGCTGGCCACCAGCGCGATATGCGTGCTGCGCTGGGCTTCGTCGCTGGCGAAATACTGCTCCAGCGCTGCCTGGCTCAGGCTGCGCAGCCGGCCGAACAGGTCGATTTCCCAAACGGTGGTGCCCAGCGACACGCCATACGAACTGCTGATGACCCGCTGGCCCGTGCTGGAGAGGTCGGCCGGCACGCGCTGCCGCGTGCCCTGCGCCGCCACGCCCACCTGCGGGAACAGGTCCGCGCGCTGGATGCGGTACTGCGCGCGGTACGCCTCCACGTTCAGGGCGGCCACGCGCAGGTTGCGGTTGTTCTGCAGCGCGACGTCGATCAGCCGCTGCAGGCGCGGATCGGCGAAGTAGTCGCGCCACCCCAGTTCCGCGGCCGGTGGCACCTGGCCGGCGCCGTTGGCGGCCGGGTAGGCTTCGCCCTGCGGATAGGCGGCTTCCACCGGCGCCGCCGGACGCTCGTAGGTCGGGATCAGGCTGCACCCCGCGAGCGCCGCGCTAGCGGCGACGGCCATGCTGATTAGCGTTTGTCTCATGCTTTGGCCTCCTTTTCGAGGGAGGAGGAATCGTGCTTCTCGCGGCGCTCCTTGAGCGCGTTCACCACCACGAAGAACAGCGGCACCCAGAAGATGGCCAGCACCGTGGCCGTGAGCATGCCGCCGATCACGCCGGTACCGATGGCGTGCTGGCTGCCCGAGCCGGCGCCTTGCGACACCGCCAGCGGGAACACGCCGAGAATGAACGCGAGCGAGGTCATGATGATCGGCCGCAGGCGCATCCGGCACGCCTCCACGGCCGCATCGACCAGGCTCTTGCCCTGCTCGTGCAGTTCCTTGGCGAATTCCACGATCAGGATCGCGTTCTTGGCGGACAGGCCGATGGTCGTCAGCAGGCCCACCTGGAAGAACACGTCGTTGGACAAGCCCCGGCCAATCGTCGCCAGCAGCGCGCCGACCACGCCGAGCGGCACCACCAGCATCACCGAGAACGGAATCGCCCAGCTTTCATACAGCGCGGCGAGGCACAGGAACACCACCAGCAGGGACAGCGCGTAGAGCGCCGGCGCCTGCGAGCCCGACAGCCGCTCTTCGTACGACAGGCCGGTCCACGAGTAGGCAATGCCCTGCGGCATCTGCTTCATGATGGCTTCCACCGCCGCCATGGCCTCGCCGGAGCTCTTGCCCGCCGCCGGTTCGCCCAGGATTTCCACCGCCGGCACGCCGTTGTAGCGCTGGAGCTTGGGCGAGCCATAGCCCCACTTGCCGGTGGCGAAGGTCGAGAACGCCACCATGTCGCCCTTGTCGTTACGCACGAACCACTTGTCCAGATCTTCCGGATTCATGCGCGCGTTGGGGCGGCCCTGCAGGTAGACGCGCTTCACGCGACCGCGGTCGATGAAGTCGTTCACGTAGCTGGAACCCCAGGCGATGGAGATGGTGCTGTTGATGTCCGCCAGCGACACGCCTTGCGCGCGGGCGCGCTCGTCGTCGATCTCCAGCTGGTACTGCGGCTCGTCGTTCAGCCCGTTCGGGCGCACGCGTTGCAGCGCCGGGTCCTTGGCGGCCAGCGACAGGAACTTGTTGCGGGCTTCCATCAGCGCGTCATGCCCCAGGCCGGCCTGGTCCTGCATGTAGAAGTCGAAGCCGGTAGCGTTGCCCAGCTCCTGCACGGCCGGCGGCGCAAAGGCGAAGGCCAGCGAGTCCCGGAAGGTGCTGAACTTGGCCTGGGCGCGCTTGGTGAGGTCGAACACGCTGGTGGCGTCACCCTCGCGCTCCTTGAACGGCTTGAGCAGGATGAACGCCAGGCCCGAACTCTGGCCGCGGCCGGCGAAGTTGAAGCCGTTCACGGTGAAGAGCGAGCTGACGATCTTGCCCTCGTCATTGAGCAGGTAGTTCCGCATCTGGTCGAGCACCGCCTGCGTGCGCTCCGCCGTGGCGCCGGCCGGGGTCTGCACCTGGGCGTAGAGCACGCCCTGGTCTTCTTCCGGCAGGAACGAGGTGGGGATGCGCGTGAACAGGAAGGCCATGCCCGCCACGATCAGCACGTAGATGATCAGGTAGGGCACGCGCCGCTTCAGGATGCCGACCACGCTGCGCTCATAGCGCTGCGTGGAGCGGATGAAGCTGCGGTTGAACCAGCCGAAGAAGCCCTTCTTGTGCTCGCCGTGGTCGCCCTTCTCGATCGGCTTGAGCATGGTCGCGCACAGTGCCGGGGTCAAGATCAGCGCCACCAGCACCGAGAGCACCATCGCCGAGACGATCGTGATCGAGAACTGGCGGTAGATCACGCCCGTGGAGCCGCCGAAGAACGCCATCGGCAGGAACACCGCCGACAGCACCAGCGCGATGCCGACCAGTGCGCCCTGGATCTGCCCCATCGACTTCCGGGCGGCCTCCTTCGGCCCCAGCCCCTCCTCGGACATCACCCGCTCGACGTTCTCCACCACCACGATGGCATCGTCCACCAGCAGGCCGATGGCGAGCACCATGCCGAACATCGTCAGGGTGTTGATCGAGTAGCCGAACGCCGCCAGCACGCCAAACGTGCCCAGCAGCACCACCGGCACGGCGATCGTCGGGATCAGCGTGGCGCGGAAGTTCTGCAGGAACAGATACATCACCAGGAACACGAGCACGATGGCTTCGAGCAGCGTCTTCACCACTTCGTGGATCGAATCGGCGATGACTGGCGTCGTGTCGTACGGGAACACCACCTGCATGCCCGCCGGGAACGACGGCTCGAGCTGGTTCAGCGTGGCGCGGATGGCCTTCACCGTATCCAGCGCGTTAGCGCCCGAGGCCAGCCGGATGGCGATACCCGAAGCCGGGCGGCCGTTGTACTGCGCGTTGATGTTGTAGTCCTGGCCGCCCAGGCCCACGTCGGCCACGTCCTTGAGGCGCACCTGCGAGCCGTCCGGATTGACCTTCAGCAGGATGTTGCCGAACTGCTCGGCGGTCTGGAGACGGGTCTTGCCGATCACCGACGCATTGAGCTGCTGCCCGCGCACGGCCGGCAGGCCGCCCAGCTGGCCGGAGGCCACCTGCACGTTCTGCGCCTTGATGGCAGTGCTCACGTCCAGCGGCGCCAGCTGGAAGCTGTTGAGCTTGGCCGGGTCCAGCCAGATGCGCATGGCGTACTGCGAGCCGAACACCTGGAAGTCACCCACGCCAGCGGTCCGCGAGATCGGATCCTGGAGGTTCGAGACGATGTAGTTCGACAGATCCTCCCGCGTCTGGCTGGGGTCGGTCGACACCAGGCCGACGATGACCAGGAAGTTCCGCACGGACTTGGTCACGCGAATACCCTGCTGCTGCACTTCCTGCGGCAGGAGCGGCGTGGCCAGGGCGAGCTTGTTCTGGACCTGTACCTGGGCGATGTCCGGGCTGGTGCCCTGCTCGAACGTCACGGTGATGGTCATGCTGCCGTCGGAGTTCGACTCCGACGAGATGTAGCGCAGCTTGTCCAGCCCGTTCATCTGCTGTTCGATGACCTGCACCACGGTGTCCTGCACGGTCTGCGCGGACGCACCCGGGTAGTTCACCGAAATGGCGATGGTCGGCGGGGCGATGGCCGGGTACTGGTTGATAGGCAGCGACCGGATGGCCAACCCCCCTGCCAGCATGATGACCAGCGCGATCACCCAGGCAAAGATCGGCCGGTCGATGAAGAAATTAGACATGGCGATTCCTCATGCGTCGGTCCCGGTCAGGACTTGGCCGCGCCGGGCGCGGAAGCGGCGGCCGGGGCCGAGGCGGCATTGGGGGCCGTAACGGCGGTGGCGGTGGCGCTGGCCTCGGTGGCCTTGACCTTGGCGCCGGGGCGCACGAACTGGAGGCCTTCCACGATGACGCGGTCGCCGGCTTTCAGGCCGTCCGTGACCAGCCATTTGTCGCCAATGGTCCGGTCGGTCTTCAGCACGCGCTGCTCGACTTCATTGTTGGCGTTCACCACCAGCGAGGTCGCCTGGCCCTTGAGGTCACGCGTGACGCCGCGCTGCGGCGCCAGGATGGCCGAGGTCTTCACGCCTTCGGCCAGCCGCGCGTGCACGAACATGCCCGGGAGCAGTTCGTGGCGCGGGTTCGGGAACACCGCGCGCAGCGTGACCGAGCCGGTGCTCGGGTCCACGGACACTTCGGAGAACTCCAGCCGGCCTGCTTCCTTATAGGTGCTGCCATCCTCGAGCATCAGCATCACCTTGGCAGCGTTGGCGCCGGCGGCCTGGAGCCGGCCGTCGGCCAGTTCGCGCCGCAGCCGCAGCAGCGTGGTGGACGGTTGCGTCACATCCACGTAGATCGGGTCCAGCTGCTGCACGGTGGTCAGCGCGGTGGCCTGGCCATTGGTGACCAGCGCCCCCTCGGTGACCACCGAGCGGCCGATGCGGCCCGAAATCGGGGACAGCACCTTGGTGTAGCGCAGGTTGATATGGGCGCGGTCCGCCGTCGACTGGGCCTGCAGGTAGGCAGCCTTGGCTTCGTCGTGCTGCTGCTTGCTGACCGCTTCCTCGCCCACCAGGCGCCCGTAGCGCTCCGCGAGCAGGCGCGACGACGCCAGCGTGGCATCGGCGCTCTTGGCCGTGGCTTCGTAGGTAGCCGGGTCGATCTGGTACAGCTGCTGGCCCTGCTTGACGTCGGAGCCTTCCACGAACAGCCGCTTCAGGATGATGCCGTCCACCTGCGGGCGGACTTCGGCGATCCGGAAGGCCGTGGTCCGGCCGGGCAGCGACGAGTCGAGTGTCACGGTCTCGTCCTTCAGCGTCACGACCTTTACTTCCGGCGTCTGGGCTGCGGGCGGCTTGTTTTCCTTGCCGCAGGCGGCAAGGACCGTGACGGCGATGGCCAGCATGCCCGGAATCAAAGCACGCCTGGCGCGCATTGCTTGCATAGCGATTTCCTCGAGGATGAAACGGAATGTTGTGGCCTGGCCCCGTAGACCAGGCGGGCGCCACGGCGCAGCGCGTGGACGCAAGTGGCGTGCCGGGTCGCCGGCACGAAATTCGGTCGTCGGGTTCAGCGGATTGTCGCCATGGGCCCCTGCTTTCGCCATTTGCTGGCCTGGAGGAAAACACAAGACCGGCCGCGCCGCGCGCGCGTGTCCGGCCGCAGGGGGTTCGTGGAACCGCCCTGCTCCCCGTATTCTGAAATGTCCTGCACGTTCCTTCGCTTGTCCGGTTCACCGTGCTTCGCGCCAGCCCGTGCGCCGATCTGAACGTCGCGCTACGTCTTGCCGGCCGCCACAATAATCGGTTTTCCCGATGCCTGCTGGCGGCGCATTGCCACGGTAATGTCTGCACCGCACGGCGGCACCCTTTGTATCAGGGTAAAGACAACCGTCTCCTCCAGGGAAGCCGTCGCCGTCGTGATGCAATGCAGCATTCGGCTAACAGGATTGCAACTAGTTCCATAGCCGAATGACGAGATGCGCGTCATCGTACCAGCTTGAAGAAGAATCTGGATGACAGGACTTGCCGTGTAATGCACTGAAATACACGGCGGGTGAGTACGGATAGCGGCTTTCAGTGAATTATGGCGCACTTTTGTGACGCTCACGCGTCCGACTGCGCCTTGCCGCCTCAAATAAGAAACGCCCCCGGAAAAACGGGGGCGTTTCTTATTTGAGGTCTGATCAACGATCAGGCGCCATCAAGATAGCGATTCCGCTCGCCGATGGGCCGGCCAAGATTCGGCGTTGTCCAGCGCATGTCGCCCTGATAGGCAGCGCTGCCATAGCTGCGATTGGTCGTGGTCGTCGCGCCCGGCACCAGATCGTACTTTTGCGAAGGCATCTGCATCTGCTGCTGTTGCTGCGGGGCCAGATCCTGTCGCGTCGGTTGCGCCGCGCCCTGCGAGTACGGGTCGAACTTGTCGCCCGTGCGCGCGCCGCTGGTCGAGGGGTCGACCGGCGTGGACGTGACACCGCCCTGCGTGTAGGGGTCACGCTGGCCCGGCGTCATCTGCGCGAGCGCCGACACCGACATCAGCGCCAGCGCCCCGGCGGCCAACACACTGCTGGCGCGCATCGTCTTCATGGTCTTCATGGCTTACCTCCACATGGCAAATCGTTTGCGGCGGGAGGAAATCACCACCGCTCCCTTCATGAGGTAGCGAAAGCCGTGCCGGTCCCGCACGTGCGGTGCCGGGCGCCCTGGGGGCCGCGTGCCGGCTAGGGAGCGCTCCGGAATTACAACCGATGGGTAAGGCCTGCACTGGCGTGCTGTCGGCATCGTGCGTGTAACAAGACGTATCTTCCTCGCATATCACGTCATTTAAGTCTGTGTTCAGCTTTCGTCCTCAGTGACCACTTGTGCGGCGCGGTCATTAATAAGAACGATTCGCATTTACTTTAGGATGGGCGCCTCGTTGAAAACGGTACATCCCCGCTGCGGGGAACGCATGGCCCTTCCCATGGAGTTCACATGACAGTGATCGACGATCGCACGCCCCCTGCCCGCGCTGACACGCCCCCTGCGCACGATCCATCCGGCACGGTTTTACACACCTTCATCGCCCAGCGGCGCAGCCTGCTCCACGTGGCCACCCGCATCCTGGGTTGCCCCTGCCTGGCCGAGGACGTATTGCACGACGCGTTTCTCAAGCTCTGCCAGGACCCCTGCCCCGAAGCCTTGCGCAGCGAGGCGAGTTACATCAGCCGGGTGGTGCGCAATCTCGCGCTGGATAGCTACCGGCGCCAACAATTGGAGAAGCGGCTATTCATCGGCGATGTGCCCGAGCAGGACGCACCGCTCGACACCAACTCGCCGGACTGCATCGCCATGGCGCATGAGCAAACCACCTGCCTGCGTGACGCGATGCGGCGCCTGCCATCACGCACCCGCGACGCGGTGGTGCAGTACTACTACGAGGACCAGACGCAGAAGCGCATCGCCGAGCGGCTGGGCATCTCGGCCACGATGGTGAACTTCATCCTCCAGGATGCGCGCAGCGCCCTCAGTGCGATGAATATCGCGCGCTGAGCGCACGGCTGCGCGATGACCGTCGCCCGCTGATCTCTACGGCCGCGCGGTGGATGCCGCGCGCCGCTCTCCTTCCGCTTGCCGATCTTCCACACGTGCACGCGCCATGCGTGCCTCGCGCGTGCCCAGGCACGCGTAGCACGGCTTCGATGACGCGAGCCCGCACAGCCCCGCATGTTTTAAGTGAATGACATGGCCGAACTAAACGAATTACGAGGCCATTCGTCTTGATGGGTATCCCCCTTCCACTGCGGAAGCCTTCCTGTTTCGCGATCCACCAGGGCTAAACATGAGCAATGAAGATCCTTATGACTTTATCGGCGTCGGACTGGGCCCGTTCAATCTCGGCCTCGCGTGCCTGGCCGATCCGCTGCCCGGCGTACGCAGCCTGTTCCTCGAGAAGAAGGAAGCGTTCGGCTGGCACACGGGCATGCTCGTGGACGGCACGACGTTGCAGAACCCGTTCCTGGCCGACCTCGTGTCGATGGCAGACCCCACCAGCCGCTTCAGCTATCTGAACTACTGCAAGCAGCAGGGCCGCATCTACAACTACTACATCCGCGAGAACTTCTATCTGACGCGGCAGGAGTACGACCGCTACTGCAAGTGGGCCGCCGGGCAGCTGCCCAACGTGCGCTATCGGCAGGACGTGCTCGACATCCGTCACGACCCGTCGCTGCCCGGCTACGTGGTGAGTGGCGTCGATACGCACACCGGAACGCCGTTCCGGCATCGCGCGCGGCGGCTTGTGCTCGGCATCGGCAGCACGCCGAACCTGCCCGCCTGCTGCGCGGGCGAGCACGCGCCGATCCACACCTCCGCCTACCTCGCCAACAAGCGCTGGCTCCAGCAGCGCCGCACCATCACTGTCATCGGCAGCGGGCAGAGCGGCGCCGAGGTCTACCACGACCTGCTCAAGGACTGCGACACCCACGGCTATACGCTGAACTGGGTGACCCGCTCGCCGCGCTTCTTCCAGATGGAGAACGCCAAGCTCACGCTGGAGTTGATCTCGCCGGCCTACAGCGACCACTTCTACGACCTGGGCGAATCCGTGAAGACGCGCGTGCTGGAGGACCAGCGCAGCATCTACAACGGCATCAACAAGACGCTGATCGACCAGATCTACGACACGCTCGACGAAAAGCGCCACCGCGCCGGGGCCCGCACGCAACTGCTGACCAACCTCGCGCTGGACGGCATGCACTTCGACCCCGCCGCGCGCCAGTACGAGATGACGTTCCGCCACATGGATCTGGGCGAGGCCTACCGCCACGTGGCCGACGGCGTGGTCATGGCGACCGGCTACACGCATCGCGTGCCGGCCTTTATCGACGGCATTCGCGAGCGCATCCGCTGGGATGCGGGCGGCCGCTACCAGCAGGCGCGCAACTTCGCGGTAGACGTGCATGGCGACGAGATCTTCGTGCAGAACGCCGGTTTCCACAGCCACGGCCTGACCAACCCGGACCTGGGCATGGCCTGCCATCGCAATGCACGGCTGCTGCACGCGCTGACCGGCGTGGACCACTATCGCGCCGAGGCGCGCACCACGTTCCAGGACTTCGCCCCGCGCGCCAACAGCGGCTTCGAGCGAATCGAGGCGACGGAAGCTTCGGCAACCGTGCCGGCCCCCGGCAACGGCACGCCCATGCCGGCCCAGCCAGCGCTGGCGCAGCTGATCACGGTGGCGGGATAGACCATGAGCCTGCGACTCACCATCGTCATCATGTCCGCGTTCGGCGTCATCAGCGACGCCATCCTGATCGCGTTCTACCCGCAGTTCTTCGAAGTGCGCTACGGCATCACCAGCCCGGTGCACGTGGGCGCCTACATCGCCGCCATCTCCATCGCCGTGATGTGCACGCTGCCGCTCTGGGCGCGCGTGGCGCGGCGCGTGGAAACCATGCACCTGCTGGTCTACACCCAGCTCGTAGCCGGCACCTTCGGCGCCCTGAGCGCCTGGGCGGAGACGGTCACCGCCTTCTGGGTGCTGACCATGCTGATGTTCATGACCAAGAGCAGCTACCTGCTGATGTTTCCGTACCTGATGCGGCTGGAGAAGGCCGAGACGCACGGCGCCACCATCGGCCTGCTCTCGGTGGTGGTGCATATCGGCGGCATCTTCGGGGCGATGGCGGGCGGGATGGCGCTCCAGCAGTTCGGCCCGCGCACCTGCCTGTGGATGATGGCCGCTGGCGACTTCGTGCAGATGGCGTTGTGCATCTACCTGATCCGGACCGGCCGGGTGGTGCGCGTGCTGGGCACCGATGCGCCGCCGCCGGCGGCAGGCAGTGCCGCCAGCACGGCGCGGCGCGGCACGCTGGGGCTGATCCTGCGCCTGAGCCTGCTGATGCTGCTGTTCGACTTCAGCGCCTACCTCGTCCGCCCGTTCTTCTCGGTGTACTGGGAGCAGATCTCCGGCATGCACAACCAGATGCTGACGGGGCTGGTGTTCGCGATTCCGGGCGTGGTCGCACTGGTGGCGCTGATCGCCAACAAGCGGGCCACGCGGGACGGCCGCAAGCTGCTCGACCATACGCTCGGCAACCTGCTGCTAGGTACTGTGGGGCTGCTGTTGCAGGCGGCGCCGTCCCCGGCGCTGGTGCTGATCGGACGCTGCCTGTACGGGTGGTCGATGTTCCAGGTCATCGTGAAGCTGGAGGTGACGCTGTTCAAGGTCAGCACGCCGGACGCCTACGCCAAGGACTTCAGCATCGCCAACTTCTTCCAGAACCTGGGGGTGCTGCTGTCGTCGTTCGGCGCCGGGCTGATCGTGAGCCGCTTCGGCATCGAGGTCACCTTCGTGCTGGCCGCCGCCGGCATGCTGCTGACCGCCGCGCTGGACCGCTGGACCTTTGGGGTGGATCGTCGCCACGCGGCGCCAGCCGCGCAGCCTCAGACCGATGCCGCGGGTACCGCCGGACTTGCTGGAGCGCCCCATGCAAGCTGACCGCTGGGACATCACCCGTGGAGGCGCCGAGCCGATTCCCGCCGCGTTGCGCCCGTCGCTCCACCCGGCCATGACGATCCGGGCGCTGTCGCTCGACCACGACATCGGCCTGCTCCATCGCTGGTTCACCATGGACTACGCGCGCTTCTGGAACATGCAGGACCTGACGCTCGACGAGACGCGCCGCTTCTACACGGATCTGCTCGCGAGCGGCCATGGCGGCGCCTACATGGGCCTCTGCGAGGGGGCGCCGGCGTTCCTGATCGAATGCTACGACCCCGCGCACGAGCCCGTCGGCACGCACTTCGCGCCGCGCGCCAGTGACATCGGCATGCATTTCTTCGTCGGGCCGCCGGCCGCACCGGTGCGCCACTTCACGCGCGACGTGCTGCGCCACGTCATGGCGCACACGTTCTACACACTGGGCGCCCAGCGCGTGGTGGTGGAGCCCGATGCGCGCAACGACAAGGTCCATGCCCTGAACCGCGCCGTGGGCTTCGCCTACGACCGCCAGATCACCCTGCCGCAGAAGACCGCCTGGCTGGCCTTCTGCACCCGCCCCGATTTCGAACGATCCATCCGAGGAGATTTCACCGATGAACGCCCCGCTTGACGCCACCATCCACGCCACGTTGCAAGCCCAGACCACGCGCGAGCCGCGCCATGTGGTCAGCCACCTCGAACCGGCCGTCTGGGCCAAAGTGAACCGCCTGCTCGTGCGCAAGGCCATCGCCGAATACGCGCACGAGGTAGTCATCACGCCGGCGGCGCAAGGCGCGGCCGATGCGGACGGCTGGACCGGCTACCGCATCGACGCCGACACGCCCAACTGCCACTACACCTTCGACGGCCAGCCGATGGCCCTGCGCCACTGGCGCATCGACCCGGCCAGCATCGAGCGCGTGCTCGACGGCGCCAGCGTGCCGCTGGACGCGTTGACCTTCATCAACGACTTCAAGCACACGCTCGGCATTCCCGCCGACAAGCTGCCGGTCTACCTCGACGAGATCAGCAGCACGCTGTTCGGCGCGGCCTACAAGCACAACCCGCAGGCGCCGAGCGCAGAGGCCCTGCTCGACGCGGATTTCCAGACCTACGAGTGGGCGATGATCGAAGGCCACCCGGGCTTCGTGGCGAACAACGGCCGGCTCGGCTTCGATGCCGAGGACTACCGCGCCTTCGCCCCGGAGACCGGCTCGCGCTTCGCCGTGATCTGGCTGGCCGTGCATCGTGACAACGCCCACTTCGCCAGCATTCCCGGGCTGGACTACGAGGCCCACATGGCGAGCGAACTGGGCGAAGCGCGCCTGGCCGCGTTCCGCCAGGCGCTGGCGCAGGCCGATGTAGCGCCAGAGGACTACCTCTACATGCCGGCCCACCCGTGGCAGTGGTTCAACAAGCTCAGCATCGCGTTTGCCGCCGATGTAGCCAATCGCAAGATCATCCCGCTCGGCTACAGCGACGACCTGTACACCGCCCAGCAGTCGGTGCGCACGTACTTCAACGCCTCCCAGCCGGACAAGTGCTATGTGAAGACCTCGCTGTCGGTGCTGAACATGGGCTTCATGCGCGGGCTGTCGCCGTACTACATGGCCGGCACGCCCGCCATCAACGCCTTCCTGGACGGGCTGATCAACGACGATGCCACGCTGCGCGGCTACGGTTTCAGCATCCTGCGCGAGGTGGCGTCGGTCGGCTATCGCAACCGCTACTACGAGGCTGCGCTCGAGACGGACAGCCCCTACAAGAAGATGCTGTCGGCGCTCTGGCGCGAAAGCCCGCTCGGCAAGCTGCGCGAGGGTGAACGGCTGATGACGATGGCCGCGCTGCTCCACACCGACCCGCAGGGCGACGCCCTGCTGCCGGCGCTGATCCGCCGCTCGGGGCTCTCCGCGCGGACGTGGCTGCGCCAGTACCTGCGCGCCTACCTCGAACCGCTGATGCACTGCTTCTATGCGCACGACCTCGTGTTCATGCCGCATTGCGAGAACCTGATCCTGGTGCTGGAGGGGCATACCGTCGCGCGGGTGTTCATGAAGGACATCGCCGAGGAGTCGGCCATCCTGAACAAGGACGCGGTGCTGCCGGAAGGCATCCAGCGGCTCGCCGTGGACGTGCCCGAGGACTACAAGCTGCTCGGCATCTTCATCGACGTGTTCGACGGCGTGTTCCGGCACATGGCCCAGATCCTCGTGGAGGGCGGCAGCTGTTCCGAGGACGACTTCTGGCAGGTGGTGGCGGACAGCGCGCACGACTACCAGGCGGCGCATCCCGAGTTGCAGCACAAGTTCGCGCGCTACGACTTCTTCGCGCCGGATTTCCTGCATTCGTGCCTGAACCGGCTGCAGCTCAAGAACAACCTGCAGATGGTGAACCTGGCGGATCCGGCGTCGAGCCTGACCATGGCGGGGTCGCTGCCCAACCCCGTGGCCGGCCGCGCCCGCTCCGCCAACGTCAAGGCGGCCGCCTGATGCTCGCGCCCGCGCCGGACCGACTCCAAACGCTGCTGGCCACGGCCGCACGCGTGGTGCCGGGACTTGACGGCACCATCGGCACGATCGACGGAATCGACGGAATCGACGATGGCGGCGGCCGGGGCGGGCGCGCGTGGAGTGAGGCGCGCGCAGAGGACATCGCACCGATGGTGCGGCACCTCGGCGCGCATGTCCCCGAAGCCGGGGCGCACTATTGGTCACTTCGCGCTTGGGGATTGCATATCTGGCAACCGGTGTATCTCGGCATAGTCGGCGTGCATTGCTGTGCGTGCGCGCCGGATCTGTCGGCATTGTCCCAGCGCACCGAGGCGGGCGGCATCCACGGTTTCCGCATCGCGCCGCATACGCCGCGGCTGGGCGCGGAGGATGACGGGCTGCGGGGCGTCGCCCGCCAGATCGCCGAAGGCTGGACTCGGCTGCACGCGCAATGGCGTGACGTCGGCCCGCTGCCGGTCAAGGCGGCCGGCCGACTGCTGGCCGATTGCGTCCTCGGCGCCTTACTGTGCGTGCAGCGCGAGCGAACCGATTGGGACGCGCCGCGCATGCATGCGCTGGGACAACGCTGGCTCGAGGCCATCGGCCTGGGCGGCGAATGCGGTTTCCTCGCCTACCGCGATGGCAGCGGCGCCGAACGGCTCGCCCTCGCCCGCAAGGGTTGCTGCCTCCACTACCGCCGCACCGACGGCGAGATGTGCGCCACCTGTCCGCGCCAACGCGTACCCGAGCGCCTGGCACGACTCGCTGCCCGCGACGGGCCCTAGCCCGCCCGCGTCCCCTCTCTCACTTTTTTCTGATTTTTCCTCGTATGCGTCCGCCATGCGCGGCGGCGCTCATCCGTGCAAGGAGAACACCCATGTCCGATCTGAGTCAGTCCTCCCATTTCGAAGCGGAGGCCCTGCAGTTATCGGTTTCAAGTTATTGCGATGAAGACGTCTTTGCAATGGAGATGGAACGCATCTTCCCGCGCAGCTCCAGCTATATCGGCCACGACCGCATGGTGCCCGACCCGGGAGACTGGCGCGCGCTGGGCCATGAGGACAACGCACGCGTCCTGGTGCGCACCGACCATGGCGTGGAATTGATCTCGAATGTCTGCCGGCATCGGCAGGCGCTCATGCTCGGCCAATACGGACCCGGCGGACCCGGCGGACCCGGCGGACCCGGCGGACCCGGCGCGACAGCCGGCACCGGCCAGGGCAACCTGCGCGAGCGCGGCGGCAACATCGTCTGCCCGCTCCACGGCTGGACCTACGACAGCAGCGGCCAGTTGATCGGCGCACCGCAATTTCCTGAAAAACCGTGCCGGAACCTGGAGCGCTTTCCGCTCCAGAACGTGAATGGCTTCCTGTTCGAGGGCCCGCGCAACGCCGCGCAAGACCTGCGCGGCCTGTTCGACCGGCCCGAACTGGATTTTGGCGACTACGTGCTCGACCACGTGGAAATGCACCGTTGCGACTGCAACTGGAAGACCTTCGTCGAAATCTACAACGACGACTATCACATCGGCCCCTTCCACCCGGGACTGGGCCGCTACGTGCATAGCGAGGGACTGAGCTGGGAATATGGAGACTGGTACAGCGTGCAGCGGATCGACGTGCATCCAACGCTGGAGATCGCAGGCACCGACACGTACCGTACCTGGCATGAGCGACTGCTCGCTTACGGCGATGGCCGGGTACCTGACTTCGGTGCGATCTGGGCGACCTATTATCCGACCCATATGATCGAGGTCTTCCCGTACGCGTTGGTGTTATCGACGCTATATCCGAAGGGTGTCCACGAGACGATGAACGTCATCGAGTTCTATTACCCGGAGGAGCTGGCCGCGTTCGACCGCGAACTGGTGGAGGCGCACCGCGCCGCCTATATGGAAACGGCGATCGAGGACGACGAGATTGCCGAGCGCGTAGACGCCGGCCGGCGCGCGCTATATCGACAAGGAAAGACAGATGCGGGTCCGTACCAGACCCCGCTGGAAGATGGCATGCGCCATTTCCACGGCTGGTATCGGAAGCTGATGGATACGCCGGTCGCGGCACCGATGCCGGTACGCGATCCGGAAGCCACGGCGCGACAGACCATTCCGATCGCACGTGCAGTGTGCTGAATCGGAAGCCCACAAAGCAAAACCCCCAGCCTTTATGGGGCTGGGGGTTCTGGGTATAAGAGCCTGGCGATGACCTACTTTCACACGGGTAGTCCGCACTATCATCGGCGCAAAGTCGTTTCACGGTCCTGTTCGGGATGGGAAGGGGTGGTTCC